>CAYVOZ010000077.1:0-12466 GCA_964453325.1 uncultured Christensenellaceae bacterium | reverse complement strand
GTCTGCGCACAAGCGGCTGGATGGCATCGGTGTGCCGAGAGCCGAGAAATAAAAAACAGGAGGAAAGAATCATGAATCTCGTGAACCTTATCATCATCGCCTTGTTTGTGGAGGCGGTCGTGCAAACCCTCAAGCCCCTGTGGGACAAGACTGCGGGGACGATCAGCATTGCGGAGATCATCAGCATGGCCATCGGTATACTGGTGGCCGTGGTGGCAAAGATCAACATGCTGGACGGCATGGTCGATATCGCGCAGCCTGTGCTGCTGTACGTTATGTATGTGCTCACTGGCATTGCGCTTGGCCGTGGGCCGTCGTTTGTGCATGATCTGTGGGTCAAGATCCGCGCGCAGACCAACGTATAAATTGGCACTCAACAGAGGGTAACGCCGCCCTGGGGTTGCCCTCTATCACACTAAGCCCAATTGGAGGTTACGAATATGGCAAACAGCATCAATAGCGCAGCGCTTTCTGATAACGTGCTCAATTCGTATTATCAGTCGTTTTTGAAAGAGCTGCCAATGGAAACAGTGGAATACACGCCTATCAGCATGGAGGCGCAAACCGTTGATTCCATCAGCGATCAGGTATCCAAGTATTTGCGCAATTACTATGATAAGGCCATCAACACGCGTAAAGCGTCCACTGTGCAGAACAATGCTGCGCTCGATGTTGATGCCACGTCTCGCGGCATGTCATCGTCAACATGGCTTACTGACCAGAAAAATCGCCTGTATCAATCGGAAGCGGCTGATGTGTCTGGACTGGAAGGAGATTATGCCGCGAATCTAGCGCAGAATGTTTATGAGCAATACAACAACTATCTTTCAAATCGTCTAGCCGTTGACACACAGAACGTATCAAATAAAAAGGAGGTCGATATGTTCAATGCACAGGTGCGTTCCGCACTTGAGGAATTGGCATATAGTCGTGCGATTGACGAGTATGGACGCTATCGTGCAAACCTTGCTAATGTAGGTGGCGGCAGAAGTGGTAACGGTGGAGGTGATAATACGTCGGTTGAAACCGTTCAGGATAATCGGGCAATCGCAACGGCAAACAAAGACATACTGCTGGCAGCTAATGTGCTGAGAGGCATCACATATGATACTGACGCGTCGCACCGAAAAAGATTTACTGGATATAGCGATATTTAAATGGAGGCATTATGTCTACAAACGAAAAGCTGATTGATCGCGCGAGGCAAGCAATTTCTACAAAAATTGCAAGTGGAACTGACAAAGATATTGCATCTGTTGCATCGGCCATTCGTAACAGGGCAAACCGAACGCAAGGCGTTACGTCCAGTTCTCCAGCATATAAGCTAAGTACGGGCAGCAAGCAATACACGCTTTCTCAAGACCAGGTGAATTGGGTGCGGCAGGCGCATAAAGCATCTTGGAAAGATGCGTATGCATACGATGATGAGGATCAGAGGCGCAAGGCATCGGGTCTTGTGCCTCGTTCTTATGCAAAATACTATACGAACAGCAAGCTTGATAATTGGCTTCTGGATAACGAACTTCCTTCGGCAAAGTATCTTGATCGGTATTTGGAGCAGTACGGAGAATACGAATCGGAAAAGTCCGCGGCCCAGTATCAAGCAGAACGCATTGGGCAATTGTATGATACGGTGTCTCGTAAACTGGCATCATACGAAGCAAAAGGAATAGCTAACGATAACAAGGAATACGACGATGGAAACGGAAACTTGGTGGCTGGCTCAGAGTTATGGAGCCGCGCATTCTATGATTCGCTGGATTCCGATGATTGGGCAGACGTTCGGCAGCTTTATAGTTTTAACACAGCAAAGGTTTACGATCCAGACGACTTTGATACACACGAGGATTATCGCGAAGCTGTCCTCAAGCAATCACTCAAAGACAGCAAAGAAGCAGATGCGACCGCTCCGTGGAGATATATAGAGCAGCCGTCTTTTTCGTATGCGGATTTTTCGGACTATTGGACAAAAAACCGCAAAACCTACATGGGAATGAAAGCTATTGACAATGCAATTGATGCCGCTCGCATAGGCGGAAGCACATACGAGGATGTGCGCAACTACAATGCGAAGGTTTCATTGACGGAGGAAATAGGCGGGCTTAGCAGCGGAAAACAAACCAAAGAATATGCCGAGACGCGCTATAAAAATGGAGAATCGGCAACTGACATTCTGGCGTCGATGCGTGATGCGGGTGCAAAATCCAGTCGTATCCGACAAGCCAAGAACCGTCTGTATAGTCTTGCGTCAAGCACAGACGAAAAAGACGCCATCATGTCGCTTTTTGATAAATACCAGAAAGAGGATGATGATCATCTGCTGGATGCATTAGCAGAGAATCTCCCTATGATTTTTACTGCGGGTGCTCAAGTAGCGGCCACTAAATCGATGGAGCATGCTGCTGTTACTCATGACGCGGAATCGTTTGGCAATGCCGTTTCCGATATGAAAGATAACTCTGCTGTGCGGGCTGCTGTTGCTCAAGCTGCCGCTGTAAAATCGGCAGAGGCTCAACGTCGCAAAGATAACGCTAGTCTAGTGAAAGAAGCGGTGGTTTCTCCCATCATAAATGGTACAACTTCCAGTATCAGCGTCGATGGCGCGAAGGATGTAATACAAAAGTATATTGATTATAACGATGACGGTACGCCTACGAAAGATAGCATGCAAGCTGCGCGCGCTGCTTTAGCAGACGACGGAGCTTCCGAATATGTGATTAAAACAGCAGAGACAGAACTTGGCCTCCACAAGGCAGAACAATCGTTTGAAATCGGTCGCTTTCTTGCTGCGGGCTTTTCGTCTGGTGGATTGACGTCTCAATCAACTATAGCTATATCGCAGATAGAACGTGCTAACCAAACGGGGATAGGACAGGCAATACAGGCTGACAAGGCCGAACAGGTGCAGCTTGCAAGGCAGCGCATTGTAGTTGACGAAGGTATTATGTCTCCGTATGAATACGATCAGGCCGTTCGCACCGTAGGTTATGGTGACGTTCTCGATCCTGCTGAATCGGCATACAACTACTTTGTTGAGGTCGATATTCCGCGTATATATGGCGACAGCATAACTGTGGAGCAAGCTTCTGCCGCATGGAGCGCGTGGAGCGAGGAGGAACGCAGGAACTATATAGCGGATTTTGATCTTTACAGAATGGCAAATCCGCACGTTGCAAAAAGCCCTATGGAGGTTTTGAGGTATCAGGGTGTTGGCGCTATACTTAATAAGTTTGTTATCGGCACGGCCAAATCAGTGGTAAATTTGGGCGATATGGCTATAAACGGAATTCTTGGAAGGTCTGGCGATACTTTTGAGTTCACAAAGGAATTTAATGATGCTGCCAACTATATCATGAGCTATGGCAGTAGCAACCAGTCTGCTTTTACCAGAGGCGTTAGCATTGGGTCGGATATAGGTTCCGAAGTGCTGCGTATGTATGCAATGAACGCTCTTGGCGGGGCGGTTGCTGGGGCCGTATCAAAAACAGGTGCTGGCACCGCTATGTCGAACTATGCGCTGTCCTCTGTTGCTGCTACATCTGGCATCACGCAGAAGGGCATCGTTGCGCTTTCCAAGACAGGTATGTATTTGGCGCGGTCGTCGCCGTTCATGCTATCAGCCGCAGGCTCGTATTATGCGGAGGCCATCGATGGCGGCGCAACCGTTGACCAGGCAACCTCCTATGCTCTCGTAAATGGTTCGATCGAAGGTCTTGTTGAAGCGTTTAACGCTGATAAGATTTGGGGTCGCGCGCTTGGTGGAAAGAAAACAGCGGTTAATGTATTCAAGAGCCGTAACACATTTGCGCAAGCTGGATACGTTACAAAGATGAAAGGCATAAATCTGATCGCTTCTTTCCTCGGAGAGTATGGAGAGGAAGCGGCATCTTATGCTTCGTCGTGGCTTATGTCCTCAAAGATTCAGGGCTGGAACCAAGAGGATTTCAGCCTGAAAGAGCTTAACCGCCAAGGCGTGCTTGGCGGTGTTGTTGGCCTGCTTGGTGGTTCTCTTTCTTTAGGCAGCATTAATGCGAACAACATTATGGCCGAGAACGCACAGGCAATTGCGGAGTACATGACCAATTCTGGTGATTACTCAACCGAAAACTATGACGTCCTGTTTTCAAACATTTTTGCGAGCAGTCTGTCCGATGCTGATTTGAAAGCATATGCAGCACAGGGAACCGACGCGATTATGAATCGTGAGGATTATCACAGTTCTGTAACGAACGTAGTAAACTCTGCAAGGCAGCTTCGCGATGCACAGGAGAATAGGCCCGAAAGACTTGCCGAGATTGGCAGGCGTAGGAAGTCGGCCAATGCGCGCGTTTCATACTATCATCGCCAACTCAACAATGCGGTTGATGACCTCAATGCGTACAGCAAGGTTGCGAGTAAACTCTATGAGGCAAACGCTGAGAAGGAAGCGGCTGACACCAAATATGCTGCCGACATGGCTGCATACGAAAAAGCGTATGCAGAAACAGAAGCACAGCTGAACTCTGCGTTGTCCGCAGCCAATGCGAAACTGGCAGCTCATCATGTCAACATTGCAATGATGTTTTCTGATAAGGTGGACGCAATGCAAGCAGCTGTCGCTTCGAGCACACAGGTTTCGGATTCCATGAATAAGCACATCCGTGCCACTTATTCGGTTGACAATCTCATTTTGCAAGGAACCGCAGACCCTGCTTCCTACGATGCTGCTGTTCTTGAACAGGGCATGGCTGCAAAGAAAATTGACGAAGCCAAAGCAGCCGTTTCCATTGCCGGTGCCAGCAGCATTTCTGCCGATGATCGGATGGCGGCAGCCCGCGCTGGAAAGCTTAAGGAATTTCAGGAGCGGCAAGCAGAGCAAGAGACAGGGGCGTTTTCCGCTGTTCCGCAGGAAAACATATCGTATGTTGAAATGGACGATACGCGCAAACAGGCAATCGTGTCGTTTGCACAGCAGAGGTTCGGGCGAAATGTCGTTATTGAAAACATGGCGAACGACAATGTTCGCGGCTATTATGAGAATGGCACGATCTATCTCAACAGCAAGCAGCTGCCCGTGGATTCAAATGATCTGCTTAACTCACCTGAGGGCATTGTTCTCAAGCATGAACTGACGCATTTTCTTGAGAGCGGAGCGTCCTATGCCCGTCTGTCGCAATTTGTGTTTCGATATGCGCGTGATGTTGATGGCGTTTCCGATACTGCGATTGCATCTTTCAAAGCCGATATAAGAGCGCAACGCGAGGCGCTTGGGCAGGAATATACGGACGATATCGGCAATCGCGAGTTCGTGGCATTGTTTGCACAGGACAACCTACTGCGCAACGAAGCTGCGATCAAGTTTCTTGTACGCGAGCAGTCTGGTATTGCAGGCCGCGTCTTGAATTGGGCGCAGTATCAAATTGCCAAAATCAAGGCGACGCGCGAAGGTGCGGGCGTCGGCGAAATGCTTCTGCTCGATATAGAGCGCATGTATACCAAAGCATTTGCAGAAGCTGGCAAACGTCCGAGCGACGGGTTTCGGGAGTACATGTATCTTGGCGAACAGGGGATTGCGCAAGCGAGGCAGCAGGGCTTGAACCTGGATACGTTCCGCGGTCTGGAAGGGAAGCTCCGCGCATGGGTATCCGATTCTGGAGCGAGTATCAATGGCGATGTTCTTGCTTCTACCGATGAAAGCGGCTCTATAAAATTACGCGATATTCTTAATCACGAGGCTCTTTTCAAGCTGTATCCGCAGCTATCCAATATGCCTGTCCGTGTCTTTAGCAATGTTCGCGGGACAGAACTAAACGAGAATGACTATGCTTGCTATAACCCGAAAACGCAGACCATAGATATAAACGCAAACACGTTGCTATCGGACACTGCATATGATTCTACTGGCGAACCTATGGATGATATTAGCCGATGTGCGGTTATACTGCATGAAGTTCAACATGTCATACAATCGTTTGAAAGCATAGGTGCAGCAGAGAGCGTCGAGCAAGCAACGGTCGTTGTTTTTAATAACTGTGTGCGTGACGCGGTAGCATCGAATGGATACTCGTCTCTCAAGAATAGCGAAAAGATTTCCTTAGTTGTAAGCCTATTCAACGATAAGATGAACGTTCTTGACGAAAACTTTTATGATCCTGCTTATGTTCGCTATGTAAAATCGTTAAGCGAAACGGAAGCGTTTCAGACGGAGGATGCGTTTTTGGATACAGCTCCTGATTCAGTAAGCGCAGCAGCCGAAGCCGAAGCCGAAGCGTCTATGCCAGAAAACATTGATGCTGTAAAGGCAGAACTCGACGCATGGTTGCGGTCTGTTGGCCAACATGGTGTTGACAAATTCCTTTCTCCCGATTACACTCCTCGTAAAGGAAGCAATTTGGAGGCGATACAGAATGTCATCATCCCCATCGGAACAGCAAACGGAACAAACACAACATTCAGAATGCGGCAACAAGGTAATGCGGTACACCAAGTGGGATATGGAACGACAAATGCGGAAAAGAGCGCAGTTTCGGAAAATGCAGGAGGAAGCCGCCAAAGTAGCGCAGGAACCGAAGGAGCAGGAATAGCGCCCGAACAGGGCGCTTATTCTTTCCGCCAGTATGCGCACGGCATGACATGGAACGATCTTGTGCAGAAGTATGGCGCGCACGAACAGGGCAAAGACCCTCGCGTGCGTGACATAGACGTGCCGCTGTCCACTGATGGCAGCAATGCAACCAGCAAGGTACTGCGCTCTGTTCTTGAGAGCAAGCATCTAACCGACGCACAAGTGGCAACCATCCAGAGCATGACACTCGATGAGGGATTCGGCGCCTACATACCGAAGTCCAATGCGTCGCTTAGAGAGCAAGCGAAGCGATTTATTGCAGCAAAAGGTGGAGTCTCGTCTGCACAAGATAAGTTCGTTTCCGACGTTGATTCTGGAAAGCTCGTGTCAGACCTCGATATAACCACGGGCATGCAGCTATTGGCCGAAGCAAGCCAACGTAACGACTTTGAATCCGTTGTGGATATCGTGTCCAGCCTATGCTTGGCTGGTACTCGCTCTGGCCGCGCCGTGCAGGCATTCACTATGCTCAAGGAGCTTGGTGGTGTTGGTAGCTACTTCTATATGCAGAAACTTGTAGATAGCATAAACCAGAAATATGATAATCAAATCGCCAAAGGCAAAATGAATTCTCTTGCTATTCCGCAGGAACTCGTTCAGCCGTTGCTTGATGCCAAAACGCACGCAGAAGTCGCAGATGCGGAAGCAGCCGTAACCAAGTACATTGGTGCGAATATTCCGCTCACCCTCGCTGAGCGCTTATCAAACTGGCGTTACTTCGCCATGTTGGCAAACCCCGTAACGCATTTTCGTAACATGCTGGGCAACACGCTCATGGCTGGTATGCGCGGCGCAAAGAATGCGGTTGCTACGGGATTTGAACACATGCTCGTGAAAGATCAGGCGCAGCGTGTTCATGCGGTATATAGCCAAGCAAACCAGACAGAACGCCTTGCGGTTGCTGAGCAGTCGTTCCTTGACCATAAGAACGATCTCGTGTCGGGCGGAAAGTATGGGTTTGAACAGATGGCACGCGATGCCAAGCGCCTTGCCAAGTCAGACCTCATCAATGCATTGGAGCAATTCAATTTCAATGCCCTAGAAGTTGAGGACTTGTGGTTCATGAGGTCAGCATACATCGACGCCTATACACAGTATATGATTGCACAGGGTATAGATGCGAAGTCCATAACCAAGGAGCAGGACACGGCGGCAGCGCAATGGGCATCAGATGAGGCTCTGCGCGCCACGTTCCGAGATGCAAGTAAGGTTGCCAACGTAATCAACCAGCTCGCCAATACAGGGAGCAAAGCGAGGCGGCATGCCGATGCTGCCAGCGTTGCAGGAAAGATATTCGTTGAGGGTATTATGCCGTTCAAAAAGACCCCCATCAATATTGCCAAACGTGGCATTGAGTATTCGCCAGTTGGCCTTATCATGGGAGCTGTTGATCTTGTGCGCTCGGCAAAGTCTGGCGATCCCGCAAATGTAGCAAATAGCATTGATAAGCTGGCTTCTGGTACGGTAGGCTCGGCTCTATGGGCGCTTGGTATGCTTATGGCGAAGCTTGGCGTGTTGCGCGGCAACGGCGAGGAGCAAGAAGGATACGAGCAGTTTCTTTCGGATACTGGAGAGCAGACCTATTCATTGAATATTGGCGATGTATCTATCAATCTGGCTTCCGTTGCGCCTGCCACCATTCCGCTATTCATGGGCGTTGCGCTATATGACGCGGCAAGAGCTGACGCAGACGGGTCGGATTGGTTTTCGTCAGTTCTCGATTCCATTTTCAGCATTGCTGACCCGATGATGGAAATGTCCTTCCTCTCATCCATCAACTCTGCACTTAAGACCTATGACGAGAACAGTATCGGCGGCGTGCTAAAGAACGTTGGCACAAGCTATGTCGGGCAATATCTGCCAACAATAGGCAGCAAGCTTGCCAAAGCCATCGATCCGATCGACCGTACAACTAAGGGCAGTTCTGCCTCCCCTCTTGGCTGGGCAGACCAAAAAGTAAGATCGTACATGGCAAAGATTCCAGGCGTAGAAAACACGCTGGAGCCTTATGTCACGGTCACTGGTGAGACGCGCACACAGAATTCGTTCGGTGCTTGGGCGCTTGATTTTGCCAATCAGTTCATTTTCCCAGGCAAGGTCACCGTTAAGAACCGCGACGCAGTAGACGAAGCGTTGATTGATTTGTACGAAAGCACTGGTAACGTACAGATATTCCCGACGCTCCCGAATAAGTATTTCAAGATAAGCACACAGCCGCGCTATGATATGACGGCCAGCGAATATACGGACTACTGTATATCTCGTGGCAACGCATCCTATGCAGCTATCAAGGCTCTTATGTCTAGCGCTCGGTATGCTCGCATGTCTGATGAAGAAAGGGCAGAGGCTATCGGTGATGCCATCACCAAGGCAGAGGCTACCGTTTCCAATGAATACAAGGAAAGGTTTGGGCTGTTCGGATAACAAAAGAACGCCCCGTGCCGATTTGGCACGGGGCTATCTTTATATCCTCATTGCATCTTGCCGTCTGTTTTGTGCCGAGGGTCAGCAACAAATCCAGACGACAGCCATGCTGGTGCGTTTGCATGCTTGATTGGCTTTTCTGGAATGACTCGCCCCAGAGCGTCTGCAAGCTTGTCTGGAGAGCAACAGATTGCTCCACGATAATGGCAGTCATAGTATCCGTTCGCCTTTGTCAAAACATAAACGACCTTTTTGTGCATGCCAACAGAGCCGACGTGGTATTTCTGCAACCGCGTTTTGTACTTCTTTGCCTGCCGCAGGTCTCCGATAAAGAAATCCCGCTTTCTTTTGAACTCCATCACGACGGCAGTTGTCTTTTCCAGCAGAATCACGTCTGCTCGAACGGCCCTGCCAAGCTCCGCTCTTTTTGTACCAGGCTTATTGCACGGCATTGCATATTCAAAAACCAATGACAGGTTGTACGTCTTGGGCAGCAAGGCAAGCGCATCGTGCAAAACATCGTAGCAGTTTTCCCACGCTGCAACCTGTCTATCGTGGGCTTTGCACTGGTTAATACGAACAAACCCACGCAGCATCTTTCTAAGCCATTCATCCTTGGAAAGATTCATGAACGCCTTGACGCTCAAACAAGCGCAATATGTTCCGACCATAGTATTCTGCCCCATGTTGATTCACCTCATTCTATAACAGATTTCGCTTTGCTGCATGGTACACAACAGTATCTACGATTTCACTTATCCATTCATAGAAGGTGCGCGTCGAAATATCGCACCTCTTGCGCATAGCTTCGCGTGCTTCGCCGTTCTTTTCTTTGTCGCGCGGCGGCTTGTTGAGACAGAAGTATTCCTCCATCACATAAGCCATGCCTACGTCGCTTCTGCCGTTCGCAGCATCCTCGGCCTTACATTCGGCCCATGCATTCTCGATTGCGGAGCACCACGCCATACGAATCTGCATTCTGTGAGGAGGATCGGCAAGCATGACGCCGCCTCTTGCCGCGGGATCAGAACGATATGCGCCCTTGATGTATTGTGTATCACATTTCCGAGCTTGTGACAAGGCGCGGGCTTCATATTCCGCGATAAGCGCCTTGTAGGATGCATATTTGAATAGTTTGCCTTGTGCCGCGCGCTGTCTGTCAAACCTGTGCATATGAATCTCCACATCTCTTGGTAACGGAACGGAGCAATGCATTCGCAGCCTCTTTCCTGCTATTGTATATGCCTTGTTCGATAAGCTCATCGAGAGCCAATACCACATTGGCATCCAATGATACGGTCGCAGATCGCGGTCTAGGTGCCACACCATAGATGACACGCTGAATGCGCGCGTTGTATATGTCGCCCAGTGTACAATCCAATAAGCTCAAACACGTTTCAAGCTTGTCCATCGGGAGAATTCTCTCGCCCTGTACAACCATAGAGAGGACGCCCTTGTTGATTCCTGCACGTTCAGCAAGGCTGTTCTGTTTGATATCTGCCTTGTCAAGCATTCGCTTCCAGTTATTCTGTATCATCCTGCCCTCCTTTTTGCTTGGTGTTATAACAAGTTATAACTGGCCTATTATCCGAATTGCAGCCATCAGCCGTGTGTTCCTTTGCGGCTATTGATATCCATGCAGAAACGAGAGTGAGAAAGCTTTCCATCGACAGCGTTGCAAGCCATTTACCCTTGTTTCTGCGATGTAGCACGACTGGCATCTTGCCCGTGCCAGATGCGTCTCGCACGGCTTGAGCCATCCAATCGTGAATCTTTGTGGTTTCGCATCGTTTGACCTCAAGATGCATGCCATCGATTCCAACAACATCAGCCGCGTCACCAGACCGTCCGCAGTTCTGCGCTGTACGATGAGCATCAACAAAGCCATGAGCGCGCAAGAGAGCGGCGACCTCTCGCTCGCCGCTCTTTCCCTTTTCCCGTTCCGCTTTGCCCATCAGACATTACCCTCCGAAACCTCGCGCCATGTGTGCAGATGTGCCAAAGCGCTCTGCTTGTCCGTGATAGTTCCATTAACAGGGCTATCATCAAAGGTGCCATATTGCAGCACAAGCAAAACCCATATTAAGCAGTCCAATCGTTTGGAGTCGCCCCCCATCATTTTCCGCGGACGCAGAATTGGCTCGTCTGATGTATCGATGTATGCGATTAGATCGCGAAGGTACGAATCGAATCCAAGCCACCAGATTGCATCCTCAATTGCGCCGTTCAGGTTGTCCAATGCGTCTCGTGTTTTCTCAAGCTGCTTCTCCAAGTCTCGTCTCTTTTTGCTTTTGAATAGGTTCATAATCTCATATACTTTCATTCATTTATCTCCTCTCCCGTTTCAATGACATTGCCTGGGCCACAGTTCTTGCACTCCAGACTTTTGAGCGGCGTTCCCGCGGGCCGCACCGAGATCCACCGTGTGCCGCAGGAAACGCAGAGCATTGCGACCATCGCTGCCGCAGCAGCAAAAACTCGGTTCTTGGTCATAACACAAATCCTTTCTTGGTGTATTCGCACACCTGTTTGTTCAAAAGCTCTGCGACCTCTCTCTCGCGACGCGCGCCACTGCTGCGCTCCCAGTTCGGCAGCAGCACCATAGCATCGCATTCCCGCAGGAACCGCTCGTCGGCATCCATGTACGTCTCATAGCTAAACCCGCATGGCAGAACAGCAGGGTTGAAAACCGTATGCCCCAAGGCCGTCAGCACCATTTCCGCATCCGCGAAGTCGTAACGGTAGTTCGGATTGCCCGTGATCTGGCCCGCAATGTAGCACTTCACTCAAACAATGCCTCCTGCTTTACTGGCTGTTTGAGCCAGTCAAGTGCAAGTGCTTCTGCGTATGCTGTTACGCAAACAAAATCGCTCCGTGCATCGCAATGTCCAAGTTTGTGGTTATAATATTCACACATCCTACAAGGGATAGATGGGTTTTTGGTTATCTCGGTTGCTAATTCCTCATCGCTCATGCTCCGTATGCGGTCGGCGTTGGTAGCGACATTAATGTCCTTACCAGTTCTGCTGTTCCATGCGGCGATGGCTTGCTCTCCCGTTTCATCCCCGCACCAGTCAAACATGACACGACAACACCGTATTCTTGCGTAGTCGAAAAACCCGTCATTGAATAATTCGAGTATTGGCGTCCCCCCGCAAAACGGGCAGGGCAGCAATGTGTTACTCATGCTCTACCTCCTCCGGCGCTGACGGCTTTGTGGCGCGGTATATCTCTATTAGCATCTCCGTTATGTCCTTAATGTCGTTCTCAACTTGCATTAGCGGTTGAAGTGCCATGCGCAACTCGTTGTTTGTGATAATGTCGGGCAGTCCACTGTCATGTTTCCCTGCCACAAGCAGTAGCCGGTTCAAGCGGCCCAATCGATGTAACGACTTGCCTATGTACTCCAAACTGTGGGTGAGGACGTACTCCGCATAA
>CAYVOZ010000076.1:0-12496 GCA_964453325.1 uncultured Christensenellaceae bacterium | reverse complement strand
ACGCCTTCAGATTCGGTTCCCTCCGCGTCACCGGGCATATGCTGCCCCAGTCCCCGCGCTTCTCGCTGTTTAGCTCTCGCTTTTTCTTTTTTGAGAGCTTTTCGTATGAAACAAATTTAGTCATGCTCATCACCTCTTTCACATAATATATCAGCACTATAACGAATTTTCAAACATTTTGTTTTAGGGAAAAGTCATCCCCGCTCCCGCCGCTCCGCCGCTGTTGAAATAAAGGCCGTACTTTGTTATAATATCCGCATATCAAACAGGAGCGTTTGAAAGGGCATGGACGAGGCAAGGCTTATCCGCAGCGCCGCGAGGGGCAACACAGCCGCCTTTACGGCATTGACCGAGAGGTACAGACAGCGCATATTCGCCGTTTGCTTTCGCGTGCTCAAAAACAACGCCGACGCGCAGGACGCCGCACAGGAGGCGCTTGTAAAGATATACCTTAAGCTCTCGAGCTTCGGCTTTAAGTCTCAGTTCTCCTCGTGGGTCTTTACGATAGCCAGAAACAGCGCTCTCGACCTGTTGCGCAAAAAGAAGCAGGACGTCTCTATGGAGGCGCTTTCGGAATCCGGCTTTGAGCTGCCCTCTCCCGGACTTTTGCCCGAGACCTCCGCCGAGCATGCAGAGCTTAAGCTTACGCTCACCGCTCTTATCAACTCTCTTCCTCCCGAGCAGCGCGACTGCCTCGTGCTGATGGACATGGACGGATATTCCATAGAGGAGATAGGCGAGATACTCTCCATCCCCACCGGCACCGTAAAGAGCCGCCTTCACCGCGGCAGGGAAAAGCTGCGGGATATGCTGAAAAAAGAGGGGATCTTATAATAATGCTGTTGCAGCTCCGTCAAAAACTATGTTTCTTGAATCACTAAAGCGGCCTCCGAAATCACCGGAGGCCGCTTTAATATGTTTTCTTATTCTCTTAAACCGGATGGACCTTGAGCTCCTTATCCGCAAGCGTGTTGTCTATCTTGTATTTCGCCTGCTGGCGCGCCTTGAAGAAGTTCATGGCGACCTGCGGGAACAGCGCATAGGACAACACATCCTCTTCCTGCTCGGAGTATTCCTTTATCTCCTCGCGGTATTTCTCGAGCTCGGGCTCCAAAAGATCCGCGGGACGGCAGGATATAATGGGATCGTCGCCTATGACGAGCTTTCTCACGTCCTCGTTGACCGCACCGGGCAGCTGGCCGTACTCGCCGCGCAGAAGAGCCTTGCTCTCTTTAGTGACCATCTTATAACGCTCGCCCTGCAATACGTTCAGCACGGCCTGTGTGCCGACGATCTGGCTCGTGGGCGTTACGAGCGGCGGATAACCCATATCCGCGCGCACTCTCGGGACCTCCTCGAGCACGTCCATGAGCTTATCGGACTGGTTCGCCTGCTTGAGCTGGTTTATGAGGTTGGAGAGCATTCCGCCCGGGACCTGATAGAGCAGCGTGTTTATATCCACTCCCAGCACCTTTGCATCGAGGAAGCCATCCTTCTTGAGCCTGTCGGCCACGCCCTTGAAATACTTGGTTATCTCGGAGAGCTTTACGAGGTCGAGCCCGGTATCGTACTCAGTTCCTCTTAACGTCGCTACGAGCGGCTCCGTCGCGGGCTGCGACGTGCCGTTTCCGAGCGCGGACAGCGCGGTGTCGACTATATCGACGCCGGCCTCGATGGCCTTTAAGAGCGTCATGTCTCCCGTGCCGCTCGTGTTGTGCGTGTGCAGATGTATAGGAACCTTTACCTCTGCCTTTAAAGCCTTTACGAGGTCGTATGCCTCATAGGGCAGCAGCAGGTTTGCCATATCCTTTATGCATATTATGTCCGCGCCCATGCTCTCGAGCTTTTTGGACGTCTCCACAAAGTATTCGCGCGTATGCACGGGCGAGAGCGTATAGGATATCGCAGCCTCGCATATGCCGCCGTACTTCTTGGTCGCCTCCATTGCACAGCGCATATTGCGCGTGTCGTTCAATGCGTCGAATATGCGGATTATATCTATACCGTTCTCGATGGACTTTTTAACGAAGAAGTCCACAACGTCGTCGGAGTAGTTTTTGTAGCCCAGAATATTCTGTCCGCGCAGCAGCATCTGCAGCTTGGTGTTGGGCATTGCGGCTCTTAATTTGCGCAGGCGGTCCCACGGGTCCTCGTTCAAAAAGCGCAGGCAGGAGTCGAACGTAGCGCCGCCCCAGCACTCGAGCGAATAATAACCGACCTTATCGAGCAGCTCGCACGCGGGCAGCATCTCTTCAAGGCGCATACGCGTCGCAGCCTGTGACTGGTGCGCGTCGCGCAGTATCGTATCTGTAATATTGACCTTTGCCATATTCTTATTTCCTTTCCGTAGCCTTTTATCAGCCGAACAGCGAGAGCAGTATGCCCGCCGCGACTGCGGAGCCTATGACGCCCGCAACGTTGGGGCCCATGGCGTGCATGAGCAGGAAGTTGCCGGGATCTTCCTTCTGGCCCACCTTCTGCACGACGCGCGCCGCCATCGGGACGGCGGAAACACCGGCCGCGCCAATGAGCGGGTTGACCTTGCCTTTTGTGAGCTTATACATGAGCTTGCCGAGCAAAACGCCGCCCGCCGTGCCGAAGCTGAATGCGAACACGCCCATCAGGAATATCTTTATGGTCTTCCACGTTAGGAAGGCCTCGGCCGTAGCCGTAGCGCCCACGCATACTCCGAGGAATATCGTGACTATGTTCATGAGCTCGTTCTGAGCGGTCTTTGAAAGTCTCTCCACGACGAAGGACTCTCTGAAGAGGTTTCCGAGCATCAGCATGCCCACGAGCGGAGCCGCCGAGGGAAGTATGAGGCTCGTTACGAGAGTGACTATTATCGGGAAAAACACTCTCTCACGCTTGGAAACGGGGCGAAGCTGCTCCATTCTCACAAGGCGTTCCTTTTTGGTAGTGAGCGCGCGCATTATGGGCGGCTGTATGACCGGCACGAGCGCCATATACGAATACGCTGCGACCGCTATCGGGCCTAAAAGCTCGGGAGCGAGCATGCTCGTCAAAAATATTGCCGTCGGGCCGTCCGCGCCGCCGATGATGCCAATAGAGCCCGCCTCCTGCGGAGTAAAGCCGAGAAGTATTGCGCCTATGAAGGCTATAAAGATGCCGAGCTGTGCCGCAGCGCCCAAAAGCAGACTTCTCGGGTTGGCGATGAGCGGGCCGAAGTCCGTCATGCAGCCCACGCCTAAGAATATGAGCGGTGGGAATATGCCGAGCTTGACGCCCTTTGTGAGATAGTATATGAGCCCGCCTTCCTCGGTCAGTCCCGTCATGGGCAGGTTTGCGAGCAGCATGCCGAACGCGATAGGCAGCAGCAGAAGCGGTTCGTACTGCTTGACGATAGCGAGATATATCAGCAGGCACGCGACCGCTATCATAGCGACCTGTCCCCACTGTATAGTTGCGAAACCCATACTGGCAAAAAACTCCTTAAAGGTATCGCCTAAGTTTATTGTATAATCAGCCATTGTTGACCTCCTTTGCAGTCGGTTTAAGCTATGACTACGAGCAGATCACCTGTGTTGACGGAGGTGTTTGCGGCAGTCGCCACCTGAGCGATCTTGCCGTCGCACGGCGCCATTATCTCGTTCTCCATCTTCATGGCCTCGAGTATCAGGAGCACATCGCCCTTCTTTACCGACGCGCCTGCCACTGCGGCAACGGACAGCACGGTGCCGGGCATGGGAGCCGTGACCTTTGTGCCGTCGGCGGCGGCTGCGGGAGCTGCCGGAGCGGGTGCGGGAGCCGGAGCGGGCGCGGGAGCTGCGGCAACGGGAGCCGGAGCCGGAGCGGGTGCAGCTGCGGCCGGAGCAGCAACGGGAGCCGGAGCCGCGGGGGCTATATATACCTGAGGAGCCGCGACGGGCGCGCCGCCGACCTCCTCGACCTCTACCTCATACATGTTTCCGTTTACGGTTATATTGAATTTACGCATCTTTACGTTCCTCCTGATATTCAGATCTTATTTGAGAGCCGGTCGTATCTTCCGGCGGAGTTCCACTGTCCTGCACGTCTCACAGACCGCACCACTATGCCGTTATCGCACACCGTGCGCAGCGGCTCCGAGGCGATATACGCGGATATCGCGGCTGCTATCACCGCGTTCAGCTCGTCGGGGTCTATGGCCTCTGTGACCGAAACGGGCTCCTGCTCAATAGCGGGCAGCGTCGTCCCGGCTGCGGGTATCTCGGCTGCGGGCGTCTCAACGGGCTTTTTCTCGCGCTTAAGCTTTTTCTTTATGCTCTCGCGCGTAGGTATCAGATTTGCATACTTCAAAAGCGACGCTATAAACGAGAGTATCACGAGCACCGCAAAAACGACCACAAGTCCTATGACCGTGACGAGCAGAGAGAATACAAGCTTGCTCATATGCTTCTCCTTCCCTTAAAGCGGCATATTGCCGTGGCTCTTCATCGGTTCACCCGCATGCTTGGTCGCCTGCATTATGAGCGCGGAGACTATCATCTGTCTGAGCTCGCTCTTTTCTATTATCCTGTCGATGCTGCCATTGTGAGCGGCCTCCATCGGGTCGGCGTATTTCTTCTTGTATTCCGCGATCTTCTCCTCGCGGCTGTCCGCCTCAAGCTCGTCATAATAGAGCACTGACGCAAGATCGGCCTCTATGGGGGCAACGGATGCATCAGGGAAAGCGAAAACCATGTCCGCTCCGAGCTCCTTGCTGCCCATTACCGAATATGCGCCGCCTATCGCGCTGCCTGTTATGACCGTTATTACGGGAACATCAGCCGAAGCATACGAGTATGCCAGCTGCGCGGCCTTCTTGGAAAGACCTCTCTTCTCCTCGCAGTTTGAAAGCACAAAGCCGGGGGTATCCACGAGCGAAACGACCGCTATGCCGAAGCTGTCGAGAAAGCCTATGAACCTCGCCGCCTTTTGCAGCGCGTCTCCGTCGAGTCTGCCGTCGTTCACCGCTTTATCGTTTGCCACGACGCCCGTTAAAAAGCCGCCGAAGCGTGCGAGTCCGGTCACGAGCCCGGGAGCGAAGTCCTTTTTGAGCTCCAAAAACTCTCCGAAATCCGCCGCACTGGAAACGAGCGAGCGCACGTCCGAGCAGGAAGCGAGTATACGGTTGAAGTCGTCTATCTGCTCGCCCATCGGCGGATCCTCAAGGCTGTTTAACGGCAGCAGCGCTAAAAGCTTTTTGACCGTTTCCGCGATTTCCGCCTCGCTGCCCATAAAGTCGTATTCGCAGGGATAGGACTTTTCGCCCTTGCCCTCCGCCGCCTCTCTCACGACCGGCGATACCATGGAAAGCTCCGCTTCCTCCGTTACAAAAACAAAGTCCGCAAGCTCTGCTATGACGGACGCCGCGCCTATCGCGGGACCGCACACTATGGCTATCTGAGGCACAACGCCCGAGGCTTTCGCCGCGCTCTTCATTACCTTTGCATAGCCGTCGAGAGCGGCTGTGCCCTCCGCGAGCCTCGCGCCCGCAGAATCGAGCACCGATATGACCGGCACTCCGTTTTTGACGGCTGCGTCGTATACGCGCGCTATCTTGTCGGCATTTTTGCTGCCGAGCGATCCGTCAAATGCGGCAAAGTCCTGAGCATAAATATATACGGGTACGTTGGCTATAGTGCCGTAGCCCGCTGCAACACCGTCGCCCGGCACCTGTTTATCCAGTCCGAACGCGGTAGAATTGTGTTGAATGTGGCAGCCGATCTCTACAAAGCTGTTTGCATCCAAAATTCCTTTGACCCTGTTTCTTGCAGATCCGATGTGTTTCTCGTCCATCAAAAGACCTCCCATCGCTTTGATAAGCCAAAATTTCCTACATATAGCATTATATCATAGGATTCCATTTATTCAACATAAAAGATTTTACAGTATTTTCTTCCCACAGCATTCCGTCACTTCTCTTCTTTTTGCCCCGGCAATGCATTGTCATTTCACTCTTTCATACACCAAAAACGGAGCCCGCGCAAGAAAAAATCTTGCGGGGCTCCGTCCGTATTTCTATTCGTCGGCTTATGCCCTGTGTCCCAGCCTGCGCGCCGCGCGGAACATGGACACTATGTTCTCCGGAGGAACATCCTCCTGTATGTTGTGCGCGGCTGCGAATATGTAGCCGCCGTTTTTGTTCATGGAATCCATAATGCGCTTTACGGACGCCTCTATCTCCGGCTCTGTGCCGAAGGGCAGTACCTCCTGGGTATCAAAGCCGCCGTGGAACACCATCATGTCGCCGTAGCCCGCTTTTATGGTCTCCGGCTCCATGCCCGCCGCGCCCGGCTGTATGGGATTCAGTATGTCCACGCCGCACGCCTTCAGCTGGGGTATGAGCTTTGCCACACTGCCGCAGCTGTGGTGCAGATTCGCCGCGTCGGTCATGCTGCGCGTATACTCAAGACGCTCCTTGAAATACGGTGCTATCATCTCGTCGAACATAGTCTGCGAAACGAACTGCGTCTGCTGCGTGGCAAAGTCGTCGCCGCTCGTTATTATATGTATATACGGGCCTAACTTATCGAGATAAAGCTCAAGCACGCGCTTCTGATAGTCGGTCACGCGGCGGGAGAACTCGTGAATAAAGTCCTCGTCGAGAGCCATCTTGCAGAGATAATCGTCAAAGCCGCACATCCAGCACCCGAGCTCGAATACGCCGTATGCGGGAAGATCGGCTACTATTATATAGTCTGTATTCTCATACAGCCACTTTGCGCGCTCGCCCTCGCGGGCTATGGAGTCAAGGTCAATGGAGTCCGGATCCGGCCACGGAAAGGCCGCGAGGTCGTCCACGGTCTTTTCCCTTAACGGGCTTTCGATTATATCCCAGTAGAGCCCGGTGAACGTGCGGCGGATGCTCCATTCGTCGACGTACTCATGCGCGTTTATGACGTTGAACGTGGAGCGCGAGGGTATCTGCACCGCTCCCACCCCGCGCGTATCGATATCGAGCTCCTCTAAGAGGCGGTCGTTGAGTCTGTGCACCTGTCCCCATTTGAGTACGTCCTCGCTCGCAGGGTCGAGCTTTTCGAGTCCCAGATACTTCATCAGCGAGTAATAGCTGCGCCCCATCATGGTGGCAAGAGGGCAGCCGCCGAGGTCTATCACTATATCCTCGGGCTGCTTATGTGCGAGTATTGCCTTCAGGTTGTCACGTCTGCTCATGCTTCCTCCTAAAAATACATATTCTCTATATATTGCTCATTAAAATACTTATCCTCGGAAAGCGCGATCTCGTCGGACATCCCGACTATACGCCTTATCCTCGCCTCGTCCCGGTCCGCGATATAGCGCACCGCTCCGTAAAGAGAGCTGTTGCCCACGGCGGTTATCCTGTCGGAGAGCTCTTCGGGGAGCATGCCTATCCGCGCGGCCTTTGCGCAGTCTATCCTGTATCCGAAGCCTCCGGCAAGGTACACCGCGGCTATGTCCTTATACTCCGCGCCAAACCTTTTAAGAAGCGTCTCCACTCCCGCGCGAACGGCGGATTTTGCAAGCTGCATCTCGCGCACGTCCTTTTGGGTGAAATAAATGCCATCCGCTAACTTGTAGCCTTCCTCAAAAAAATCATCGCACAAAAGGCCCGTTTCGTCAATAAGCTCGTTCTCCGCGAGCGCGGCGACGGTCTCTACCGCGCCGGTGCCGCATATGCCCACGGGCTTCGCGCCGCCTATGGTTCGTATCACCGGGCGATCGCCGTCGATACCGACGCCGCATATAGCGCCCTCGACGCTTCCCGTACCGCAGGATATGTTCCCGCCCTCAAAGGCAGGACCCGCCGCGGTCGAGGTCGCAAGTATCCTCTCTTTATCCCCTATCGCCAGCTCCCCGTTCGTGCCGAGGTCTATAAACAGCACGGGCTTATCCGACCTGTCCATATCCGTATAGTACATGCCCGACACTATATCGCTGCCCACAAACGTCGATATACCCGGAAGCAGCGTCACCTCGCAGTCAAGTATCCGCTCTCCGAACACCCCGGCAAAGTCCTTATGCATAAGCGATATGTCGACCGGCGTAAAAGGAGATACCCCGAGCGTATCACACGGAAGCCCGAGCAGCAGATGCGACATCGTGGTATTGCAGGCTATGACCGTCCTTTTTATCCTGCTCTTGTCCTCCACCGCCGTCGTGACGTCCCTTATGCCGCCGCAAAGGCAGCCGCATATCAGCTCCTTTAGCTTCCCTCCGTTCCCGGAGATCGACGCCGTGATCCTGCTTATGACATCCCCGCCGAACACTCTCTGCGGGTTGATGGAGGTAAACGTCTTAATTATTCCGCCGTTCGCGTCCGTGAGGCTGACCGCGACAGTCGTTGTCCCTATGTCTATGGCTATGCCGAGGTCGCTTTTATTGTCGTCCGCCGCGCCGCCCTCGTTTACCGGCACATAAAAGCCCCCGTCGGCGCGCCCCAACTCTATTTCCATATCCTCCGTCGGTCTCACAGTGCAGGCGAGCCTGTATCCGTCCGCAAGCTGCTTATCCGAAAAATGCCGTCTGTCGTCGTCGGATACGGCGCACGGCGAAATCGCGCGCACCGCGCATTTTCCGCATTTTCCCCTGCCGCCGCAGGCCGCACGGTCAAGATAGCCCGCCTCCGAAAGCACGTCAAAGAGCGTCTGTCCCTCCGAAAGGACCAGCTTTCTTTTCTCCCCGCCGCTAAATATGCCAATAGTCACACTGCCGTTCATGTCCGCTCCCGTCTTTTTTGCCGGGCAAGATCCGATATGGCCTTCCGAAAGATCCTACCAGACATAAATACCATATTTTTTCGTCGTTGTAAAGAAAACGGGCGAACCTTAACAAGTCCGCCCGATACCGACCTTATCGGTCTTATTTCTTCGCGAGAACAGCCGCCTTGGCGCGCTCTGCGCAGCTCGCCGCGTCGGGCTCATAGAAGTCCGCGCCGACCTGCTCGGCAAACTTATCGGTGACGGGAGCGCCGCCGACCATGACGATGTACTTGTCTCTTAAGCCCGCAGCCACGAGAGCATCCACAACGCTCTTCATGTTCTGCATGGTCGTGGTGAGCAGAGCGGACAGGCAGATAACGTTTGCTCCGACCTCTTCCGCCTTGTCGATAAAGGTCTGAGGATCGACGTCGGTACCGAGGTCATATACCTCAAAGCCCGCGCCCTTGAGCATCATGCAAACGAGGTTCTTGCCGATATCGTGAAGGTCGCCCTTAACGGTGCCGCATACAGCCTTGCCGACAGGCTCGTTGCCTATCTCTGCGAGCTTGGGCTCAAGCAGCTCAAGGCCTGCGTTCATCGCGCGCGCAGCAATAAGCACCTCGGGTACGAAGACCTCGTTGTTCTTGAACTTTTCGCCGATTATCATCATTCCGGAGAGTAGACCTTCATTAAGTATTTCCTTCGGGTCCATGCCCTCGTTCAAAGCCTGCTCTACGAGCGCCTTGACATTCTTTGCTCTTCCTTTTTGTAAAAATTCACTGATTTCTTGAATAATTGCCATAACGTTTCTCCTCTGATCTGTTATTTTGCTTGTCATACCTTAAAGCTTATGCTATTATTCTATAATAAATTTTATTCTGCTCTGTTCTTTTTTTTAGGTAATTTAGCA
Source organism: uncultured Christensenellaceae bacterium (assembly GCA_964453325.1). GTDB lineage: Bacteria > Bacillota > Clostridia > Christensenellales > Christensenellaceae > JAZRGP01. The sequence continues at coordinate 2,920 of CAYVOZ010000076.1, read as the reverse complement.
TTTATATTGCTTTATACAGAATTACGGAGTATATGAGGAGGGTTTTATCGCATGGAGGCATATATTTATACGTATATATCGAAAAAAGAGCTCGGGGATGTCCTGAAAGCATTCTCCGACTGCATGTCCCTGCCGGTACGCCTGCTCGACCCTAACGGCGACCTGCTCATGTCCTGCGGCCCGGAGACGCAGTATTGCAGACTGTTCGAGAGCGTGCTGCCCGAGGGCCAAAGCTGCGCAGCCATGCATTCCTCCGCGAGCAAGAGCGCGAGCGAGCTCGGCGAGGCATATATATTCTCCTGCCACGGCAATCTCACGCACATAATATATCCTCTCGTCAGCAAGGACGTGCTGCTCGGCTCGGTGCTCGTCGGCCCGTTCATAATGGATAAGCCGGACTCCCTGTTGCTCATCGACTTAAGCAAGCATTTCGACATTCCCACAGAAACGCTTTTGGAGCTTGCAGAGCAGATAAACGGCGTAAAGGTGATCTCTCCGCCCACCGTCACACAGATGAGCAAGCTTTTATCTTATGTTTTCAACGGCCTTCTGACCGACGGTCTGCAACTGCTGATAATGAACAGAGAGCGTCTGTCCCAGCAGTCGCGCATAAACGAATCCATACAGCGGTATAAGTCATACGACGCCGAAAGCGCGCCCTCGCCTTATCCGTACGAAAAGGAAAAGGAGCTGCTTATCCGCGTAAAGACCGGCAACACGGGCGCAGCAAAGATGATACTGAACGACCTTTTGGGCTATACGCTCTTTGCGGAGGGCAACGACCTCGCAAATATACGTCCGAGGGCGCTCGAGCTTGCGTCGCTGCTGTCGCGCGCGGCGATAGAGGGCGGCGCGCCCACGGACAGCATACTCCGCATAAACAACGAGTTCATAAAAAGGCTTGAGGAATCCGATATGTCCATGGAGGACATATGCTATAAGCTGCAGGAGATCACGGAGGTCTTCACCGAAAGCATGTTCGGAAAATCCTCCAAGAGCTCGGAGACAATAAAAAAGGCGATACAGTTTATCGCCCAGAACTATTCAGCGGATATAACGCTCGAGCGCGTTGCACAGCACGTAGGCCTCAACGCCTCGTATCTGTCCACCTACTTCAAGCAGTCGTGCGGCTCGTCCTTCAAGGAGTACCTTAACCTCGTCCGCATAGAGGAGGCGAAAAGGCTGCTCGCAAACACGGATTATACGATACTCGATATAGCGCTCGCCATAGGGTACGAAAATCAGAGCTATTTTTCCAAGGTCTTTAAAAAATACACCGGCATCACGCCCAAGCAGTACAGATAGAACATGAGGTCCATCCGCGCGGAGTATTTCCGCGCGGATATTTTATCATACCCTCTTTTTCGCCATGCGTATGGCATAATCCATGGCGTTTAAAAGACTCTTTTCGCTCGCTGTGCCCTTTCCCGCGCAGTCGAACGCCGTGCCGTGATCCACGGAGGCGCGGATGATCGGCAGCCCGAGCGTAATGTTGATGCCCTCCACCGACTGCCAGCCGCCGTTCTCGTCGTATTTAAAGCCCTCTAATTTGAGCGGTATATGCCCCTGATCGTGATACATGGCAACGACGATATCGTACATGCCGCCGCGCGCTGCGGGGAAAACGCTGTCCGGCGGAACGGGGCCGCTCACCGTCATGCCTTCTTTTTGCGCCGCCTCTATCGCGGGGATTATCTCGTCGGTCTCCTCCGTTCCGAAAAGCCCGTGCTCTCCGCTGTGGGGATTGAGTCCGGCGACTCCTATCCTCGGCTGCTCTATGCCAATGTCCCTGCACGCCCTGTCGGCAATGCGTATCACGTCGAGCACTCTTTCCTTTTTGACGCGGTCGCACGCCTCGCGCAGGGATACGTGCGTCGATACATGCACGACGCGCATATTGCCGTGGGCGAGCATCATCGTATACTTGTCCGTATGCGTATAAAACGCGTATATCTCGGTATGTCCCGAGAAACGGTGCCCTGCGAGGTTGAGCGCTTCCTTGTTGAGGGCGTTCGTTACCGTCGCGTCCACCCTGCCCGCGAGCGCGAGCTCTATGACGCGCTTCACGCAGGAAAACGCCGCCTCTCCGCACATGGCGTCCACGCGTCCGAAGCGGAAGCTGCTTATGTCCGAGATCGGCGTATCGAGCACGTCTATCGTGCCCGCTTCGTATCTTGCCTCATCGGGAGAGCTTATGGCGCGGACGGAGACTCCGTCCCTCCCGAGCACCTCCGCCGCCAGCCTTATGATGCGCGCGTCGCCTATGACGAGCGGTCTGCAGCTCTCGTATACCGACGGCTCCGACAGCGCCTTTACGGTTATCTCCGGGCCGCAGCCAGACGGGTCTCCCATGGTTATTCCGAGTACAGGTCTAAAGTCCATTTCTTCACCTCATATTTCAAGCATTTCGCATATATCCGTTAAAAAGGTCTCTCCGCCAAAGCCTCCCGCCTTGGATACGAGCGGGATAAGCCCGAGCTCCGTCTCCGCCTCCGAAAGCACCGCACCCGGCATGAGCTGCCTTACGGGTCTGAGGCTCATGCAGCCGGTATGCCGCAGCACCGCCATGAGCGTATCCCCGCCTATCACCGTCAATAACGGCGCCTGCGTTTCTTTCAATATATATGCCGCAACGCGTCCGAGCCCGTCCGCGACGGCCTCCCTGAGAGACGGCTCCGCCGTCCCCACAGTATCTATAACGAGCCTGTCCGCAGCCCTCAGGTCAATGCTCCTAACTGCCTCCGGCACGTTTTCGCCTGTCAGCTGCTCCGGGCTTAAGGATATCCCTATAAAGCCGTTCCTCCGCGCATGCTCCGTCTGCCTTCTCGCTGCGGGGTTCACGCTGCCGCACAGCACGACCGTGCTCTTGCCGCGGGGAATACAGCTCTTTTCTCCGCGTTCCGTGCCGATATGTCTCAGT
>CAYVOZ010000075.1:0-12524 GCA_964453325.1 uncultured Christensenellaceae bacterium | reverse complement strand
ACCATGAACCAGCTCTTCTCCGCATATACGCGCGGCAAGGACGCCAAGGAGCTGGCGGTCATATTGGGCGACGCGGCGCTCTCGGACGTGGATAAGCTTTATGCGAAGTTCGCGGACGAGTTTGAAAAGCGCTATGTATCGCAGGGCTATTATACCAACAGGCCCATAGAAGAAACGCTCAACATCGGATGGGAGCTTCTCTCCATACTGCCGAAGAGCGAGCTCAAGCGCATACGCGACGAGTATATAGAAAAGTATCTGCCCGCGCAGGAGACGGAGGAGGAATAGCGGTATGGCGACGCTGCAGATAAAGCCTACGCGCATGGAGCTCCAAAACCTCAAGAAAAAGACAAAGGTGGCGGTGCGCGGACATAAGCTCATGAAGGACAAGCGCGACGAGCTCGTGAGGCGCTTTATAGGCTATGTAAAGCGGAATAAAATGCTGCGCGCCCGCGTGGAGAATCAGCTTTCCGACGCAATGGCACAGTTTGTACTGGCGCGCGCGTCCATGTCGCGGGAGCAGATAGAGGAGGCGCTGAGCTTTCCCGCCAACGTCGCGAGCATAACGGCAGGCACCCAGAACATACTTTCGATAGACGTGCCGCAGATAGAGCTTATTCCTCAGGAGAGCGTGGATTATCCATACGGCTTTTCCACCACCTCGAGCGAGCTCGACGAGGCCGTGCACGCCTTTGCGGAGCTCGTGCCGCTGCTCATAAAGTTAGCGGAGAACGAGAAGATATGCAACCGGCTCGCGGACGAGATAGAAAAGACGCGCAGGAGAGTCAACGCGCTCGAGTATGTCATGATACCGCAGTTTCAGGAGACGGCGCGCCGCATAAGCATGAAATTAGACGAAAACGAGCGCGGAAATCTCACGCGGCTCATGAAGACCAAGGACATGATAAAGAACAGATAGATAATATTGCCTGACAGTTCGGGCGAACGCACAGCATATGCGTTCGCCCGTTCCATTTTTCCCGGGTGTGTGCTATCATTAGGCTTGTGCGGAGGTGAATGGTATGAGGCTCGTGACAGACAGGCTTATACTGAGACCGTGGCGGGAGAGCGACGCAGGCTCTCTCTATGAATATGCGTCCGATGAAAGGGTAGGTCCGTTCGCCGGATGGAACGCGCATAGAAGCGTGGAGGAATCGCGGGAGATAATACGCACAGTGCTTTCCGCGCACGATACGTTTGCCGTCGTGCCGAAGGACTTCGGCAGGCCGGTCGGCAGCGTTGCCCTCGTACCGGGCGCATCCGCAAGGAGCAAATGGGAGGGCAAGAGCGGAGAGATAGGCTACTGGATAGGCGTGCCGTTTTGGGGCAGAGGCTATATCCCCGAGGCCGTGCGCGAGCTTTTGAAGCTGGGCTTTACAAGGCGCGGGCTCGATACGATATGGTGCGGGTATTATGACGGAAACGAGAAATCCCGGCGCGTGCAGGAGAAATGCGGCTTCATATACCACCATACGGACGAGGACGTGTACTGCGAGCTCATAGACGCGTACAGAACGGAGCGCTTTACGCGCATTACGCGCGCGGAGTGGCAGAAGAACAGTCATAAATAACGGAGACGTTTTACGGATGAGGATATTGGGGATAGACCCCGGGCTCGCCACGGTGGGCTACGGAGTAATAGAATACAACGGAAAGATAGAGCTTTTGGATTACGGCACGATAACGACCGCGGCGGGGATCCCTCTGCCTGAAAGACTGGATATGCTGTATAGCTCCATGACCACGCTCGTAAACGCATGGTCGCCGGAATCCGTGGCCTTTGAAAAGCTGTTCTTTGCAAAGAACGTAAAGACGGGCATAGACGTCGCACAGGCGAGGGGAGTGCTCGTCGCGGCGGCGTATAAATTCGTGGGCGGAAGGATATTCGAGTATACGCCGCTGCAGGTGAAGCAGGCGGTAGTGGGCTTCGGACGCGCGGAAAAGCTACAGGTGCAGGAGATGGTGAAGCGGCTTTTGAATTTAAAGGTCATCCCAAAGCCGGACGACGCCGCGGATGCCTGCGCGATAGCCATAACCCACGCTCACAGCCGCGCGCTCGAGGGCGCGTTAAAGCTATGAAAATAAAGGAGCAGGCATGTATTCTTTTTTAAAGGGAAGAGTCGCATATACGGACGGCGGAGCCGTAGCGATCGATGTTAACGGAGTGGGCTACGAGGTGTTCTGCACCACGCGGCTTTTGGAGAGCGTATCGGAGGACGAGGAGAGGACGCTTTATACGCACCTTGCCGTAAAGGAGGACGCGCTTACGCTGTACGGCTTTGAGTCGCGTCAGGAAAAGGCTATGTTCGAGCGCATGATATCCATATCCGGGATAGGCCCCAAGGCGGCGCTTTCGATACTCTCCGCAATGACGATAGGCGAGATAGCGCAGGCTATACTGATATCCGACGTAAAGGCGTTTTCCCGCGTGAACGGCATAGGCGCAAAGACGGCGGGCAGACTCGTGCTCGAGCTCAAGGACAAGGTCACTGTGGACGACGCGGCGACCGTGCTGCCCGGAGGCGCGCCGTATGCCGCCTCGCCGGAGTCGGAGGCGGTCGATGCGCTAATGGGACTGGGTTATACGCGCGCGGCGGCCTCGGCTGCGGTCACCGCGGTGCAGCCGCTTGCAGACACGGCGGAGGAGCTTACGCTCATGGCGCTGAAGCGCCTCGCAATGTAGACGGGAGGAAGGCATGGAGGACGAACGCATCATATCCGGCTTTGCGCGGGAGGAGGAGAGGATATCCGAGGTCAATCTGCGGCCAAAGCTGCTCGACGAGTATATCGGGCAGGAGAAGGTCAAGGAGAAAATGCGCATTTTCATAGAGGCGGCAAAGGCGCGCGGAGAAGCGCTCGACCATGTGCTGCTATACGGCCCGCCCGGACTCGGAAAGACCACGCTCGCATATATAATCGCAAACGAGATGAACGTCAATATACGCATAACCTCCGGCCCGGCGATAGAGCGCGCGGGGGACCTTGCGGCGCTGCTCACGAACCTCGAGGACGGGGACGTGCTTTTTATAGACGAGATACACCGACTTTCACCCGCCGTGGAGGAGGTGCTTTATCCCGCCATGGAGGACTATGTTTTCGATATAATGATAGGCAAGGGCCCGAGCGCGCGCTCTCTGCGCGTCGACCTTAAAAAATTCACGCTCGTGGGCGCGACCACTCGCGCGGGCATGCTGACCTCGCCCTTGAGAGACCGCTTTGGCGTGATAAACCGGCTTGAGCTTTATACGGACTCCGAGCTGGAGTCGATTATAACCCGCTCGGCAAAGATACTCAATATCGAGATGGAGCACGAGGGTGCGCTCGAGATAGCGCGCAGGTCGCGCGGCACACCGCGTATAGCGAACCGCCTGCTAAGACGTGTCCGCGACTACTCGCAGATAAGGGGCGAGGGCAAAATAACGCTCAGAATGGCGGACGAGGGCCTGAAAATGCTCGAGATAGACGATATGGGACTCGACAACGTAGACAGAAGGATGCTCGAAGCTATAATGAACATGTTCCGCGGAGGCCCGGTGGGCCTCGATACGCTCGCCGCGGCGACAGGCGAGGAGTCCACGACGATAGAGGACGTATACGAGCCGTATCTTATGCAGATAGGCTATATCATGAGAACGTCAAGGGGAAGGATCGCGCTGCCCGCCGCATATGAGCACATGGGCTATCCGGTACCGGAGAACGCGCAGGGAAAGCTGTTTTAACATGAATACACACGATTTTTATTACGATCTGCCGCAGAGCTTTATAGCGCAGACGCCGGTTGAGCCGCGCGACAGCTCAAAGCTAATGGTCTATTCCCGCGGCGAGGACAAGGTCTCTCACCGCATATTCAGGGATATAAAGGACTATCTCAAGGCGGGCGACGTGCTCGTCATAAACAACACAAAGGTCATTCCCGCGAGGCTCTTCGGGGTAAAGCGCGAGGGCGGCAGGCAGATAGAGGTGCTGCTTTTAAGAAAGACCGAAAACGACGTATGGGAGGCGCTTTTAAGACCGGGCAAGAAGCTTAAGCCCGGAGATATGATAGACTTCTCGGAAAAGCTTTCCGCGTCCGTTATAGCCAAGGACGAGGACGGTACGGCGAGCGTGCGCTTCTATTGCGAGGGCGTGTTCGAGGCCGTGCTCGACGAGCTCGGACAGATGCCGCTGCCGCCGTATATAACCGAGCGGCTCGAGCAGAAGGAAAGATATCAGACCGTCTATGCAAAGACGGAGGGCAGCGCAGCCGCGCCCACCGCGGGACTTCACTTCACCCCGCAGCTTTTAAACGAGATACGCGATATGGGCGTGGACGTTGTGGAGATACTGCTGCATGTAGGGCTCGGTACATTCCGCCCCGTAAAGGTAGACGATATATCCGAGCATAAGATGCACAGCGAATTTTACAGCGTTTCCGCAGACGCCGCCGCGCGCATAAACTCGGCGCATGCACGCGGAGGCAGCGTCTTTGCCGTGGGAACGACGTCAGTGCGCACTCTCGAGAGCATAGCCGACGACGACGGCACAGTGCACGCGGGGAGCGGAGAGACGGATATATTCATATATCCCGGCTGTCGCATAAAGGCGGTAGACCATATAATAACGAACTTTCATCTCCCCGAGAGCACGCTCGTCATGCTCGTCGCGGCTTTTATAGGCCGGGAGAAGATACTCGAGCTTTACGAGCTCGCGAAAGATGAGAACTACAGGTTTTTCAGCTTCGGCGACGCAATGCTGCTGCTGTGAGCCGTGACCGGAAAAAGCGAGGGGCTTCCGCCTGAATAAAGTTAAGCGTTTGTTTACTTGCGATATAACCCGGCTGATAATAAACTGATAAACAAAGAGTATTGATCCGAAGGGGATCGGTTTGACATGAGAGCTTTTAGAAAAACTATTTACATATTATCCGCGCTTATGCTTGCGTCGGTATGCCTTTTCGGAGGCGTCGCGTTCGCGGCGTCTGCGACCGCTTCCGTCAGCGTGGGCGCGGGACCGATATACAGAGGCCGCGAATTTGAAGTTACGGTGACCTACGCAGGCGCGGGGCTTTCCGGCGTGGAGGCCGTGCTTTCATACGACCAGGACCGAATTGAATATTTAGGCGGAGACAACACCAACGGCGGAAACGGCAGGGTCACCATGGCGGCGGTCACATCCGCTGCGGGCGGTCAGCCGAGCATGAGCTTTACCGTGCGCTTCATGGCCGGACTCGGGGGCGCATGCGCTCTGTCCGTCTCCACGGTGAGCACGCTCGACTATTCGGAGAAGTCAATGGGCAAGCCGTCGGCGACGGCGTCCCTGACCGTGCTGCCGTCGTCGCAGGATCCGGATCCCATGCCCACCTGCGGACAGTATGTGCTGGGCGAGGATGCTTATATCTATGCCGGAGAAGATACGGATACCACGATAATATGCGGGCTTTTAAGACGCGGAGAGACTGTTGCACCCACCGGCGAAACGTCCACGATGTATAAGCTCACGGTCGGCGGAAAAGCGCGGTATATAAAGAAGGCGGCCTTCGATCTGCCTTATACTCATATAAAGCTTACGGCCGCAGCGGCGCTGCTCGATGCCCCGGGCGGCAGCACGGTCGCCGCGGGAGCAGTCGGAGATATATTTGCCGTCGGGAGCTATTCCGCAGCGGCGGGATATATAACGCTCACGCTGGACGACGGCACTGCGGCGTATCTGCCGGAGGGCGCAGGGCATCAACGTCTGCTGTATGCAGAGGCAAAGGGCAGGACGCTCGGCGAATACGCGGTCACGGTCTCGCTGCCCGCGGGATATTCGGGCATAAGCACGCTTTATGTGGACGGCATAGCGTATGACGGAGCTGTGACGGGAGGGCGTCTTACGGTAAACGTCTATACCTCAAGAGCGAAGACGGCGACCATGTATCTTAAAAATTCCTCGGGCGTAGCCGTAGGCATGTATGTATGGCTGCTCACGTATTCGGGCAGATATACCGCGGCGCCGCAGCCGGCGCTGCAGGATATTCTGACGTATCACGGTTTTTCCATAAGAGTCGCGGGCTATACGGGGATACGCTTCCGCACGGGCATATCCACGACCGTTAAGAACGCGCTCGTATCATCGGCGGGGTATAACGGCTTTAAGCTGACCGAATACGGCAACGTAGTTATAAAGGCGGTGAATATGGGTGTGCTCCCGTTTGTCACGGGAGGCGTGAAGACGTCCTACGGGAGGGCATACTGGAAGGAAAACGGCAGAACGAACGACATCGTGTTTGAGACCGTGAGCGGCAGACAGCGCTTTACGACCGTGCTCATAAATATAGCAGAGGCGGACTATAAGACGGAATACGCCTTCAGAGGCGCGGCGGTGCTGACTAAGGGCGGCGCGAGCTATACGATATACGGCCCTCCGGTGAGCAGGAGCATATATACGGTCGCGGGGCAGATAATGGCGGCGGGAGAATTTGCCGTCGGCACGAGCCAGTATAATTTCGTTAAGCACATCCGCGACGTCGGAGACGCGCAGAGATAAACGAATAATATGATATCAAAAGATAAAGGCACTGTACCGACTTGTGAAGCCGCGCAGTGCCTTTTTTTGATTGCTTTTTTATGTAACAGTCACTTTTCGTTAAGCGCGTCCGCGATAACCGAATATGCCTCTTTCAGCCTGTCGTATTTCATAGCGCAGTTTGCGGGACTGGTGGACGGGAGATACTCGCAGGGGATGCCGGCCGAGGGCTCGCAAAGCGCGGTATAAAGCCTCTCTGCGGTGCGGCCCGTGACAAAGACGCGGCTGATGCGCGTTTTTGATATGAGCGCCGCTATGTCGTTCGGCCGCGCGTTTTTTATGCCGGAATCGGCGGAGCCGTTTATATCGCACGCGGAGAGCACATCGTATATCGCTATATGCCGTCTTATGAGCATGGCCTTTTTGTCGCTTATGCTCTCCGGGAAGGGCTCGTTGAGCACGTCCGAAAGCACGCGCCAGAAGCGGTTCTGAGGGTGCATGTAATAGAAGCCCGCCTCGCGTGAGCGCACGGAGGGTATAGTGCCGAGTATAAGAATACGCGAGCCGGCGTCGTACACCGGCCCGAAGGTGTGTTTTACTTCCATACGGGTATTATACCATCACGGCGCAAAGACCGCTATGTCCTTGCCGCGCGCCTTGGCCTCATACATGGCGTCGTCTGCGAGGCGGATGGCGTCCTCGGCAGTCATGCTTTTATCCGAGCAGGGTATGGTGTATGCGCCTATGCTGACCGACAGCCGCCCCTGAGCGCCGCAGCATATATTGAGCCCGCGTATGGAATCCATAAGAGCGCAGGCAGCGCGCCTTGTCTCCTCTGCGCACGAGGTCGGCATGCCTATCACGAATTCCTCTCCGCCGTATCTGAAGGCGACGTCCGTGCCGCGGCAGAAGCAGCCGGAAATGGAATGCGCTATGCACGTCAGCGCACTGTCCCCTTCGGTATGACCGAGACAGTCGTTGAGCTTTTTAAAATCGTCCACGTCGACCATCATTATACAAAAGTCGCTGCCCAGCCTGCGGCAGGCGGCAAGAGCGTTTTCCAGCCGCGAAAAGCCGGTGCCTCTGTTCATGAGCCCGGTGAGCGCATCCGTCTGTGCGTCCTTTAACAGCCGGTTTATCATGAGTCCGTAGCCGGAGTGTATAAACCCCGCCGATAAAAAGCAAACTCCCGCAAACAGAGCTATATACAGATAGCGCAGCGGCACGGCCCCTATAATGAGCGATACTGCGGCATTGAGACCGAGATACAGAGCGAGCATAACGAGCCTTGCGTTCATGCGGAGGTACGGCGCCGTCAGCATAAGAAACGCCATAAAGAGCGGAACGGCAAGCCGCATATCGCCGCCGAAAAAGTGAAGAGGCAGCATGAACAGGCCGAGCAGAGCGTAAAAGGCAAAGAACAGCCCGTCTCCGAAGCGCGAAGAGTCGTTTTTATTTTTGTACATATATACAAAGTATGCCGCGCAAAGGAGTATCATGAGCGCACAGGATACGACCGCGTATATATATACAGGCCCGGGGTCGAGCGGTATATATACGGCGGCAAATGCTATCGAGACGATGCCTGAAGCCAGGGTTATGCGTGAGTTAAGCTCCCCCCTTAATGACGATATATCCTCTTTGTGCTGCATGGGACTGCTTTTTATTATTGAACCGCTTTTTTGCATGGACACGCTCCGATCCGCCTACGTGCTTTATTTTTTTGATCGCACGGTATATATGTATGCAAACGTGCAATAAAAAACCGCGCAGTTTGCTTTGCGCGGTGATTGCGTCTTAAGTGGCTGCAAGACCTATATTACCTCCGGCCGTGCGAGGAACTTGTCGAGCTTTGTATATGGAGTAAATTTCTTTTTAAAGAGCGAAAGCCCGGGCATCCCGGAATCGGGGCTGAAATTCACATACAGTGCCGTGGGGAAGACGCGGCGTATGAGCTCGATGTGCATAAATACGTTAAGTCCGTTTTGTCTGCCGACGGGCTTGCCGTACAGTATGAGCGCGGTCCCGCCGTTCTGCTCTCCCATAAGATAGCCCTGCGGCTCGCCGCCTATATAAACGATGATGCCCCTTACGGGCAGCTCGTCCCATGCGTCGAATATCGCGTCCTCGAGCGGCCTTTCGCAGCCGTAGGCGCAGAGCGAGCAGTCGCGCCCGCCGCACCATGCGTCCATGAGACGCTTGCAGTCGGGGATATTTCCGGCGTCGATGGGAACAACGTCGCAGTCGAAATGGGTGACGAACGAGCGGTAGTCGGTGTATTTCCGCGGATGCCCGGTCCGCCCGGGATCGGTAAAGTCGGACGCGAGGGAAAAATAATCGCTGTATTTGTCCTGCTGCTCAAAGCGGACGGAAAAGCCAGGAAGCCGCTCATACATATGAACAGCCTCCGTGGGTATATAATCTATGAGCTTCGCGCCCGTCTCCCGCACGATGCGCGAAAGCCTTTCGGAGTCGAGCTCTCCGAGCGGGTGACAGTATGCCGTCTCGCCGCCGTAATACATGCGCAAAACGAGGCAGCCGTCTATAAAGGCAAATTCGGGGCGGAAGGAGTCGCGCAGCGAATAAAGCGAGGCAAAGCCCATGTCTATGAGCCTTGACCGCGTGAGAAAGTCTTTTAATAGAGCGTAATGCTCCGGCCTTATCGCTGTAAACTCAGTCATTATCCCTCCGGCAGAGTGACCATGTATTTCTCCACCATGCGAAGCGGATGATACGACTCCTTGGCCTTTCTTAAGCCCTCGATGCCCATATCGTCCTCGCGGTTTATGTACGTCATGCCCTCGCACTCGTGCAGCACAAATTCGCGGTTTATGAGAGGATAAAGCCCGGGGATGTCCGGGTCGGCCTTTTCTATATGCACGGTGAACATATCCCTTGTGGACTGCTCGCCGACGGAGAAGGCGCAGAGCCGCCCGCCGAGGCGTATTCCGCCGCCGACGAGCCCGAGCTCCGTCATGTGCTCCACCGCCAATTCGACGGTCAGCCGTTCGTCGTATTCCTCGAGCGTGACCTCGTGCTTGTCCGCGGACCATGCCTCATAGAGAGCCATGCATTCCGAAAGGTTGTTTTCGCCGATCCTCACATATTCCCAGTCGGGGTGCTCGAGAAGAAGGCTGTTTATGTGGTTGCGCTTTGCGTGCAGCTTTTTGCCCGAAAGCGTGCGCAGCTTGTCCGCCTCGTATACATAGTCGTTGTTGAACGGCGTGGGCGTCACGACCGCGCCGGGTATCGCCCCGAGCAGCGGAGCCATAAGGGGCTCGGAGACGGAACGGAAGCAGGGCTTGAAGCCCATAGCTCTCATTTCGGCTATAGCGGTATCGACGGCCTTTTTGTAATCGTCTCCGGGGCGAGTGAGCGGCGGCAGAAAGAACTGCGGCTCCTCGGGGAAATTATAGTGAAAATAGAGCACGCCGTCCTGCTCGGCATATAGTATCTTGCCGTGTCGGCCCCACAGATAGAACGTGGTGAATAAGAAATCCGCGTTTTCGATGCCGCGGCAGCGGATGTAGCTGTCTATGAGGGGCTTTGCCTCTCTCAATATCCTGTTAAATATCATGTATCCTCCGTTCGGGTGAATCAGTATTCGTCGGTGTTCCAGCATGCGAGGACGGGCAGGGCTTCCGAAAGTGCCTTTGCCGTCCCGGCGTCGTTAATGCCCGCTCCCGAGCCGTATAGCGAGACATAGCCCGAGAGCCAGCCTATGAGCTGCGGCGCAGTCGCCGTAATAACGGGCGGCGATGAGGGGCTGCAGCCGAGAGTGAAAATGCCGTTATTCGGGGCAAAAAATGCGTCCGTCAGCCTGACGGAGGCGGGAATGCCCGTGTCAAAGGCCTGCATGAGCTTTTCCGCGTTTATTATCCCGAGAGCGTGCTTGGGACGGAATATGCCTTTTACGCCGCTGTCCGCGGGAAAGTCCGCGCTTACGGGCAGCCCGACGGAGTGCAGCGCCTCGTCGAGAAGACCGTATGTCCTTTCGTCCATCGCTATGACCTCGTCTGTGACGAGGACGCCGTTTTCGGTATGAAAGACAGCATAGCCCGATATTCTTCCGCCGGCGCCTGCGGTGAACGCGCGCGCGCTGTCCGAGGTCTGCCAGTCCGAGCACTTTCTTTCAAATTCGTATTCGTCGCGGACGAGCATGCCGCTGTATTTCTCCGAGCACTCCGTATAGCATTCGTAAAGTCCGGCTGCGCTTTCGGCTATCCCGGAGTCGGCGACCTCTGCGGGCATAGCGCAGCGGCGCTCGAACGGCCTGACGGCGCCGCCTGCGGGAGCATATCCCGAGGAGGCATATATCGCAAAATCGGCGGGAGTGTTGCTCATCAGCACAAAACCGTCTCTTAATAATGCAAAGCTCAAGGTATTGAGCACGTCACGCATGAGCCCGCGGCCTCTGTATTTAGGCAGAGTCGCGACCCCGTTTAAGACCGCGCAGCGAAGCAGTATCCCGCGCAGCCGCACCTCTGCGGGCAGAGCGTGACAGACGGAGACGATCTCTCCGCCCTCGCATGCGCAGCAGGTATACCGTGGGAAGAAGCGGTTGGCAAAGTACCAGTCTGTGAACTCCTGCGTGTCCTGAAAGGTCTGCGTCCATATGCGCTTTAAATTAAAGACGTCCGATTCCCGCGCGCTGCGGATCTCCATTCTTTATTCGTCCTTTCCTTCGCCCGCGTCCTCGCGGAGGTTCTTAACAAATTTGTGTATGCTCAGCGTCCTTTTGCGCGACGGTATCTTGAGAAAGCCTCCGCTCACGCTTGCCGTGTTGGAAACCGTGATCATGGAGGAGGGGTTTACAGAGCCTATGAGGCGAAGGACGTCGTGCACGAATTTCCGCTTTACCGTAAGTGAAAGCACCTCTCTTTGCTGCCCGGACATGCCCTCGGCACGCATAAGCGTGACCGCGTGGCCGTTGTCCCTTAAAACGTCCGCCATGGCGTGAGCCTCTTCCGAGGATTTCATTATTACCGATATGGTGCTGAGCCCTAAAGCCAGCTTTTCTTCGAACCACGAGCCTGCGTAGTTGCCTGCGGCAAACGCCACTATGAGCACGACTATGCGCAGAGGGTCGTCGTAAAAGTTGGATATCGCGGTTCCCGTGACAAAGAGCCACAGAGTGTATTCAAACACAGCCGCGACCACGCCCTGTACGCGCTGACCTCTGTTTATGAGCATGACGCGCAGCGTGGATATAGAGACCTCGATTATCTTGCCCGCGAATATGAACAGGTATACCCAGAAGGAGTGGCTGTCCAAAAAGCCCAAAAGAGCTGCAAAAAACTGTTCCATTGTGCGTATCGCCTTTCATTCTTGTGATAGCGCGCCGGCGCGCATATACATACAGTATAATAGTACCATAAAAGCGGAGACTTGAAACTGAAAAAAGATATTAAAATATGGTAAAAGCTTTGCAAGGGTGATAAAATACAGCTATGAACAGTGAATTTTTGTACGAAAAAAAGAACAAGCTCATAATAATGATAGTCATTATCGCCGTCGCCGCGGCAATGACGGTGCTCGGCGTAATACTGCTGCCCGAGACCATAGGCATGCAGATCGGTACGGGAGGCACGCTTAATAATTTTGCGAGCAAGTATGTCGGTCTGCTTCTGCCCGTGGGCCTGAGCACGGTCTTTGCGGTGCTGTATTACAGACAGACCGAGAGAAACCTGAAGAATCTGTTTGTATCGCTTATAGGCATTCTATGCTTTGTGCTTATCTTCATATTTAATCTATAATACTACAGCGCGCGCATGCTTACCCTGTGCAGCGTGACCCGGTTGCGCGCCAGCGGAGCGTACTTTTCGGTAAGCTCTAAGGCCGCGTCGGATATATTGAGCTCGGACGCCGTCGCTTTTGCGCCTATCGAGGCATATAGAGCGGCGGTCTCTTCATATGACGGGAGCGCGGAATAGATATCGGCGATCTCGTCGTAATGCGCACACAGCTTTTCCGAGAGCGCGGCGGGCAGCTTGTCCGGCGTGTTCTCTTTTTTAAGTATGGGATAAAGCCCGCCCAAAAGC
>CAYVOZ010000074.1:0-12619 GCA_964453325.1 uncultured Christensenellaceae bacterium | reverse complement strand
TCACGAATACCGGCTATTACGACATACTTGATACATCGTCAGATCAGGTCTATCACGGCTACGACCCGGCAAGGACCGTCGCAAGAGCCGCTGTGGACAGCACGAGAGGAATAGTTCTCACCTATAACAACAGCGTTATAGAGACATATTACGCCGCGTCTAACGGAGGACAGACAGAGCTTTCCGGAAATGCTTGGGGCAAGGGAGCAGCGGCTGACGCCGCGCACCCTTATCTGATTCAGAAGGACGACCCGTACGACCTTGAGAACACTTCGAGCTCTGTGCAGCGCATTATTCTGCCTGCGGATCCCTCGACGATGCTGAACAGTATAGATAAAAGCTTTGATAAGGCCGTACGCATAGTCGGATTGAACTCAAACTGCAATGTCAGAAGCGCTGCGTCGACAGCCTCGGCGGCCTTGGGGAAGGCATCACTCGGAGAAATATACGGGTATCTCGGCACAGAGACCGTGGGGGATTCCTCATGGTATAAGATACAGTACGGAGCCGCTGTGGGCTATGTTTCCGCGAGCTACGGAATGCTCACAAACAACAGCGGACTTTTCGTCTATACGAGTCCGGCGTTTGACGAGATACAGCAGAAGGCATATCAGGCATTTGTGAACGCGGGCTGTCATCCGCTCGGAAACAGCGCAAACAGCATCCGAATAAACAGCATAAACGCAGTCTCGAACGGCGCGCAGCGCTGGCCCTCCACGTCCGGCAGCAGAAGCTATGTTACGGCTGCGCTCAATATAACGGCCTGCTATGCCACCGGCGTCGATTCCTTAAGCGGACCGCTTACGTTTGATGTAACGATAACGCTCATGAATGCGGGCGATCAGGCCGGGACGTACGTTAACAGACACGACTATATAAACAGCGATTTAAGAATGCGCGGCGTGGAAAAGGTCGGCGCTGACTGGTATATCGTGAGCCGACGCTACGGACACGGAGTCGGCATGAGCCAGCGCGGCGCGCAGACTATGGCCGGGAGCCACGGCATGAAATATAACGAGATACTGGCATTTTACTTCCCCGGTGCAGCGATAACGGACAGGTCGGGCGCGGCGCCGTATACCTTCGGCTCGGGCATAGTCACAGGCATAGAGCCGGGCGTTACGGTCGAGGACTTTTCTGCACGCATGAAGCTTTATAACGGAAGCACGGTAAACGTGTTTACCGAGGCGCAAGTCGTCAAGACGTCCGGCGTTATAGTCACGGGAGACATAATCAAGGCGGGAGAAGCCGTCTGTGCAGCCGTGATATACGGAGACGCAAACGGCGACGGAAGCATAAATATGATCGATCTTCTTACCGTTCAGAAGCACATTCTGCAGATATCGGAGCTTGCCGGCGCAAGATCGACGGCGGCGGACGTATCTAAGGACAGCTCGATATCCATACTCGATATGTTAAAAATACAAAAGCATTTGCTTGGATCGGCTGCCATAATACAATAGGAGATGCAAATGAAGCGAACCCTTGTTATGCTGCTGGCCATAATGACAGTAATTGCGGTGTTTGTACCGGGCGCGGCTTATGCCGCCGGCGCAAGCGTTTCTATTTCGCTCGACGACGACAGCATTATGCTCGGCGAGACATTTTCCGTAAAATTATTGTTCAATGTCACAGGCGGAGGCATAGATTCACTATACGCAAGGCTTGACTATGACAGCTCCTCGCTGAAATATGTGTCGGGCGGAGGAAACTCCGCAATGATATCGGACGGAACGGGTTCTATAGCAGCGTCGGGAGACGGGGAAACGAACAGCCTTGAGTATTATCTTCGCTTTACGACGCTTAAACAGGGCAAAAGCAGCTTTAAAGTAAGCAACATAAGTATATACGGCTATAACAGCGGCGAGAAAATGAACTGCGACGATGCCGGCATCACTGTCAGCGTAGGCGGCACAGCTGCGACCGCCGCGCCTACAGTACCGGCCGCTCCGGTCCGCACCGCCGCACCGACCGGTACAGCAGCGCCGACAGAGACAGCCGCACCGACGGAGTCCGTGCAGCCGTCACAGGAGCCGACGTCTCCGGAACCGTCTTCGCCGGTTCGGGAGCTCACTTATATTTCCGTAAACGGCGTTGAATATACCGTTAACGAGACGGCAGATATTTCCGGATATTTGCAGAGATCCTCGTACCTTTTGAACGGCAGAGCGGTCACTGCATGGAGCACGGGAGAAAGAACGCTTCTGCTGCTTGGCGACGGCGCGGAGCTGCTTTTTGATCCGGAGACAAAAGAGCTGCTGCCTGTTATGACGGTGGGCGGCGACTATGTGTATATGGCAGCCGTGCAGCCGGAGACCGCAGGGACGGATACCGAAGAGATCGATATAGGCGGCATTGAAATAGCCGCCGTAAAGACCGACTCAGAGGGTATTTACGCCGTCTATTGCGTGAACAGCAGGGGCGAAGAGGGCTGGTACTTCTATGATTCTGTAGAAGAAACGCTTCAGCGCGCCGACGCGCAGATATCGGTGTCCGAAACGGGCGGGACTGCGACAGAACCGACCTCCGATAACGGCAAGGATGGCAGTCTGACGCTGCTCCTTATATTCGCAGGTATATCGGTAATACTCATAGTAGTGATAATAGTACTCGCTGTGCGCAGGAGGTAGCATGATGAAAAGAATAGCTTTACTGATCCTTGCCGCTCTTCTGTGCTTTTTGCCCGTGTTTGTTTCCGCCGCAGGCGTCGGGATCGATATAGACTGTGGGAGCGCCGAGATAGGAAAGGAATTTTCGGTCAACGTTACCTTCAAAGCGGACGGCATAGGCGCCGTCGACGCGGATTTTTCCTATGATAAGGACATGCTTTCCTTTACCGGCGGAAACAATGCAACTGCTGCGTCCGGTACGGGGAGGATAATAGCCGTCGCTGGCGGTGAAACGTCGGCGCTGACGGTAACGCTTTCATTTAAAGCGCTCAAGGCGGGGGACACGCCGTTATCGGTCACGGTAAACGAAGCGCTCACTTTTCAGGAACAGTCGCTGGGTCAGGCGAGTGTGACGGACTTAGTCACTATAACGGGAGAAAAAGCAGCTGAAACCGAGCCTGCGCCTACTGAAACAGCAGCTGCGGCTGAGACCGCAGCTCCTACAGATGCACCGACACCCGCGCCGGAGACCATAACGGTACATATCGACGGAGAGAAGCTGCTGCTGGCAAAAAAACTGCCGTCAGCGCCTCCCTCGGGCTACAGATCGGTATTTACACAGTACAACTCCGATAATATAGAGATAGCTCAAAACGAAAACAGCGGTGAGCTTTTAGCATACGTGTACGACTCTGATATGGACGGAGCCTATTATATATGGGATAAGGCGAACGGCATTTTCACAAGGACGCTTAACGTCAGGAACACAGTCCTTCTTCTGCCCTTGCCGGATGAGCTTCCCGCAGAGCTTTCCGGATATTCACGCTCCGTGATCGCCGCGGGCTCGAAGGACGCTGAATGCCTCATTACGGAGTACGAGGACATACGGATAGTGTATGCTTCAAAGAACGGCACAGCGGGCTTTTATATGTATGATACCGCAGAGGGAACGCTTCAAAGGGTACACGACAGAGTCTTGCGCATAGAGTATTCTCAGGAATACAGGGGGGCGGCTGCCGAGGCGGAGGCCGCTGTAAAGGGACCGGGTATAATACGGATACTGACCTATGTTGCGATAGGGATAGCGGCGGTGCTGCTGATAGCGCTTATTGTGACGCTTATCGGGAGAAGAAGATGACGCCGAGGATATACATAGTGGTCCCCTGTTATAACGAGACGGAGGCCTTGCCGGATTCGGCGGCGAAGCTAAGCGAGAAATGCCGGTCGCTGATATCGGACGGCTCGATATCGCCGGACAGCAGGATACTGCTCGTGGACGACGGCTCCACTGACGGGACGTGGGAGCTCATAAGAGAGCTGAACAGATCGTCCCTGCTGTTTGAGGGAATTAAGCTCTCGCACAACAGAGGCCATCAGAATGCGCTTTTGGCGGGACTTATGACAGCATTGGAGCAGAGTCCGGACGCGGTCATATCCATAGACGCAGATTTGCAGGACGACATAAACGCTATAGACGGCATGCTGAAGGAGCTTGCCGAGGGCTGCGACGTCGTATACGGCGTGCGCGCCGGGAGACAGTCGGATACTTTTATGAAGCGCTTCACTGCGGAGGCGTTCTATAAAACGCTTAAAAGCCTCGGCGTTGAGACCGTATTCAATCATGCCGACTGCCGCCTTGTGAGCAAGAGAGCGCTGGAAGCGCTGGCGGAGTATAAGGAAGTAAATCTGTATCTGCGCGGCATAATACCGCAGATAGGCTATAAGAGCTCCGTTGTGGAATACGACAGGAAAGAGCGTCAGGCGGGCGAGAGTAAGTACAATATAAGAAAAATGCTAAGACTCGCCATGGACGGCATAACGGGCTTTTCCGCAAAGCCCATAACGATGCTTATTATAACAGGTGCCGTGTTCGCGCTGATCGGACTTTTGGGAATGCTGACATTCGTTATACTTGCGCTTGCCTCCATACATTTCGCGGATGCGCTCTGGATCGCGGGAGCGATCGTACTCATGGGCGGTCTGCAGCTTTTCGGGACAGGACTGGTCGGAGAATACGTCGGCAGGACCTATTTTGAGAGCAAGGCCCGCCCGAGATATATCATTGAGGACGCGCTCATAAACGACTCTGCCGGAAACGGCAATGAATGAGCAGCGTCATGAACAGGACCGTTTATATCGCATTACAGTGCACATGGGGAATACTGCAAAACGCGGCTGGCGCGATAGTCTATCTTATTAACAAAAAATGCCGTCATGAGCGCTTTCACGGCGCGGTCGTGACATATATCGATAAGCCCGGCTTCGGAGGGATAGCCCTCGGAGCTTTTGTTTTTATCAATGAAAAGGGCGGCGACGAATACTGGCTGCATGATACAAGGCTGCACGAATACGGGCATACTGTACAGTCGGCAGTTCTCGGACCGATATGGCTCTTTGTTATTGCTCTGCCCTCGGCTGTATGGGCGAACGCGCCTTTCTGCGCGCGGGCGAGAAAGAGACGCGGCAGATCGTATTATGCGCTGTACTGCGAGCGATGGGCGAACAAAGCGGGAAAGAGAGCATGCCGCGAGGGCTATATTCGCGAGAGCATGAGACGGTATTCATAAGCCGAAGAGGTCCTTGCCCGGCGCGAAACGACGGATATGCAAGCCGACATTGAAATATGTACTTTTCAATGATACAATAGTTAAAATTTGATAAAGCTGTGAAAAAGACTGGAGGACGATCATGGATCAGGATAAGGCCATACTTGAGGTATTGCAGCAGGACGCTTTCATTGACAGGGATGTGCTCGCACACATGTTCGGGCTGACGAGGCCCGAGGTGGATGCGATAATAGCCGGCTTTGAAAAAGACGGCACGATAATACGCTATGCGGCTCTCGTCAACACCGAGAAGCTCCCGGAGGAGGCATATGCAGAAGCCATAATCGGCTTAAAGGTCACGCCCGAGAGGGAGCACGGCTATGACGATATAGCGCGCAGAGTGTATAAATTCCCCGAGGTAAAGGCCGTATATCTCGTTTCCGGCGGCTACGATCTTTCCGTAAAGGTCTCCGCGAAGAGCATGAAGGCCATTAGTCAGTTCGTATGGGAAAAGATCGCCGTGTTAGACGGCGTGAGCAGCACGGAGACTATGTTCATAATGAAAAAATACAAGCAGCACGGCAGCGTTCTCGTCGACGACGAGAAGGAGAGCAGATTGGTCGTGAGCCCGTGAACACATCAAAGCTAATTGCGTCGCATGTCAGCGAGGTACCGCCGTCCGGAATAAGGAAGTTTTTCGATATAGCGAGCGAGATGAAGGACGCTATTTCCCTCGGTGTGGGAGAGCCGGACTTTATAACTCCCTGGAATATACGCGACCGCGCCATAAACGCGATAGAAAGCGGTCATACGCACTATACGTCCAATCACGGACTCGTGGAGTTAAGAGAGCTCGTGCTCGCATATCTTTCGGACAGATACAACGTGCATTATACACTGCCGCAGACCATGATAACGGTCGGCGCGAGCGAGGCGCTCGACCTTGCCTTCCGCGCGCTGCTCGATCCGGGCGATGAGGTGCTCGTGCCTGCGCCGTCTTATGTTTCATACGAGCCCGGCGTAAGGTTTGCGCACGGAGTTCCCGTGGCGGTAGGCACATACGAAAAGGATAACTTCGTTCTGATGAGCGAGAACATAGAAAAGGCTGTTACCGATAAAACAAAGGCCATCGTTCTGCCTTTCCCGAACAACCCGACGGGCGGCATAATGTCGCGCGAGCAGCTCGACGCCATAAAGCCCGTAATAGAAAAGCACGATCTGTTTATCATTTCCGACGAGATATATTCCGAGCTCACCTACGGCGGCAAGAGACACGTTTCCATGGCGGAGGGCTATGAGGACAGAACTCTGCTCATAAACGGCTTCTCCAAGGCGTTCGCCATGACGGGATGGCGTCTCGGCTATGCCTGCGGCCCCAAGCCCGTGATAGACGCCATGGTGAAGGTACACCAGTATTCGATGCTCTGCGCGTCCATAGTCAGCCAGGAGGCGGGAATAGAGGCGCTTAAATACGAGATGCATACGGACTATGCGCAGGTCACGGACATGATGCGCCAGTACGACCGCAGGAGAATGGTAATAGTCGACGGCTTCAGAAAGATGGGGCTTTCCTGCTATGAGCCCAAGGGCGCGTTTTACGCTTTCCCGAACATCACCTCGACGGGCATGACGTCAGAGGAGTTCTGTACGAGGCTCTTGAAGGCAAAGAAGGTCGCGTGCGTACCGGGAAGCGCCTTCGGACCCGGAGGCGAGGGCTTTATAAGGTGCTCCTACGCGTCGTCGATGAACAACATCGTAGAGGCGTTGAAGCGCATAGGGGAGTTCGTGAAGGAATGCTGAATATAGTGCTGGTAGAGCCGGAGATACCGCAGAACACGGGGAATATTTCCCGCACCTGCGCTGTCGTCGGCGCGGCTCTGCACCTTGTGGAGCCCATGGGCTTTCAGATAGACGATACGCATTTAAAGCGCGCAGGACTCGACTATTGGGATAAGCTCGATCTGACGGTATATCCGTCTCTGGCGGATTTCTTTGAGAAAAACGCGGGCGGGCAGTTCTATTACTTCTCTACCAAGGCAAAGAAGCGCTATACGGACGTGGAATATCCCGACGGAGCGTATCTGCTGTTCGGAAAGGAGACCAAGGGTCTGCCCGAGGAGCTGATATTCTCGCATCCGGATACGGCCGTGCGTCTGCCCATGAGAAAAAGTCTGCGGTCTCTGAATCTCTCGAACTCCGTGGCTATCGCGGTATATGAGGCCTTAAGACAGCAGGACTTTGACGGTCTCGACTGACGGATACGGAGGTCAGCAATGTATAAGGGTTCAATTACAGATATAAAGGGCATCTCCGTGGGCTGCGCGCAGGACGAGGTGCGCATGACCGGCTGCACAGCCGTGCTCTTTGACGGACTTGTGCAGGGCGGCGTCGACGTACGCGGCGGCGGCCCGGGGACGATAAACACGGACGCGCTCTCGCCGGATACCGGCAGCAACGTCATAGACTGCTTTATGCTCGCGGGCGGCAGCGCCTTCGGGCTCGGCTGTGCGGACGGAGCCATGAGGTTTTTAGAGGAGCATTCGCGCGGCTTTGATACAGGCATAAAGCGCGTGCCTATGGTTTCGGGAGCGATAATATACGACCTCGGAATAGGCGACGCGGACGCGCGCCCGGACTCTCGCATGGGCTATGAGGCCTGCAAAAACGCATCTTCGGAGGTGCGTCAGGGCAGCGCGGGCGCGGGCATGGGCGCGACCGTGGGCAAGGCGCTCATGGGCAAGGGCATGGACAAGTGCGGGCAGGGTACCGCCTCGATAACACTGGAAAACGGTGTTATAATAGGCGCACTCGCCGTCGTGAACGCTCTCGGAGATGTATATGAGGGCGACCGTGTGATAGCCGGTCTTAAGGACGATAACGGAGACTTTATCGATACCGTAAAGTTCATGGAGGGCAAGGCGGTAGAGGATGTGTTCGGCAGGAATACGACGATATCCGTCATAGCCACGAATGCCGCGCTGACTCCGGGGCAGACAAAACGCCTCGCCATGGTCGCGCACGACGGCTATGCCATGGCTATACGTCCGGTGCATACGCTCGCGGACGGCGATACGGTCTTTGCCGCGAGCACAGGGGAGATAGAGACGCCCGGAGAGCTCAACAGGCTGTTTTCCATCGCGGCGGAGGTCATGAGAAGAGCGATAGTAAACGCCGCGCTCAGCTCGGAAAAGAGCGGGCGGAGCTTATAACAATACCGTAAAATGCATAAATACGCCTTGACACAGGCGAGACTTTCGTGCTATAAATATACCAACGTTAAATGCGTTGACGGAATTATGCCTTGACGAAGCGAAATAAAGAGAGCCGGCGGTTGGTGCGAGCCGGTACACGGCGTCAGAACGGCAGTCTCATTCCCGAGCAGAGCCTCCTAAATATGCAGTAAGAGGCTACGGAAACGCCCCGTTATCATGGCGACGCGCTTTATTGAGCGCGGCAGAGCGGCCGTTTTTTACGGCAAGCAGGGTGGTACCGCGATATTTCGTCCCTGGGGCTATATAGGCCTCGGGGACTTTTAATTTTTACAGACAAAAAAGGAGAGAACGGCAATGAGAAGCATACTTATTTCGGACGTTACGCTCAGAGAGACCGCAAAGCAGACGGAAGCGGCGCTGAGCTTCAAGGAAAAGACGGAGATCGCAAAACTGCTCGACAGACTAAAGGTATCCGTTATAGAGACAGCTCCGCTTTCGGAGGCGAAGGTAGACGAGGTGCTTCTTAAGACGGTATCCGCGCTTATAAAGAGCAGCACGCTGGCCGTGCCTGTCGGGCTCGATAAAAAGGGCATAAGCGCTGTATGGGAGTGCATAAAGGACGCTGCGCATCCGAGAATGCAGGTCGTCGTGCCGCTGTCTGCCGTGCAGATGGAGTATGTATGCCATAAAAAGCCGCAGAAGGCCATAGAGCTCATAAATGAGCTCGTGACGGAGTGCAGAACGCTCTGCGAAGACGTGGAGTTTGTGGCGGACGACGCCACTCGCGCGGAAAAGAGCGTGCTTTGCGGCGCGATTCAAGCCGCTATAGAAGCGGGCGCGGGCATTGTTACAATATGCGATACCGCGGGCATAATGTTCCCGGATGAGTTTGCCGCGTTTATAAGAGAGCTTTACTCCGGTGCGCCGGAGCTTAAAAACGCAGTGCTCGGAGTCGAATGCGCGGGTACGCTCGGCATGGGCGCTGCGAGCGCGTTCGCCGCGGTCGCCGCAGGCGCGGGCGAGATAAAGCTCATATCCTGCGAGGGCGGACTTCCTTCTATAGAGGCTGCCTCGGACGTCATAAGACTGCGCGGGGACTCTATGGGCGTTTCCTGCGAGCTTCGCATGACAGAGGTTAACCGCATTGCAAAGCAGATAAAATGGATGACGCAGACCAAGAAGTCAAAGCTGTCTCCCTTCGACGCGGGCGTCCGCGAGGACGGGGACGTGAGCCTCAACAAGGGCGACAGTATATCCGACGTGATAAAGGCGACCAAGCGGCTGGGCTACGACCTCTCCGAGGAGGACTCGGCAAAGGTCTTTGAGGCGTTCAAGGTCATAGCCGAGAAGAAGGACGTGGGTGCAAAGGAGCTCGACGCGATAATAGCCTCCGCCGCGCTGCAAGTGCCTCCGACCTATAAGCTGGACAGCTATCTCGTCAACAGCGGAAACGTTATTTCCGCGACTGCGCATATAAAGCTCAAAAAGAACGACGAGATAAAAGAGGGGCTCTGCATAGGCGACGGCCCGATAGACGCGGCGTTTCTGGCGATAGAGCAGATAATAGGACATCACTTCGAGCTCGACGATTTTCAGATACAGGCCGTCACGGAGGGGCGTGAGGCCATGGGCTCCGCTATAGTAAAGCTGCGCGCGAACGGACGCATGTATTCGGGAAAGGGCATTTCCACGGACGTAATAGGCGCGAGCATACGCGCATACATAAACGCGCTCAACAAAATAGTTTTTGAGGAGGGCTGAATAAGATATGAAGCTTTCTTTTTCGATACGCGGCTGGTGGGATTCCGCGAGCTGGGAGGACAACGTAAAAGCGGCTGCGGACGCAGGACTTAACGGCATAGAGCTGCATAACATACTGTCGTTGAGCTCAAAGGGACTTTTTGACGGCGAGAACGCGAGACGCACTGCAAGACGCCTCGAGGAAAAGGGTCTGTCCATACCCTGTATAGACTCACTCGCGGACATAGCCGATGCAAACGGCATAGACGAGGGCTGCGCGGAGATAGAGCGGTATATCGATACCGCGAGGGCGATGCGCGTGCCTTATGTGCGCATACATGCGCGCGGAGGCGAGCAGGATGCGGAGAGCATAGCGCGGGAGTATATCCGCCGCGTACTTCCCGCTGCGGAGAAAAGCGGAGTCACGCTCCTCATAGAGACGGTCGGAGCTTTTGCGGATACTGGCAGACTGCGCGAAGTGCTCGACAGCTTTGCCAGCGATAACGTCGCGGCGCTTTGGGATATGCACCATCCGTATTTCTTCTGCGGTGAGAAGCCGGGAGACACAATAAAGAACCTCGGCGCTTATGTGCGTCATGTGCATATAAAGGACTCCGCAGCGACGGAGAACGGCAGGGAATACAGGCTGATAGGCGAGGGCGAGCTCAATATTGGCGACATGATGACAGCGCTCGCATCCATAAACTACGACGGCTTTATATCGCTCGAGTGGGATCCCGCGTGGCTGCCCGAGCTCGACGACGCAGAGGTCGTGCTTACGCATTTTTCGAGCTATATGAGCCGCTTCGGCAGCACGTCGAGAAAACGCGCGCATCTTTACAGCAACAAGCGCCATACGGGCAAATTCGTATGGAAAAAGGACTCGCTCATAGATTGCACGTTTTCTCAGGTGCTCGATAAAATGGCTGGGACCTTTCCCGATCAGTATGCCTTTAAGTATACAACGCTCGACTATACGCGCACATACTCGCAGTTCCGCGACGACGTCGACGAGTTTGCGCGAGTGCTGATATCTATGGGCGTTCGCCCCGGCAGTCATGTCGCGGTCTGGGCGACGAATCTGCCGCAGTGGTATATATCCTTCTGGGCGGTCACCAAGATAGGCGGCGTGCTCGTGTCCATGAATACCGCGTATAAGATACACGAGGCGGAATATCTGCTCCGGCAGTCGGATACGCATACGCTCATTATGATAGACGGTTATCGCGATTCCGACTATGCCGCCGCCATAAACGAGCTCTGCCCGGAGATAGCGTCCGCACAGCCGGGCGAGCCTCTGCACTGCAAACGCCTGCCTTTCTTAAGAAACGTGATAACCGTGGGTTTCTCCATGAAGGGCTGTCTCACATGGGACGCAGCAATGCTGAGAGCCGACAGGACTCCCATAGAGGAGGTATACCGCATGGCGGCCTCGGTAGAGCCCGGAGACGTCTGCAATATGCAGTATACGTCCGGAACGACGGGATTCCCCAAGGGCGTCATGCTCACGCATTACAACATCGTGAACAACGGCAAATGCATAGGCGACCGCATGGACCTCTCCACGGCGGACAGGATGATGATACAGGTACCAATGTTCCACTGCTTTGGCATGGTGCTCGCCATGACGGCGTCCATGACACACGCAGCGACGCTGCTGCCTCTGCCGTACTTCTCGCCGAGGCCAGCGCTCGCGTGCATACACCAGGAGCACATTACCTGCTTCCACGGCGTTCCGACTATGTTTATTGCGATGCTCGAGCACGAGGACTTTGCAAAAACCGATTTCTCGTATATGAGAACGGGCATAATGGCAGGCAGCCCATGTCCGATATCAGTTATGAACGACGTCGTGGAAAAGATGCACATGGACGAGATAACGATAGTCTACGGTCAGACGGAGGCCTCGCCCGGCTGCACAATGAGCTCTACGGACGACTCCGTGGAGGTGCGCGTAGGCACGGTGGGACGCGCTCTGCCCGAGATAGAATGCAAGATAGTCGATCCGGAGACGGGGGAGGAGCTGCCCGACGGAGAGACGGGCGAGTTCGTAGCGCGCGGCTATAACATCATGAAGGGCTATTATAAAATGCCGGAGGCGACGCGGCAGGCGATAGACTCTGACGACTGGCTGCATACGGGTGACCTTGCGTGCAGAACGCCCGAAGGCAACTATCGCATTACCGGAAGGCTCAAGGACATGATAATACGCGGCGGCGAGAATATATACCCCAAGGAGATAGAGGAGTTTATATACACGCATCCCAAGGTTTTGGACGTGCAGGTCATAGGCGTGCCCGACGAGCGCAGCGGTGAGGAGATAATGGCGTGCGTCATTCTCAAAGAGGGCGAACACCTTACCGCGGAGGAACTGAAAAAGTACGTGGAAGAACACATGGCGCATCATAAAATACCGAAATACGTTGAATTCACAGACGAATTTCCAACAAACGTAGCGGGAAAGATACTCAAATACAAAATGCGCGAGGACGCGATTAAGAAGCTTAAGCTT
>CAYVOZ010000073.1:9157-12736 GCA_964453325.1 uncultured Christensenellaceae bacterium | reverse complement strand
CCGTGGCCTCCTTCAGCGAGTATACGAGCTGGCGAAGATCCTCTATCGAGTAGATGTCGTGATGCGGGGCGGGGGATATCGCGTCGCTGCCCTCGGGTATCATGCGGGTGCGGGATACGTCGCCCACTATCTTTGCTCCCGGCAGATGCCCGCCGATGCCCGGCTTGGCTCCCTGTCCTATCTTTATCTCGATAGCGGCGCCCGCCTCCAAATACTTCTTATGCACTCCGAACCGCCCGGAGGCCACCTGTATCACGGTGTTTTTATCGTAACGGTAAAGCTCCTCGTGAAGCCCGCCCTCGCCGGTGTTATAGCATATGCCCAATGCCTCCGCAGCGCGGGCCAAGCTCACGTGTGCGTTATAGCTTATAGAGCCGTAGCTCATGCCCGAGAACATCACGGGCATGGAGAGCTCGAGCTGCGGCGGAAGCACGCATTTTAGTCCGCCGTTTTCATCCCGCTCTACAGCGGAGGGTTTCTTGCCTAAGAATACGCGCGTCTCCATAGGCTCTCGGAGCGGGTCTATGGAGGGGTTCGTCACCTGCGAAGCATTTAAAAGCAGCCTGTCCCAATATACGGGAAGCGGCTTCGGATTGCCCATAGAGGACAGCAGAACGCCGCCGCTCTCCGCCTGCTTATATATCTCGCGGATGGTATCGCCGTCCCAGTTGGCGTTTTCCCGCAGACGGCAATCGGTCTTAACGACCTTTATCGCCCGCGTCGGGCAAAGCGAGACGCAGCGCTGACAGTTGACGCACTTTGACTCGTCGCTGCGCATTATTCCGGCGTCCTCGTTAAAGCTGTGTACGCTGTTTGCGCACTGCCTTTCGCAGACACGGCAGCGAATACAGCGGTCGTTGTTTCTCACGACTTCAAATTCGGGGAATATCATGTTGACACTCATTGAAGCGCACCCTCCTTTACCTTTACGATCACCGGCTCTCCGCCCGATGGAGAATAGATATTCTCCGCGTCCGGCTCCATGGCGCGTATTGCGGCCTCCTCGCTGGCTATGTATACCATATCGTCCTTTTCACCGACGACCATCGAGCGCAGCTTAAGACGGTCGTTTAAAGCCATGAGCCCACCTGTAAAGCCGAGCACTATGGAAAACGGGCCGGTTATGAGCAGACTCGGGAAAACGGTGCGCAGATATGTGAGCCGTTCTCTTTCGGCTGCATCCTTACACTCTATAGTGCTCCAGAACGGAGCGGCTATCACGTCGGCAAGCTCGGTGAGCGTGAGGCCCTTGCGGCGCAGCAGAAAGTCGGCGATATATGTTATGACCTCGGTATCGGTCTTGAGCGTGCATTTATAGCCGAACATCTCCATAAAGCGCCTGTTCGCGTCGTATGAGGATATCTCTCCGTTGTGCACGACGGTATAATCGAGCAGCGCAAACGGATGCGCGCCTCCCCACCATCCGGGAGTGTTGGTCGGGTAACGTCCGTGCGCAGTCCAGCAGTAGCCGGAGTATTCCTCGAGACGGTAGAAGCTGCCCACGTCCTCGGGGTAGCCGACCGCCTTGAATACGCCCATGTTCTTGCCGCTCGAGAAGACATATGCGCCGTCTATATCCGAGTTGATCTTCATTACGATGCGGGCCGTAAATTCGTCCTCGTCGAGCTGAGACGCAAGGAGCGCATGCGGCATGGGCGCAATGAAATAACGCCTTATGAGAGGCGCGTCGGTTATGCCCGGCGTCTTGCGGACGTGTATGGACTCCTGCTTTACTATCTCCGCTTTTTCTTTAAGATACGCCTCGCACTCCGTCCTGGCCGACGGACTCTGAAAAAAGATATGCAGTGCGAAGAACTCCTTGTATTCCGGATAAATGCCGTATCCGGCAAAGCCTCCGCCGAGGCCGTTAGAGCGGTCATGCATAGGGCGCATACTGTCTGTTATACTCTCTCCGGTCATGCGCCTGCCGTCCCTTGAAATGACTGCCGATATCGCGCAGCCGGACGGTATGCGTATCTGTCCCTCCAATTGTTTCATTCCGTTTCTGTCCTTTCCGTATAAACAAAAACAAGGACGTCCGTTTGAAAAGCAAAGCTTTGCCAAATGAACGTCCTTGTTCTTGCGCATCACCTTACTACAATCAAACGGGCTTGTCAATAAGAAATTTTCATGTAATTTTTTTGAAATTTGCTCTTGACATCGCGGCTGCGGAAGGCGTATACTGTGCCGCAATGAGAGACATTGACGTCTTTTGGGGGAGATCCCTCCGACGTCAGCGTCTCTTTTTTATTTTGAAAATCGAAAGGATGACAAAACTATGAAAACTGTTCCCGAGCTGTTTGGCAGTATGGTCTTTGACGACAGAGTCATGAAATCGCGGCTTTCCGCAAACATATATAATTCGCTGCAGCAAACGATAAACGAGAATCGCAAGCTGGATCCCTCGATAGCGGATGCGGTAGCTGCGGCTATGAGGGACTGGGCAGTGGAGAAGGGCGCGACGCATTTCACGCACTGGTTCCAGCCTATGACGGGCATCACGGCTGAGAAGCACGACAGCTTTATAACTCCCTCTCCCGACGGCGGAGTCATAATGGACTTTTCCGGAAAGGAGCTCATAAAGGGAGAGCCGGACGCATCGAGCTTTCCCTCGGGCGGACTGCGCGCCACGTTTGAGGCGAGAGGCTATACCGCGTGGGACCCGACGTCATATGCCTTTATAAAGGGAAGAACGCTCTCAATACCGACTGCGTTCTGCTCATACGGCGGAGAGGCGCTCGACAAAAAGACCCCGCTTTTAAGATCGATGGAGGCGCTCGACAAGCAGGCCATACGCATAATGAGGCTTTTCGGCAACGACACTGTAAAGCGCGTCAGCACGTCGGTCGGTCCCGAGCAGGAATACTTTCTTGTGGATAAGGCTTTATACGACGCGCGCCGCGACCTTATATTCACGGGACGCACGCTTTTCGGAGCAAAGCCGCCGAAGGGACAGGAGATGGACGATCACTATTTCGGAGCCATAAAGCCCCGCGTAGCGGCATATATGGAGGAGCTGAACGAGGAGCTTTGGAAGCTGGGCATTTTAGCCAAAACGGAGCATAACGAGGTCGCCCCCGCACAGCACGAGCTTGCACCTATATATACGACCACGAATATCGCCACCGACCACAATCAGCTCACTATGGAGATAATGCAGCGCGTGGCGGCGAGACACGGGCTTGTATGCCTGCTCCACGAGAAGCCGTTTGCGGGAGTGAACGGCTCGGGCAAGCACAATAACTGGTCGGTCTCCACGGATACGGGAGCAAACCTGCTGTCTCCGGGAGATACGCCGCACGAGAACGCACAGTTCCTGCTGTTCCTGACGGCGGTAATAAAGGCCGTGGACGATTATCAGGATCTTCTGCGCATAAGCGTAGCGACCGCGGGCAACGACCATCGACTGGGCGCAAACGAGGCTCCACCCGCAGTAGTATCCATATTCCTGGGCGATGAGCTGACCGCAGTTTTAGAGGCGATCGAAAAGGACGCTCCTTACTCCGCCGCGGAGAAGACGCAGATGAAATTAGGCGTGCACTCTCTGCCGCGCTTTACAAGGGACACTACGGACAGAAA
>CAYVOZ010000073.1:6177-9147 GCA_964453325.1 uncultured Christensenellaceae bacterium | reverse complement strand
CGCACATCTCCGTTCGCCTTCACCGGCAACAAGTTCGAGTTCCGCATGCTGGGCAGCGCTAACTCCATTGCCTGCACAAACATTATGCTGAACAGCGCGGTCGCAGAGTCTCTGCGTCAGTTCGCCGACGCTCTTGAGGGAGCGGAGGACTTTGAAGCCTCGCTGCACAAGCTTATAAAGGAAGAGATAAGCGCGCATAAGCGCATTATATTCAACGGAAACGGCTATGACGATGCATGGATAAAGGAAGCTACGGAAAAGCGCAGGCTCTTAAATCTCCGCACTACTCCCGACTGCATGCCTATGCTCTTAAGCAAAAAGAACGTGGATATGCTGACGCGGCACAGAGTTTTTTCTGGATCCGAGCTTAACAGCCGGTATGAAATAATGCTGGAAAACTATTGCAAGACTGTGAGCATCGAGGCGCTGACCATGGCGGACATGGCGCGCAGGGAGATATTGCCCGCAATAGAGAATTATGTCGGAGACGTTTGCGCGTCGGCGTCGCATAAGCAGGCACTGGACAGCGCTCTGCACTGCACATATGAAAGAAAGCTTGTTTCAAAGCTGTCCATGCTCACGGATCAGCTGTCCGAAAGGACGGACGTGCTCGAAACAGCAATGACGCGCCTTAAGACCGTGAGCGACGTCACGGAGGAGGCGTGCATGATACGCGACGAGATACTGCCGAAAATGTGCGAGCTTCGGGCCTGCGCGGACGAGGCGGAAACGCTCACGGGCAAGAAATATTGGCCTTTCCCGACCTACGGCGAGCTGCTGTTCGGCGTGAGGTAGGGACACACAGTGAAGGAAGGAGAAAAACATCATGACATACAGTCCTGTTAACACGATATGGGTACTTTTAGGAGCGGCGCTGGTCTTCTTTATGCAGGCAGGCTTCTCAATGTGCGAGGCGGGCTTCACGCGCGCCAAGAACACAGGAAACATACTGATGAAAAACCTGATGGACTTCTGCATCGGAACGCCGTGCTTCTGGCTCTTTGGATTCGGGATAATGTTCGGCACAGGCACCGCGCTGTTCGGATGGATAGACCCGATGATAATGGGGGACTACAGCAGCGTACTGCCGGAGGGCGTGCCGCTTTGGGCGTTTGCGATATTCCAGACTGTTTTCTGTGCCACCTCGGCAACGATAGTATCCGGCTCTATGGCTGAGAGAACGAAGTTCTCGGCATACTGCATATACTCTGCTGCAATATCGCTGCTCATATACCCGATATCCGGTCACTGGATATGGGGCGGCGGCTGGCTTGCTCAGCTGGGCTTCCACGATTTCGCGGGCTCGACCTGCGTACACATGGTCGGCGGCGTATGCGCTCTTATCGGCGCAAAGATACTCGGCCCGCGCATAGGCAAATACGGCAAGGACGGAAAGCCCAAGGCCATACTCGGTCACAACCTGACAATAGCGGCGCTCGGAGTGTTCATACTGTGGTTCTGCTGGTTCGGCTTCAACGGAGCATCCACGGTGGGAATGAGTTCCGACGCTCTTGTGGAGAGCGCAAGCCTTGTGTTCTTCAACACTAACATTGCCGCGGCGGTCGCCTGCTGTGCGGCGCTCGGTCTGACATGGATAAGGTACAAAAAACCGGATGTTTCCATGACCTATAACGCGGCTCTGGCCGGTCTTGTCGGCATAACCGCAGGTTGCGATGCGGTCTCACCGCTGGGCGCGGTTGTCATGGGGCTGATATTCGGAGTCGTCGTCGTATTCAGCATAGAGTTTTTCGATAAGGTCGCAAAGATCGACGATCCTGTCGGAGCCGTATCGGTGCACTGCATTTGCGGCGCGCTCGGGACGATACTCACCGGGCTCTTTGCCAAGGACGGCGGACTGCTTTACGGCGGAGGAGCGCGCATGCTGGGAGTGCAGACGCTCGGCGTAGTGTCGGTCGCGGTATATACCGCCGTCATAATCACGATAGTGTTTCTGCTGCTTAAGCACACCATAGGCCTCAGAGCCAGCGCGGAGGACGAAATAGCGGGTCTTGATATATCCGAGCACGGACTTCTGACCGCATATGCCGGCATAGCCATGCTGCCCGATACGCAGACGGACGCTGCGACCCTGATGCTTGTGGACGGAGACGTGCCGGAGGCCGAGGCGGTCCCGGTGAAGAGAGTCCCGGGCTTTGACGACGGAAGTGAGCCCAAGCTTACAAAGGTGGAGATAGTCTGCCGGGAGGCGCGGTTTGAGGCGCTGAAGAATGCCATGACGGATATAGGCATAACGGGCATGACGATGTCGCATGTGCTCGGCTGCGGAGTGCAGAAGGGAAAGCCTGAGTATTACCGCGGCGTCCAGGTAGAGGCGACGCTGCTGCCCAAGGTGCAGGTCGATATCGTGATAAGCAAGGCCCCCGTACGCACTGTTATAGATACCGCAAAGCGGGTGCTTTATACCGGGCATATCGGAGACGGAAAGATATTCGTATACGACGTGGAGAACGTTGTAAAGGTACGCACGGGTGAGGAGGGCTACGACGCCCTTCAGGATGTAGAGTAAAAGAAAAACAAAGGCGTTATCAGAAAAGACAGGCGGCACGGATAACTTCTCTCAAAGAGAGCGCAGGACGGTGAGAGCTGCGCGGGAAGCCCGTGCCCGCAACACTTTTCGAGCCGCGATCCGAAAAGGGCAAAAGATTCTTAGTAGGTGAGCCGTGCGCCGCGCGTTAAGCGGCAGGGCCTTGGAAAGAGGCTGAATAAGATAAAAGATAGGTGGCACCGCGAGACGCAGCACTTGCCCTATCGAATGCTGAATAACGATAGCGGAGGTCATTGGTATGTGTTCCATAATGGGATATTGCGGCGCGTGCGCCGCGGAGGATTTTGAAAAGGGTTTTAAACGCACAAAGTCGCGCGGGCCGGACGACAGCCGGGTGATAAGCATCGGCGGGGGAATGATGGGCTTTCACCGGCTCGCGATAATGGGGCTTCACGACGAGGGCA
>CAYVOZ010000073.1:0-6154 GCA_964453325.1 uncultured Christensenellaceae bacterium | reverse complement strand
TGCCTCGTGTGCAACGGCGAAATATACGGCTTTGAGCGCTTTAAGAAAGAGCTTTCCGGGAAGTATGCGTTCATGAGCGACTCGGACTGCGAGGTGCTGCTGCCGCTGTACAGGGAATACGGAACGGACATGTTCGCAATGCTGGACGCGGAATTCGCGCTCGTGATGTACGACGCGGATACGCGGCAGTGGATAGCCGCGAGGGACCCGATAGGCATTCGCCCGCTGTATTACGGCTATGACAGCGCCGGGACGATAATTTTTGCGAGCGAGCCGAAAAACCTGATGGGGCTTACCGGCAAGATCATGCCTTTCCCTCCGGGACATTATTATATCGGAGGACGCTTTATTGAATACTGCGATATATCGCACGCGAAAACGACCGTTCACGACAGCATCGACACGGTCTGCCGGAGCATCAGAGAAAAGCTGACCGCGGGCATAAAGAAGAGACTTGTAGCGGACGCAAAGGTCGGGTTTCTGCTGAGCGGAGGCCTCGACTCGTCTCTGGTCTGCGCGGCCGCGGCAAAATGCTCGGACGCGCCTATACGAACCTTTGCCATAGGCATGGAGAAGGACGCCATCGATCTTCGCTATGCGAGGGAGGCGGCGGAGTATATAGGCAGCGACCACACCGAGGTCATTATATCGAAGCAGGACGTGCTCGACGCGCTCGAAGAGGTCGTTGAGCTCTTGGGGACGTATGATATAACGACCATACGCGCCAGCATAGGCATGTATCTCGTCTGCAGATATATACACGAGAAAACGGACATACGCGTGCTGCTCACGGGAGAGATATCCGATGAGCTTTTCGGGTATAAGTACACGGATTTTGCCCCGTCCGCGGAGGAGTTTCAGCGCGAGGCGGAAAAGCGCGTGCGTGAGCTCAACTGCTACGACGTGCTGCGCGCCGACCGCTGCATCTCCGTAAACTCTCTGGAGGCGCGCGTGCCTTTCGGCGATCTGGATTTTGTGGAGTATGTGATGTCCGTTGCGCCTGAGCTCAAAATGAACACCTATAATAAGGGAAAGTATCTGCTGCGCCGCGCGTTTGAGGAGGATTATCTCCCGGACAGCATTCTGAATCGCGAGAAGGCGGCCTTCTCCGACGCCGTGGGTCACTCCATGGTCGATTATCTTAAGGAATATGCAGACGCGTTTTATTCGGAAGCCGAATACAGGGAGAAGCGCATGAAATACGGTCACGCTCGCCCCTTTACAAAGGAATCGCTGCTCTACCGTGAGCTTTTTGAAAAATACTATCCCGGTCAGGCGGAGATGATACCCGGCTTCTGGATGCCGAACAGCTCATGGCCGGGCTGCAACGTGGACGATCCCTCCGCCCGCGTGCTGTCCAACTACGGCGACAGCGGAAAGTAGTGCAGGTCTGTGGCGCTTGCCTATCGCAATACCAATTGGTTGTTATGATATGGAGCTAAGAGCCGGAGATACGAGTATCGGCTCTTAGCTTAATGTGTGCAATGAAAAACCAATTGATCTCACGCTCCCCAGCTTAGTATCAGCCAGGGCGAAGCGGGGGTCTCCCGCATCAGCCATATGAGCCATGTGTTGCCGCCGTGAGGAAGGCTCCCCGCATATTTTCCGTCGCTTGCCAAAAGCTCAAAGTCCGCACTGATGCAGGTACGCGCATAGGAATTTTCGGCGCCGGACGGAAACACGCCGGAGTTTTCCCGAACGGTGCAGCCCGTGAGCTGCACGCCGTCAGTTCCGTTAAACCATTCCATGCCGCTTATATCGTATACGGTCAGCTCGTTCATAGCGTTGATATCCTTTGCGTTCCACGCCTCAAAGAAGCGTGTTACCGCAAGCATTGCCTGTTCGGACTCCGAATCGCCTGCGGGAACAGAGCCGGAGGTATCGGTCTCCTCCATAAACCGGGCGTCCAATTCATCATAAAGCTTTCTGTCTGCGGGTACATATCCCATACCGCCGGCTTCGCGGATGCGCGCTTCTCCCGAGCTTAAGTAGATATAGAAGTCGTTTTCCCTTGCTTCATCGTCGGAATACGCTGCGCTTATCCTGTAACAGCCTTCTGCATAATTGACTCCGCCGTCCTCGTGATAGGTCGATGCTGCGGCATATGCCATAACGACAGCCTCGGCGGCTTTTCGCAGTTCTCCGTAGGCGGGCGACCGGGTATAATTCTCGCTGCCGTCCGCCGTGAAGCTATATACGCTGTAATACGGCTCGGCGGGCATCGTCATGCAAAGAGAAAGGGCATAACGCGACAGCTCTTCATCTATTATTGTCCACGTTTCCTTGCCGTTGCTCAGTATGAAGGCGTCCGTCCCGTATGCATCGAGCGTAAAAACGCCGCCGTTTTTTTGCCGTATATATACGCCGTATTCCGGTGCTTCTTCCGAAGCCTTGTCCGGGACTTCGACGTTATCCGCACCGTTTATAAGCCCTATGAGCTTTGCAGCCTCAGCGTCGGAAAACTCGTACCGGAATGCCTCTGCGGAGCCGTTCCATGCATAGCCGTAATCGTATCCCTCGACGGAGAGTCCGGACGGCTTTGCGGCGACAGCCCCGGTGCATGCCGTTATGCATACGGCAACAACGATGACCGTCAGAACAGCCGCCGTAAGCCAGAGCATTTTAGGGCGCTTTGCGATGAGCCTTATGCGCTGCTTAATGCCTCCGCTCGCCATGGCTGTAGTGAGAGAGGGGAGAGGGCCGCTCTTTCTGACGAGGGAGATAAGCGTTTCGCCGTACTATATGCGCTTTTCCTCTCCAATGGTTTTTACTACGGAATAGTCGCAGGCCATCTCCTGATCCCGTCTGCAGACAGACGCGGCTATCCATACAAGGGGGTCGAACCAGTATATGACGCAGGCAAGCGTTCTGAAAAGCGCCCACAGGTTGTCTTTATGGCTTAAGTGCGTCCGCTCGTGCAATACGGAGTATTCCCGCATTGCTTTGTCTGCGGCAGCCCCTTCCGTAAGTACGATAACGGGACGAAACACCCCCGCGATGCAGGGCGAGGCTATTCCCGGACAGACCACATAGCCATCCTCTTTTCTTCCGTTTTTCCTTATATGTATACAGAACCTGATGTTTACTATGAGCGTGTATATGAGCACCGCCGCCATGCCCGCGATCCATATTGCTGTTAGCACGGCTGATATTATCTGTGACGTGCTTATGCTGTCCGATACCGGATCGGCGGAGTTTATCGCTTCGGCAATTCCGACAGTAGACGCGGGCACGTTGCCTGCCGCCTCTCCGGAAACCGCATTGTATATGACGGGAGCGACATGAGCATCGATATTCGGCGCGAGATTGAACACGCTGAAAATGCTTTTGATATTGACGGGTATAAACAGCCTTAGCGCAACGAGTCCCCAAAGAGAATACTGCAAAACGGGGTTTATCCTTCCCATAAACAGCTTCCGCACGAGTAATAGCGCGAGTATCAATATGCCCGACTGCGCAGCGATCATCAACAATAAATTCATTTGCAGCCTCCTGCGTTTTTCAGTATCGACATGAGCTCCGAAAGCTCTGCCTCGGAAAGCTCCTCGTTTTGCACTATAGAGGACACGAGCAAAAGCTTGCTCCCGTCATATGCCTTTTCCGCCAGTGATTCGGTCTCCTGCTTCTTTGCGGTCCTCTCGTCTATGGCGGGGTAGAAGTATTTTCGCTCCTCTGTCTGCTCTACGCGGATGCTGCCCTTTGTCTCCATGCGCTTCAGCGTGGAGATGAGTCCGTGCTTGGTCCATCCGTGCTCGGCTCCCACGCTGTCGCAGAGCTGCTTAAGTGTCAGGGGCGCGTTATTCCAAAGGGCTTTCAATACCGTCCATTCGTTGCCTGAAATAGTCATGCTGTGCCTCCGATCAATAAGGTAACTTCTTTACTACCTATATGGTAACAAGGAGATTACCTTATGTCAAGCATTAACTGCTAATAAGAAAATATGATATGGATATGGTAAAGAATAAGCCAGATAAAAATGCAGGATGAGCAAATAAGGAAACCGGATGCCGATTCATTTGCTTCATTATGTGTATTTTTGTATACATTATTCCATAAAAACCGAACAATATTGGATTGATTTTCTGTGGCATTGTTATTATAATATGATAAAATTTTACAGAAGGGATGGGTAAGAGTTGGATATTTATGAGTATTTGGTGCCGGCCTTGAGCGCGGCGGCATTGATATTTGCACTGATATTGGCCTTGGGAACGAAGAAGAAAAGCGCCGGTTCTCAAAGGATGCAGGAGATCGCGGAGGCGATAAGCGAGGGCGCAAGAGCATTTCTGTCATCGCAGTATAAGATACTGGCCATATTCGTCATTATTGTATTTTTAGGGATCGGCTTCGGTATCGGCAACTGGATAACGGCGGCAAGCTTCATAGCGGGCTCGGGGCTCTCCGTGCTCGCGGGCTATTTCGGCATGAGCGTCGCGACAAAGGCCAACGTGCGCACGACGGAGGCTGCGCGTACGGGCGGTATGAGAAGCGCCCTCTCCGTGGCGTTCTCGGGAGGTGCGGTCATGGGCATGTGCGTGACCGGGCTCGGGCTTTTGGGATGCAGCGTTATATATCTTATCACCAAGAGCACGGACGTGCTGTTCGGCTTCAGCCTCGGCGCGTCGAGCGTGGCGCTGTTTGCGAGAGTGGGCGGCGGAATATATACAAAGGCCGCCGACGTCGGCGCGGACCTGGTCGGCAAGGTGGAGAGCGGAATACCCGAGGACGACCCGAGAAACCCCGCGACTATAGCCGATAACGTAGGCGATAACGTGGGCGACGTCGCGGGAATGGGCGCGGACCTGTTCGAGTCGTACGCAGGCGCGATAATATCCGCTATAACGCTCGGCATAGCGGCCTTCGGCGAGGCGGGCGCAATGTTTTCACTGCTGCTGGGCGCGTTCGGCATACTCTCGTCGATCATAGGCACGCTGTTTGTGCTCATAAGCAAGGGCAAGGACCCGCAGCGCGCGCTTAAGAACGGCACATATGTTGCGAGCATAATAGTGCTCGCCGCGGCGTTCGTTTTGAGCAAGCTGATATTCGACAGCCTGCTTCAGGGCGTAGCGGTGCTTGCGGGCGTCATAGCGGGAGTGCTGATAGGAGTAATGACCGAGTATTATACCTCGGATAAGTTTAAGCCCGTGCGCAGGATAGCCGCACAGTCCGAGACGGGCAGCGCAACAACTATTATAGAGGGCATAGCGGTGGGCATGAAGTCCACGCTCGTCCCCGTTGTATTTATCTGCCTCGCTATAGGCGCGTCCTTTATGGCGTCGGGACTGTTCGGCATTGCATTAGCGGCGGTGGGCATGCTCTCCACGGCGGGCATAACCGTGGCTGTGGACGCATACGGCCCGATAGCCGATAACGCGGGCGGAATTGCGCAGATGTCCGGGCTCGACGAGTCCGTGCGCTCGATAACCGACAGACTGGATTCCGTGGGCAATACGACGGCAGCGATAGGCAAGGGCTTTGCGATAGGCTCGGCGGCGCTGACGGCGCTCGCGCTGTTCATATCCTATGCGCAAACGGTAGGGCTGTCTGTGATAGACATACTGGAATCCGAGGTCACGATCGGTCTGTTCCTGGGCGGAATGCTGACGTTTTTATTCTCCGCGCTCACCATGGACTCCGTGTCCAAGGCGGCTAAGAAGATGATAGAAGAGGTGAGAAGGCAGTTTTATACCATCCCCGGCATTTTAGAGGGAACGGCGAAGCCGGACTATAAGAGATGCGTGGCGATATCCACGAACGCGGCCTTGAAAGAGATGATAGTCCCCGGCGTGCTGGCTGTCGTTTGCCCGGTGGCGGTGGGGCTGCTGCTCGGCGTGGAGGCGCTCGGCGGACTTCTGGGCGGCGCGGTAGTTACGGGCGTAATGCTCGCGATATTCATGAGCAACTCCGGCGGCGCATGGGACAACGCCAAGAAGTACATAGAAGAAGGCAACTACGGCGGAAAGGGGAGCGAGCCTCATAAGGCCGCGGTCGTGGGCGACACTGTAGGCGACCCGTTTAAGGACACGTCCGGCCCCTCGCTCAACATACTCATAAAGCTCATGACGGTCGTTTCGCTGGTATTCGGTCCGCTGTTCGTGAAATTCGGAGGTCTGCTCATAAAGTAGCGACCGGCTTAAAACGCCGCCGCTTCGTT
>CAYVOZ010000072.1:11044-12945 GCA_964453325.1 uncultured Christensenellaceae bacterium | reverse complement strand
AGCCCCTTTATACTCACGCTTGCGCTGGTCAGCGTATATCAGGGACTGGCCACCGTAATAACGAAGGGCGAATCCTTCAACGCTCTGCCCGAGTTCATAAAGACTCTGAACAGAGCGCAGATAGGCCCGGTACCGGTCACGTTCCTCATATCGGTGTTCATATGCATCGTAGCGTTCATCGTTTTCAAATACACGAAACGTGACGTCCTCCGTCACCAAGAAGATAAAGAACAAAGCGGGCCTCAACTCACCGAAAAAGCAGAAAGCTCTGGCAAAGGAATTCTCGGAGATAGTGCAGGTGAAGATGAGCTCCACGGAGGCTCCGGTATCGAGCCTTTCCGGAGGCAACCAGCAGAAGGTCTGTATAGCCAAATGCCTGCTCACCGAGCCGGAGATAATCTTTATCGACGAGCCGACGATAGGCATAGACGTAAAGACCAAGGCGGAGATACACAAGATAATCTACAACCTTGCGAACGAAGGCCGGTCCATAGTGCTCATATCCTCGGACATGGCGGAGCTTATACAGATAGCCGAAAGGATACAGGTGTTCCGTGACGGCAGGATCGTCGGAGAGATCGAAAACAACAAGGATTACGACTCGACGAGCGCCAGGATCATGGAGCGCATACTTTGAAGAAACTAAAGCGCATCAACGCTTAGTTATATAAAAACATAGGAGGAACACATGAAAAAACTACTCGCTTTATTACTCGTAGTCGCTATGGTATTTTGCGTAGCAGCCTGCACAACTGAAGCGCCCGCCGCAGAAGCACCCGCCGCAGAAGCTCCCGCCGCAGAAAAGCCTGCCGCAGAAGAGCCCGCTGCTGCCGAGGAGCCCGCCGCCGAGGAGCCTGCCGCCGAGCAGACAGGCACACCCGTTATCGACGTAGCTTACGGTCCCGTTGAAGGCAAGACCCAGGACGATTATCAGCTGGGCTTCTCTTTTGGCGGTATCAACCCGTTCGCAGATCCTGTTGAGCCACCTACAAGCTTATCCAGAAAGAGCTTGGACTTGAGAACGACCTGCAGATATCCACTCCTCCGGATTGGATCCAGAACGACCAGAACCAGCTGCTTGACGCTCTTATCGCAGGAGGCTGCGACGGTATATTCATGATGCCGTCCGAGGCGACCGCATCCAACGAGCAGATCACAAAGATGGTCAACGCAGGCATAGAGGTCGTCTGCATGGGCGGACCGCCGGAGCAGCCCTCCGACTGCACGCTGACCATAGCTCCCGATGTATCCAACTCCGCATACAATGCGACCAAGGCCCTCATCGAGAAGATGGGCGGCAAGGGCAAGATCGTCGGCCTTTCCGGCGCTATCAACGACACCAACACCGTCAAGAGGATCGACGCTATAACCAGAGCCTGCGACGAGTATCCCGATGTTGAGCTGTTTGACACGATCACCGACATTGACAACCCCGAAGGCTCCATGACCGCTGTTGCAGACCTTCTTGCGGCACACGGCGACGAGATCGACGGTATAGTCAGCACCGCTTACTATCCCTCCGTGGCAATGGCTAAGCTGCTTGACGACGAGGCATACAGCCACATCACCGCTATAGGCATCGACACCGACCAGGCTGTTCTCGACGCCATCAACAGCGGCGTGCTCTACGGCACCGTCTGCCAGAACTGCTTTGGCCAGACCTACGTAGGCATATACACCCTGAAGATGCTCATAGACGGTTGGACGTTCAACGAGGGTGAGGAGCAGGTCGTAGACTGCGGTACCTTCATCGTTACCAAGGACAACGTAAACGACATCGACGCGGCCGCTTATGACGTGACCATGGAGCTCATGTCCACATGGACCGACAGATTCACGGCTCCCGCAAAATAAAGACCTGAATGACGCTCGGTAAAAAGAGCAGATGAGCATATGCCGCC
>CAYVOZ010000072.1:8707-11013 GCA_964453325.1 uncultured Christensenellaceae bacterium | reverse complement strand
AGGCGGCATATGCAAAAAAGACCGTTAAAGCTTGTACACAAATGCAGTATCAATACATGAGGTGCGATATGAAAAGGTCGAAAATAGAAAACGAAATAGCGCGTTCAAAGGAGCTCATAGCGAAGAACAATATCAAGCTCCCCATGTTCGGCTATTGGGACCTCGGTGAGTGGAGAGCAAATGCTTCAAGACTGGATACGATACGCAGAACGCTTCTCGGATGGGATGTGACCGACTTCGGAAGCGATGATTTTGATAATACGGGCGCTGTGCTCTTTACTATAAGAAACGGGCTGCTTGACGAGCCCGGCGTGGGAACGCCGTATGCGGAGAAGCTGATAATAATGAAGGAAGGTCAGGTGCTTCCTCTGCATTTCCACTTCAACAAGACGGAGGATATCATAAACAGAGCCGGAGGCGTGCTTATGATACAGCTGTTCCGCTCGCTTCCCGACGGAGAGGTCGATGAGACGGGCGACGTAGAGATATATACGGAC
Organism: uncultured Christensenellaceae bacterium; assembly: GCA_964453325.1. GTDB lineage: Bacteria > Bacillota > Clostridia > Christensenellales > Christensenellaceae > JAZRGP01. The sequence goes on along the minus strand of CAYVOZ010000072.1, from coordinate 10,516 downwards.
GGAGTGCTGAACACCTTAAAGGCCGGCTCCGTTATAGAGATAATGCCGGGAGGCAGCATCACGATAACGCCGGGAATATATCACTTGTTCGATATAAAGAAGGGTGCGGGAGACGTCGTGGTCGGCGAGGTCTCTGCGATAAACGATGACAATACTGATAACAGATTCGCCGTGGAGAGAAAGAGATTTGCGGGCATAGACGAAGACGTACCCGTGACCGTGCCGCTCTTAAACGAATATGAAGAGCTTATATTTTCTAAATAAAGGAGAATAAAATCATGAAGCGAGTCGGAATGGTCATAGGCACCGTGCCGGAAAAGTTAGAGCTGTATAAAAAGCTGCATTCGGACGGATATCCCGATAATGTCAACTATCTGCTGAAGAGATATCACTATCAGAATTTCAGCATATTCATAACGAAAATGGACGACGGAAAGGAATACCTGTTCGGATATTTCGAGTACACCGGCGACGATTTTGAGAAGGACGACGCAGAGCTCCGTTCGCTCGATGAGTATAAGGCATGGCTTTCCATGACGGATCCGTGTCAGATACCGCTTGAGGGCGAGAAGAGCTGGAAGCACATGGACAGAGTCTTCTTTATGGAGTAAGGCTGCGGCGCAGCTCTGTATATTTTTGAGAAATATCGGCGTCTGAGACGCGGAGGCAGAACGATTTGAGTGAAATTGAAAAGATCCTCAGCAACGTGGTATTCCCGCGATTCTATCGCATAAAGTACAACTTTATAAGCGACGGGATAGAGGATATCGAAGGTGAGATAAGAAAGGCGCTGACGCGCAAGGGCACGCTCGACAGGATAAAGGCGGGCTCGACGGTTGCGCTCACGGGCTCGAGCCGCGAAATGAACAAAGCGGAAGTGATAATGAAAACCCTTGTCGACGTCTTAAAGGAGAGAGGCGCAAAGCCTTTCATAGTGCCGGCTATGGGCAGCCACGGCGGCGCGACGGCGGAGGGACAGCTCGCTATACTCGAGCATTACGGAATTACCGAGGAAGCCATGGGTGTGCCGGTGATATCCTGCATGGATACTGTGGAGGTCGGGCATACCGAGGACGGGCTTTCCGTGCATGTGGACAAGACCGCCTGCGGAGCGGACTATATCATACCGATAGGCCGCATAAAGCCACATCCCGAGTTCAAGGGCGACTTTGAGAGCGGAGTCATGAAGATGATGGCCATCGGTCTCGGAAAGCAGCACGGAGCCGAGGTCTGCCATAAATTCGGCATGGCGGAGATGCCAAAGAACATAAGAAACTTCGGGCGGGTGATACTCAAAAATTGCAGCATACCGTTCGGCATCGCGATAATAGAAACGGGCGCGCACACGACCTATTCCATAACCGCGATACCCGCCGAGGACATAGAGAAGGAGGAGCCGGCACTGCTGCTTGAAGCCAAGAGGATCATGCCGCTCATACCTTTTGAAAAGGTCGATGTGCTTATCTGCGAACGCATGGGCAAGGACATCAGCGGAACGGGCATGGATTCGAGCGTGATAGGACGGTCTATATCACTCGGGGAGTCGAAGCCGTTCATAGAACGCATTGGAGTATTCTCGCTCACAAAGAACACAGCCGGGAACTTCAACGGCACGGGTCTGGCGGACTGCATATCGAGAAGGATATTCGATGAAATGGACTTTGACACGACGTATCCCAACGCCATCACCGCCTCCGAGACGCATGCCGTGAGAATACCCATAGTAGTGAATACGGACGAGCTGTGCACAAGGCTGTGCTTCCGTACATGCACGCACGCCACGGACAAGGGCATAAGAGCTGTATGGAT
>CAYVOZ010000072.1:0-8697 GCA_964453325.1 uncultured Christensenellaceae bacterium | reverse complement strand
CGAAAAACAGCGATTGCATTACCGTTTTAGACGGTTCGTATAGCGTAGAGTTCGACGAAAAAGGCAATTTCAATAAATTTAAAGAGGTGCAATGAAATGGAGCTTGTAAAGGGAAAGATCGCGCTGCTGACAGGAGCTGCCGGCGGCATAGGAGCGGCGAGCGCGATAGCGTTTGCAAAAAACGGTGCAAAGGCAGTGCTTATCGCCGACATCGACGAGAATAAGGCAAAGGCCACCATCGAGACGATCCGCGCGTATTGCGACGCTAAGTTTTATAAGGCTGACGTCACAAAAGAGGAGCAGGTAAAGGCCATATTCGACGATATCGAAAAGACCTACGGGAGACTCGATATACTCGTGACCTGCGCGGGGATAACGAGCCTGCAAAAATTCGAGGATCTCACGATCGAGCATTGGGACAAGGTCATGGATATCAATCTGAAGGGTACTGTGCTTTTCTCAAAGGAAGCCATGCGCATAATGAGAAAGCAGAAGTACGGCAGGATCGTGCTTTTCAGCTCTATCTCTGGTCAGGTCGGCGGAATAAGGGTAGGTCCCGCATATGCATGCTCCAAGGCGGGCATCTCCTGCCTCGCAAAATCGCTGGCAAAAATGGGCGCAAAGGAGACCGTAACGGCAAACTCGGTCGCTCCCGGAATAGCGATGACGGATATGACGCGCTCGGAGGGCTTCAGCTGCTCGGCGGACGAGGTGCCGCTCGGTTATATAGCCAGCCCCGAGGAGGTCAGCGACGTAGTGCTGTTCCTGGCGTCCGATCTTTCGAGATACGTCACCGGACAGTGCATAAGCGTAAACGGCGGAATGTTCATGGGATTCTGATAAATAAAGTTTAAGGAGAACAAAATGAAACTAAAGGATAAAGTCGCAATAGTAACAGGCTCGAGCAAGGGAATAGGCGAGGGCATAGCAAGAGTGTTTTCGGCCGAGGGAGCAAAGGTCGTCATAGCCGCGAGACATGAGGAGCTGGGCATGAAGATCGCAAAGGAGCTCGGCAGCGACGAGGGCAGAGCGATATTCGTTAAGACGGACGTATCGGATGTAGAGTCTGTCAAAAACCTGATCGCAAAGACTGTGGAGACCTTCGGGCAGATAGACATACTCTGCAACAACGCGGGCTACCATAACTCCAAGGGCATTGAGGCGCTGACGGACGAGGATTTTGATTTCGTTATCAAAACCAACCTCTACAGCACATATTATTGCAGCAAATATGCTCTTGAGTATTTAAAGAAGACCAAGGGCTGCATCATAAATACGAGCAGCATGGTCGCCAAGGTCGGACAGAACGACGCTTGCGCGTATGCCGCGACCAAGGCCGGCCAGATAGGCATGGCGAGAAACATGGCGCTCGACCTCGCCAAATACGGCATAAGGGTCAACGTGATATGCCCGGGCTGGATAGCCACTCCGCAGGTGGATGCATGGTTCGACATGCAGCCCGACCCCGCCGCCAGCAGAAAGTATATATATGAAACACATCCGCTCGGAAGAATAGGCACGGGAGAGGACTGCGGCAAGGCTGCGCTGTTCCTGGCCTGCCCGGAGGACTCCGGCTTCCTTACCGGCATCACGATAGACGTCGATGGCGGAATAACGCTGGGCTATTGATGCCGACGAAAAAAATCAACGGGGAGGCTGTACTTGGATGAAGACGGTATTTGATCTGACACAGTCTATTATAGAGGGCGGGTATAACAATCCCGCCTTCGATGACGGAAAAGTGGAAGTATGCATGGACTACGATCCTGTAGGCTGGCACGCGGAGATATACACCGCAGCCACGCATGTGGGTACGCATATAGACGCGCCCATGCATAAGCTCGAGGGAGGGAGACCCTTAAGCGAGTATCCTCTCGAAAGATTTTTCGGTAAGGCGGTATTTCTCGACATGAGGAGCCTTGCGCCGGATGCGCCGATAAACGCAGCGATGCTGGCTGCCGCCGGCGACCGTATACTGCCCGGCTCGATACTCATACTTTTTACGGGTTGGCCGCGATACAGGACGCCCGGGTCAAAGAGCACGTATATCGACCATTCGCCGTGGCTCACTCCGGACGGCGCGAAATACCTTGTGGAAAAAGGCATAAGCGCAGTCGGAATAGACCATTTCAGCATCGCGGGCAGACAGCCGGAGGTCGACGAGACTCACTCTGTACTCATGAATGCCGATATTCTCATTATTGAGGGTCTGGCTATTCCGGACGGGGTGCTTAATGGGTCGGAATGGAGCGTGATCGCTCTGCCGCTCAAGCTCGAGGGCTGCAGCGGGGCGCCGGCACGCGTTCTCGCATTCGGTGAATGACAAAAAGAGCATCAAACGTATATCGACGGGAGCCGGACAGAGAGTGTTTGACTCCCTTTTCTGTGAGAAAAATCAATATTTTACATATAGGTACTTGCAATTGGCGTATAATGATGTAAAATAGTTGGTAAGCAAACAAAAAACGGAAGTGTAGGAACAGAAGTAAAGAAAAGCTATAAAAAAGGAGATATTATGGGAGAGTTATCGACTGAATTGCTATTGAGCCTTTATACAAACATGTATAAAACGCGCAGGTTTGAGGAGGAAGTGTTCGAGTACTATAAATGCGGCGCAATGCCCGGACTCGTTCATACCGCCGTCGGAGAGGAAGCTGTCGGCACAGGCGCGGTAGCAGCCCTGAGAGCAGACGACTTTGTGGCTATACACCACCGCTCGCATGCACATGTATTTATGCGCGGAAGCGAGCCCAAGCGCGTCATGGCGGAGCTTTTAGGAAAAGCGGACGGCTACTGCAAGGGCAAGGGCGGCACGATACACATGTCGGATATGTCGAGAAACATGCTCGGCATGACGGGCATATTGGGCAACAACTTCCCGATAGCCATAGGCCCCGCGTACATGTATAAGATGAAGGGCGAGGACAAGATCGTAGCGCTGTTCACGGGCGATTCCGCGACGAACGAGGGACCGTTCCATGAGAGCCTCAATATGGCGACCGCATGGAAGCTGCCGGTGCTCTATATAATAGAGAATAACCTTTACGGTATATCCGTGGATATCCGCAAGGTCACCGGTCACACGAATCTTTCCATACGCGCGGCAGGCTACGGCATACCCGGCGTTTCCGTGGACGGAAACGACGCAGAGGTCGTATATAACGCGGTCAAGGAAGGCGCGGATTATGTCCGCTCCGGCAACGGCCCGATGATAGTCGAGCTCATGACCTACCGCACAAAGGGCCACCATGTGGGAGATCCCGGAAAGTATAAGGACCCCGCAGAGCAGGAGGCATGGCTGAAGCGCGATCCCATAAAGCTCATGGAAAAGAGGCTTTTAGAGGAAAAGGGCGTCAAGGAAAGCGTGCTTGAGGAAATCAGAAAGGCCGCAGACGCCGAGATCGCAGAGGCGAGAACGTTTGCCGACAACTCTCCGTATCCCGATATAGCCGAGGCGTATACGGATTTCATGGCGGAATAAGGAGAATAAGAATATGAGAAAAATAACATACGGTCAGGCCATCCGCGAAGCTATCGACGAAGAAATGGCAAGGGACGAGAACGTTCTGCTTTTCGGCGAGGACGTCGGCGTCATGGGCGGCGACTGGACCACGTCGCAGGGACTGCTCGAGAAATACGGCGAGTGGAGAGTAAGAGACACACCGATATCCGAGACCGGCTTCACCGGCCTTGCGATAGGTGCGGCATTCTTCGGCGCACGCCCCATCGTAGAGATAATGTTCGCGGACTTCATGATGGTCTGCTTCGACATGCTCGAGAACGAGATGTGCAAATACTCCTACATGACCGGCGGAAACGTAAAGATACCGCCCATCACGATAAGAACGGCTATGGGCATGGGAAGATCGTCCGCTGCTAACCATTCGCAGACGCCCACCGCATACTTTGCGCATATACCCGGCATAAAGGTAGTCGCTCCGTCGAACGCTCAGGAGGCAAAGGGCCTACTGAAGTCGGCGATAAGGGACAACAACCCCGTCATATTCCTCGAGTCCAAGCTCGACTACTCCAAGAAGTTCACTGTAGAGGACGAGGGAGAGTATACGATACCGCTGACCAAGGCCCGCATTGCCGAGGAGGGCAAGGACCTTACCGTCGTTTCCTACGGCTGCACGGTGAACAAGGTCTTAAAGGCGACCGCCAAGCTCAAGGAAGAGGGTATAGCGGCAGAGGTCATAGACCTGCGCATGATAAACCCGCTCGATATGGATACCATTATCGAATCCGTTAAAAAGACCGGCAAGCTGCTCATCGTGGACGAGGATACAGAGAGCTTCAGCATAACCGGCGAGATCACCTATCAGGTGCAGAAGGCTGTTTTGGGCGAGCTCAAGGCTCCCGTCGAGAGACTCAACTATCCCGACCTGCCGATACCCTACAGCCCCGGACTCGAGTTCAAGCTCATAGTCGACGCGGACAAGATATACAACAAGATAAAGTCGATGCTGTAAGACTGTCAGACCGTTACAGCACGGTAAGCATGCAGACGGCGGACGGGGCATAAGCTCCGCCCGCTGTTTTAGATCCGTCAAAAAACCATATATAAGCGCACGGCGTACACGCCGCCATACACTTATGAAGCTTAAACGATCAAGGTCAAGGGCTTTTAAACATTATATGGCGGCGCTCCGGAAGACAGACCGGAGCCCGTACACAGGGACCGACAAAAATAGCAAGAAAGGCTTTAAAAACAGCGAACACTGTGTTAAAATGTCATAAGCTGTAGCCGTATGTCAAAATTACAGAAATGACGGAGGTTCAATAATGAAGGGGATCATACTTGCCGGAGGGAGCGGCACAAGGCTTTATCCGCTCACCAAGGTCACGTCAAAGCAGCTGCTGCCGGTGTACGACAAACCGATGATATATTATCCGCTGTCCGTACTCATGAGCGCGGGCATAAGGGAGATACTCATAATCTCCACTCCGGAGGATACTCCCCGCTTCAGGGACCTTTTGGGCGACGGCAGGCAGTTCGGCATAAGCCTGTCCTATGAGATACAGCCCAGCCCGGACGGGCTCGCGCAGGCGTTCATCATAGGCGAGAAATTCATAGGCGACGACAGCGTATGCATGATATTAGGCGACAATATCTTCTTCGGTCACGGCCTCAGGGAGCGCCTTAGGGCGGCGGCGTCCCGCAGCACGGGCGCGACGGTATTCGGCTATTATGTGGACGACCCGTGGCGGTTCGGCATTGTGGAATTTGACGGCAGCGGCAAGGCGGTATCCATAGAGGAAAAGCCCAAGGAGCCCAAGAGCAATTATTGTGTTACGGGACTGTATTTTTACGACAACAGAGTCGTTGAGTTCGCGAAAAACCTTGAGCCGTCGGCGCGCGGCGAGCTCGAGATAACCGATCTCAACCGCATATATCTCGAGATGGGAGAGCTCAACGTAGAGCTTTTGGGTCAGGGCTATACCTGGCTCGATACCGGCACGCACGAGAGCCTTGTGGATGCCACGAACTTTGTAAAGACCGTGGAGACGCATCAGCACAGAAAGATAGCCTGTCTCGAGGAGATAGCTTACTTAAGCAACTGGATAACGCTCGAGGAGATAACCGCGACGTACGAGCAGTATAAGAAGAATCAATACGGAAGCTATTTAAAGGACGTCATAGACGGCAAATATATAGAAAAATAACGGAGAGACATATGAAAATACTCGTGACCGGCGGAGCCGGCTTTATAGGCGGCAACTTTGTGCACTATATGGTGAACAAGTACCCGGACTATAAGATAGTAAATCTGGACAACCTGACCTATGCGGGAAATCTCGAGACGCTCAAGCCTGTGGAGGGCTGCCCGAACTACAGCTTTGTAAAGGGCGACATTGCGGACAGAGACTTTGTATATGCGCTTTTTGAAAAGGAGAGCTTTGACGCGGTCGTGAACTTTGCGGCGGAGTCGCATGTCGACCGCTCTATAACCGATCCGGAGATATTTTTACGCACTAACGTCATGGGTACGCAGGTGCTGCTCGACGCATCTAAAAAATACGGTGTAAAGAGATATCATCAGGTCTCCACCGACGAGGTATACGGAGATCTTCCGCTCGACAGGACTGACCTTTTCTTTACAGAGGAGACGCCCATACACACATCGAGCCCGTACTCTGCGGCAAAGGCGTCCGCGGACCTGTTTGTGCTGGCGTATTACCGCACGTTCAAGCTGCCGGTGACCGTCAGCCGCTGCTCGAACAACTACGGCCCGTATCACTTTCCCGAGAAGCTCATACCGCTCATGATAAGCCGCGCTCTCGCGGATGAACAGCTGCCGGTATACGGCAAGGGCGAAAACGTGCGCGACTGGCTGCACGTACACGACCACTGCACAGCCATAGACCTCATACTGCATAAGGGCATACCCGGCGAGGTATATAACATCGGCGGTCACAACGAGCGCACGAACCTTGAGGTCGTAAAGACGATACTCGCCGCTCTTGATAAGCCGGAGAGCCTCATACACTTTGTCACGGACAGACCGGGACACGATATGAGATATGCCATCGACCCGACAAAGATAGAGACCGAGCTCGGCTGGAAGCCGGTATACAACTTCGATACCGGTATAAAGCAGACTATTGAGTGGTATCTTGACAATAAGGAGTGGTGGCAGAACATACTGTCCGGAGAATACTCCAAATACTTTGACAAGATGTACGGTGAAAGGCTCAAATAATGAAGGTTTTTGTCACAGGCATAAAGGGTCAGCTCGGTCACGACGTAATGGCGGAGCTCAAAAAGCGCGGCCATGAGGCTATAGGCACGGATATAGAGGAGCTCGACATAACCGATAAAAAGGCAGTCCGCGATATGCTTACGGATTGCATGCCGGACGCCGTCGTGCACTGTGCGGCTTATACCGCCGTGGACGCCGCGGAGGACAACATTGAGCTTTGCCGGAAAATAAATGCGCAGGGTACGGAGAACATAGCGCTCGCCTGCAAAGAGACGGGGAGCAAGCTTCTCTATCTCTCCACGGATTATGTTTTTGACGGCACAGGCGTCCGCCCGTGGGAGCCGGACGACAGAAAGGATCCATTAAACGCATACGGTCTCACGAAATACGAGGGCGAAAACTTCATAAAGAAGCTCATCGATAAGTATTATATAGTAAGGATATCCTGGGTATTCGGAAAGAACGGCAAGAACTTTATAAAGACCATGCTCAGGCTCTCCGAAACGCACGACACCATAACGGTGGTGGACGACCAGATAGGCAGTCCGACATATACCTTCGACCTTGCGCGGCTTTTAGTCGACATGACAGAGACGGATAAGTACGGGGAATATCACGCCACGAACGAGGGGCTTTGCAGCTGGTACGAATTTGCGCGAGAGATATTCGCGCAGGCGCACAGGAGCGTAAACGTCGTGCCGGTGCCTTCATCGGAATATCCCGCAAAGGCAAAACGCCCCATGAACAGCCGCATGAGCAAGCAAAAGCTCATAGACAACGGGTTCATACTGCTGCCGGACTGGCAGGACGCTCTTAAAAGATATTTAACGGAGATTGGCGAAAATTAAACAAATACAGAGAGGTTTTTGCATAATGACAAAGATCACTGTGGAAAAATGTCCGATAGAGGGGCTTTATGTCATAACGCCCAAGGTGTTCGGAGACGAGCGCGGATATTTTACGGAGATATACAACAAAGACGAAATGCGTGTGCATGGACTCGACGCCGAGTTTGTCCAGGACAATCAGTCCATGAGCAAAAAAGGCGTGCTGCGCGGGCTGCATTTTCAAAAGACGCATCCGCAGGGAAAGCTCGTTCGGGTCATAGAGGGAGAGGTATTCGACGTCGCGGTGGATATGCGCGCGGATTCGCCTACTCTGGGAAAGTGGTTCGGCGTGGTGCTCTCCGGGGAGAACATGAAGCAGTTTTACATAGAGCCGGGCTTTGCACACGGCTTTTTCGTGATGTCGGATACGGCGGTCTTTCAGTACAAATGCACGGATATGTACTGCCCGGACGACGAGGGCGGCGTGATGTGGAACGACCCGGATATAGCGGTCGAGTGGCCTCTTAAGGGAACAGAGCCCCGTCTCAGCGAAAAGGATACGCGTCAGCCCGCATTTAAGGACGCATACAGATTTTAGGAGAATATACATGAAAAAAGCGGTAATAACCGTGATAGGCAAGGACACTGTGGGCATAATCGCCAGGGTGTGCACATACCTGTCCGAGAACGGCGTGAATATTGAGGACATATCCCAGACGGTTTTGCAGGACTATTTCACGATGATGATGATCGTCGACATTTCCCGCTCTGAAAAGGGCTTTGACGAGCTCTCGGCAGAGCTTTCCGGCGTCGGAGAGGGCATTGGCGTGAGCGTAAGGATGCAGCACGAGGACATCTTTAACATAATGCACCGCGTATAAGGCCACGATATGATAGATATAAACGAGGTTCTCGAAACCAACAGAATGATAATGCAGGCGAATCTTGACGTGCGCACGATAACCATGGGCATCAGCCTTTTGGACTGCGCGTCCGACGGTATAGATACCGCCTGCGGCAGGATATACGACAAGATAACGCGCATGGCGGACAAGCTCGTGGAGACGGGCGACGAGATAGAAAAGCGATACGGCATACCCATCGTCAACAAGCGCATATCCGTGACTCCCGCCGCGCTCATAGGCGCGCGCTGCTGCCGCGGTGCG
>CAYVOZ010000071.1:0-13058 GCA_964453325.1 uncultured Christensenellaceae bacterium | reverse complement strand
ATTATATCGTTTATCTCTCCCGGAAGTTCGATCCTCATTTCTGTCCGCTCCGCATCTTGTGTCGAATTTTACTTTGACTACCCTCATTCTATTACATATTGCAGTCCGTCCGCAAGCCGTCATTTCCGAAGAAAATAAAGATACGTAAATAAATCCGAGTAATTTAGTAAAATTTATTGACAGTGCCCTATGCCGGGAGTATCATTAGCCTTGAAAAGAGGCCGCGCGGCAATAGGCCCGCGCAATAAGGCGCTTTTTGTAAGGAGAACACGGCAATGGAAAAGAAGCTTATATATCTGGATAACGCAGCCACCACCGCGACCCGTCCCGAGGTCGTCGCGGCAATGCTGCCGTATTTTACAGAGAAATATTTCAACCCCTCGAGCATATACGGCCCCGCCGCCGGGAACAAGGACGCGGTCGAAGCCGCGAGAGCGACCGTCGCGGGCGCAATAGGCGCAAAGCCCGACGAGATATACTTCACAGCGGGCGGCAGCGAGTCCGATAACTGGGCGCTCAAGTCCGTTATAGAGGCATATGCCGCGAAGGGAAACCATATAATCACGACAAAGATCGAGCACCACGCCATACTCCACAGCTGCGCGCATCTCGAGAAGCAGGGCGCGAGCGTGACCTATTTAGACGTGGACGAGAACGGGCTCGTGGATCCCGCCGACGTAGAGAAGGCCATCACGGACAAGACGGTGCTCATATCGGTCATGTTTGCGAATAACGAGATAGGCACGATAGAGCCCATCGCCGAGATAGGAAAAATCGCCAAAGCTCACGGCATACCCTTCCACACGGACGCCGTACAGGCCTTCTGTCAGGTGCCTATAAACGTGGACGAGATGAACATCGACATGCTGAGCGCAAGCGGGCATAAGCTCAACGGCCCCAAGGGCGTGGGCTTCCTCTATATCCGCAAGGGCGTAAAGATAGGCTCGTTCATTGACGGCGGGAAGCAGGAGCGCGGCAGACGCGCGGGCACGGAGAACGTCACGGGCATTATAGGACTCGGCGAGGCCGTAAGGCTGGCTCAGGCGAGCATTGACGAGCGCGCCGCAAAGGAAAGCGCAATGCGCGACCGCTTTATAGCGCGCGTGCTCTCGGAGATACCGCATGTGCGTTTAAACGGCGACCCCGTAAAGCGCCTGCCCAACAACATAAACATGTGCTTCCGCTTTATAGAGGGCGAGAGCCTGCTCATGATGCTCGACGCAAAGGGCATATGCGGCTCGTCCGGCTCCGCATGCACGTCCGGCTCGCTCGATCCCTCGCATGTGCTGCTGGCTATAGGCCTGCCCCACGAGATAGCGCACGGCTCCTTAAGGCTGACGCTTTCCGAGGAGACCACGGACGGGGATATGGATTATGTCGCGGACAGCCTGAAAGTTATAATCGAAAGGCTGCGCGCAATGTCGCCTCTTTACGAGGACTTTATAAAGAAGAATAAGTGAGGTCAAAAATATGTATTCCGAAAAGGTAATGGATCATTTCACAAACCCCAGAAACATGGGAGAGATAGAGAACGCGAGCGGAGTCGGCACGGTCGGCAACGCTAAATGCGGAGACATAATGCGCATGTATCTCGACGTCGACGACGACGGAATAATCCGCGACGTAAAGTTCAAGACCTTCGGCTGCGGCGCAGCCGTCGCCACGAGCAGCATGGCTACCGAGCTCGTAAAGGGCAAGAGCATACAGGAGGCCTTAAAGATCACCAACACGGCGGTCATGGAGGCTCTCGACGGACTTCCGCCCGTAAAGATACACTGCTCGCTGCTCGCGGAGGAGGCCATCCACGCGGCGCTTTGGGACTATGCGGAGAAGCACGGCATAGAGATAGAGGGCCTTAAAAAGCCCAAGAACGATATATCCGACGAGGACTGACGGCTTTATATGTGGGACGTTCTTTTAGACACGCTCATAGACTTGGCGAAGCTGCTGCCGCTTTTGTACCTCGCATATCTCGCTATGGAGTATATGGAGAACAAGATGGGCGGCAAGGCCGAGGCGCTCATAAAAAAGGCCGGTAAGGCCGGGCCGCTCATAGGCGGCGCTCTCGGAATCGTGCCCCAGTGCGGGTTTTCCGCCGCGGCGTCCGGGCTGTATTCCGGCGGCGTCGTGACCGCAGGCACTCTTATTGCTGTCTTTTTATCCACGTCGGACGAGATGCTGCCCATTATGATATCCGAGCAGGTGCACATTCTCACTGTATTAAAGGTGCTCGGCATAAAGCTCGTCATAGGCGTCGCCGTCGGCATGCTCGTCGACGTCATTGTAAGGCGGGTCTGGAAAAACAATGAACGCACTATATCGGATATGTGCGCCAGAGAGAACTGCGACTGTGAGGAGCACGGCATATTCCTCTCCGCGCTCAAGCACACGCTCTCCGTGGCGCTCTTTATATTCGTGGTCTCGCTCGCGCTCAACATACTCGTGTATTATCTCGGCAGCGAAAGGCTGTCCTCGCTCATAATAGCGCGCCCGTATATAGGCTCGCTCATAGCCGCCGCCTTCGGGCTCATCCCCAACTGTGCGTCCTCCGTAATGATAACCGAGCTTTATCTCGGTGGGGTCATATCCGCGGGCGCGATGATTGGTGGTCTGCTCTCGAGCTCGGGAGTCGGGCTGCTCGTGCTCTTCCGCACGAACCGGAACATAAAGAGCAACCTTATAATAACCGCCGTGCTGTATGTTACGGGCGCGGTCTTCGGCGTGCTCTTCGACGCGCTCGGCGTCGTGCTTTAGACCCTAACCCCCCCTTTTTTCCCATTATCAACCGCATATGCCCTCCCGATCCGCCGCCATAACGCTCTTTCGGTGTAAAAAGTGTTGTTTCGGATACTTTTTCGGTGCAAAAAATGTGCTGTATTACACTTTTTCCATGTATAAAATGTGGTCAGACCGCTTTTTTCGTTGTATTTTTTGTAAATGTCGGATGTTATGCGCCCACGCCGGTAAGGCTTTTCTGCGCGTTCTGTCAAATGCTGCGTTTACATCTGAATGGTTTCCGAGTGTTTGAGGATATGATTTCCTTAAATCTTTTGGCGGCTAAACCAAGTTAAACTATCGGTTAAGTTTTTCCGTTTATAAGCAACATATTGTTGATATCTCCGTTTTTGTTGGGTATAATATTCACGGGAGTGAAAAGATGAATCTTCTAATGCAAACTGTTATACAGGAAAAGAAACGCATAGATTATATGATAGACCGCTATACCGAACAGCTCCGGGAGCTTCCGAAGGGTACTGTTTCCACAAAGACCGTTGGGGACAAAACGTATTATTACCTGAAATATCGCGACGGCAAAAAGGTAGTATCCGTATACTTGAAAAGAGATACTGCCTCGACAGTGAAAACCGAGCTCGAGAAAAGGAAGCATATCAAATCAATGCTGAAAGCATTAGAGGAAGAACGCCTGATGGCTGCAAAAATTCTGGAGGAACGAGTATGACCGTATATCACGGAAGCAATATCATGATATCAGAGCCCCGGCTAATAAAGCAGAACCGGTCTCTGGATTTTGGGTCCGGCTTTTATACCACGACCAACAAGGAACAAGCCATCAGCTTCGCAGATAAGGTAGTTCGCAGAAAAGGAGAAGGCACTCCGATCGTAAGTATATATGAGCTGAACGAAGCAGTCGCTTTTCCGGACAGCTCTGTATTACGGTTTGATTCGCCGGATAAAGCATGGCTCGACTTCGTTTCAGCCAACAGATCGGGCAGTTACGAGGGTGAAACGTACGACTTTATTTTAGGTCCGGTAGCAAACGATGATGTTTACAGGGTATTCGCTCTTTACACCGCGGGCGTGCTGTCAAAAGCACAGACGCTCGAGGCTCTTAAGATAAAGAAGCTATATGACCAGCTGGTACTGACGTCGATGAAGGCGCTGTCCTATCTTGTCTTCAAGGGCGTTATCGAAAGCGAGGGTAAATGATGGATCAGAATAAACACGAAGCCATCCTCGTAATACTCATTCCGCAGATCATCAGCCTGATATGCGAGGACACCGGTGCGGATGAGATCACGGCGACAGATAAATTCTACTCGTCAAAGGTATACGCCCTGCTTGAGCGCGAGGATACGAAGCTCTGGCATTTGAGCCCCTTGACGCTATTCAACATGTTTGACGAAGAACAGCACACCGGAGCATTTACCATCCCGGAGGAGGTATAGCAATGAGCAGAGAAGGCAATTTTTTGATCTACTGTCTTGAGCAGTATAAAGCCGCAAAGGGCCTGACCGGCAGACAGGCGGCGGAGATATTTAAGACGCTTCGTGTATCCGATTATGTTGTTTCATGCTATGAAGCGCTGCACACCACGGGCGCCGCTTACATCATTGAGGATATAGACCTTTATATCAAGGCTCGGCAGGCAGCAAGCACTTAAAAGCAGCCCGCCCCCCGTATCACAGCGTAAACACAGAGTTTCTTTGATCCGCGTATACATTCATACCCGTTGTCGCGCTCAAGCTCGCTCCGCCTCATCTGCCGTCTGAGCTCTGCGCATGCAGGCTCCATTTGTTTTGAACCCTTCGTCCACTATGACGCCAACTATATGTTCTCTTCGTGCTTGTAGGAGAGGTGCGCGGTATCAGTCTTTTTTATTGCTTTTTCGGCGCCTCGTCGTTTGAACTCCTTGACAATCTCTCTGTCCTTTGTTACATTCGCATCGAGGGATATGTTTTCAAGCTGGGGAAGCCGCAATGGTAGCGGATTCGCCAGCGAGATATCATATCCCTCACTGTCTAAGTAAAGAAGTCTCCCTTCTTCATTTACCGTTTCCGGTTTGTCCGCAGCAGCGCTCTGTCACATAAATGAGCTTATTCAATTGGAATACAAATGAGACCATGCAGTTGATGCTGAGTGCCCGGGTCTCAGTGCCCGGGGGGTTGCTCAACGATGGCCTCATTCACAATATACATGGAGCGGGCAGTAATGTCAACGGTTCCTGAAAACAACACCGAAAGCAGGCAATAGTTCAGTCGGCATAAAATCATACTTTTCAATACAGTTAAGACGCTGCCCGCTCCAAAATATTTCCTGTTATAGCTGTTTTCTTTTGACGCCATCATAATATCCGTCGTCCGGGCTGTCAAACCGGGGTCGGAGCATAAATAACAACAATTTTTGATTTTTTGATGTTTATTCCATGCGCGGGATATGTTATGCTGTTTATAAGAAATGCATTATATGGAATAAGTGTATTCAGCGACAATATTTTTACAAATGCGAGGTGTATCATGACAAGCAGAGAAAGAGTTTTATGCGCGCTCAGTCACAAGCAGCCGGATATGCTGCCGCTTTCGATAGGCAGCACGTCCAACGACCAGTATACAAAAGAGGCTCTGCGCCGCTATGCAAAGGCATATGACATCGGACCGTATGACGAGGTCGTGACATGGCAGACCGTGCAGACCGTCATCACACCGCCGCAGATTCAGGAGCAGTTCAACGCGGATTTCCGCATGCTTCGCCCCGGCGAGAGAGAGAACCCGTTTGACGATCACTTTGACCCCGAGGACGGCTCGGTCATAGACGCCTTCGGCGTAAAGCTGAAGCCCATACTCTATTATTATGACGTCGCCGAGCGGCCCTTAAGCGGGCCCATCACCATGGACGATATCAAAAACTACCCGTGGCCGGACCCGTATGATCCCGGCATCAGAAAGGGCGTCCGCGAGCAGGCGCTTAAATATTACGATCAGGGCTATGCGCTCGTGACGGACTTCCTCGCATTAGGGCCGTTCGAGGGCTCGCTTTGGATACGCGGATGGGAGGACTTCCTCTGCGACTTTTACGAGGAGCCGAGGATAGCCGAGGCACTCATGGATCACGTCGTGGAGTACTGGATGGGCATGCTTGATCAGATGCTCTCCGAGGTAGGCGATATACTGACGGTCGTATGCTGCAACGACGACCTCGGCATGCAGGATCGCTGCCTCATTGCTCCGGAAATGTATAAGAAATACGTCAAAAAGTACGCAAAGCGCGTATACGACTTTGTAAAGTCCAAGACGAACGCAAAGCTGCTGCACCACTCCTGCGGCTCCTGCTTCGACCTGCTGCCCGACCTTATCGATATCGGCGTGGATATTCTTAACCCCGTGCAGGTCTCCGCAGCAAAAATGGAGCCCGAGCGCCTCAAAAAGACATTCGGCAAGGAGCTCTGCTTCTGGGGCGGCGTGGACACGCAGACCGTGCTCGAGAATTACACTCCCGAGCAGGTGGACGCAGAGGTCAAGCGCCTCATAGAGATCTTCGGCACGGACGGCGGATATTTCGTGGCTCCCTCGCACAACATACAGGCGACGGTCGATCCCGCCAACATACACGCCATGTGGACGGCGGCGAACAAATACCGCACGCTGTTCTCGAAGTAAGCGCGATATAATGAAGCTCCCCCGGCGAACTATAATTCCGTCGGGGGAGCTTTTTTCATGCGGCTTATCAGCCGTATATCTTTATCTGGTTCATCTCGACCCAGTCTATCGTCTCGCTGTCGTTCTCGACGAGCGTAAAGCGCACATACTTTGCGGTGAAGGGCTTATCGAGCGCGACCTCCTGCCAGCCGAACTCTCTTCCGATATCCACGGTCTGCGCATGGGTCCATTTGACGGCGTCTATGGAGTCGTCTGCTTTTCTGAGCTTATTTAGTACATCGTCGTCGGTGTACCATATATCCACCTTCTTGGCGAGCTCGCCTATGACGGATATTGTCACGCCCACGTTTCTGTAAAACTTTACCTTGCTCACCTTCTGCTCCTCGCCGAAGAAGCTCAGCACGAGCTCCGCGGGGCCGAACGTGTTGGCTCCCCATGTTCCGCCGTTGCGCTCGTTGTCGTCGCGTATGACGTTGCATACCCAAAGCATCGGGTCCTTTTCCGTATGGCTCGCCCACTCTATCTGGGTATAATAAGAGCCGTCTCTTCTCACTCCAACCGGCAGCATTTCCATATTCGTTTCTCCTTTAAATAAATGTCAGACCGGCGCTTAAGAGCCGTGAGCCCCGCGCCGGTCTGATGAATGATCCGTTATTTACTTCGCTTCTTCTGCGACCTTCTTCATTGCGTCGAGAGCCTCCTCGGGCAGCTTGTTAAAGCCTTCCTTGACGGTCTTGCAGTCCTCGATGAACTTCACGCGGTCCTGCATGCGCTTGGAGAACTGGTCGGCATAGTTCGCGTCCTTGAAGTCCGGAACAAAGCCCTCTACAGGCAGATACTCCATGCCCTCGATCTTGCCGAAGGGCTTGAAGGACGCCTTCTTCTCGACTATCTGCTCAAGGCTGCCGAGCGTGACTTCCTTCGGTATCTTCTTCTCCATGAAGAAGCCGGTGTTGAAGATATAGCACTCAACGTTGTTCTCCTCGAACAGCTTTTTAAAGCTCGTATAGTCGCTCGCGAGCGGATAGGTGCGGAACGGGTTTGCATACGGCTCGACGACGAGTGCGTTGGGGTCTACGCCCGCGGCCAGTCTCTCGGCGGTCGTGCGCTTGGTCGCGAGGGTCGCGCCCATGACGGAGGCTATAACGCTGTTGTTGATCTTCAAAACAGGCGGCAGGGTCGGGTCCTTCATGAGCCAGATTATGGCGTTGACGGGCTCCTTGAAGAGATCGACGCGGTTGGGGCTCCAGAGCCTCGACTTTATCGCGCGGCCGTTGCCGTTTCTGATATCCTCGGGGACTATGACCTTCCTGCCGTTTGCGTCGAGGGTTATGCCGTTATTCTGCACTGTGAGCAGATACTTGTTGTCGGGATGGTTCGCGGGATAGTCCTGCGTCTTGTCAAAGTAGGTCGGCTCCATAGCGACGGAGTATGCGGTCTCTCCCGTGGAGATAACGAACGCGTCGTCATGCAGCACCGTGACGTCGTATTTGCCGTCGTGCTTTGCATGGGTGATCGTGGATTTGCCCGAGCCGGACAGTCCGAAAACAGCCGCGACATAGGAGTGATCCGGGAAGTTGTATCTCTTCTGACCGCCGTGGCATGCGCAGTAGCCGTTTCTGTTGGCGATGCCCCATGCGAGCGTGAGCGTGCCCTTCTTGTGCTCGCCGAAGTATCTCATTCCGAGCACACAGGCTACGTTGTGAGCGGGATCGAAGAACGCGAGTCCGAGCGGGAAATCCGGGTGCTTCCACTGAGGATCGGAGAAGAAGTATATATCGCTCTCTCCGTCGATCTTCTTGGAGTTTGCGTACATCTCGTTATACTGCTCGTTGCAGTACTGGAAATTGAGGAGCCAGGACAGCATTATGTTCTCCTCGCCCTCGGGTATGCACAGATGCGCCTTTACCATGAACTCGGGAGAAAGTCCGACGTATGCGGACGTGGTGTACATTTTCTTATAGCGCGTGTTGTATATTGCGTCGCGGATTATCGGGCTGTATTTTGCAACGGTTACGTCCGGCTCGCCTAAAATGCGTCTTGCCGCCGCGCAGCGTCCCTGCACTCCGCCGTCGTTGAATACGAGCACCTTTGCTCCTGCGGGCAGGCCGTTCTTCTCGGGCTCGAATATCTCCATATCCGTCACTATCGTGCCGGGGCTGTTGACTGCAAGCTTATAGGCCTCTTTGGGCGTCTCTACGGGATAAACGTTGTTGCCGTAGAAGGCTGTCTCAACGATGGTCTTTATAGAGTTAAAATAAGGACCCTCTTTTATCTGATCGAGCTCAAAATATTGTTTAGTAGCCATTCAAATGACCTCCTCAAAAAATTTCGGTATTTCTGCCGGTTTTTCCGGCTCTGTGCAATCCTAATATTAACAAAATTTCCCGCGCAGTTCAACCCCAATATTTAATAAAAATCTAACCATAACGCACCAAAACTTATGCATACAGGAAGTGCATCGCAAACGCTCCGTATACGTTAAACAGTATGGCGAAGCAGCCCGCGAAATATTCCCACTTCTTCGGCCTCCAGCCGCGGTAAATGAGATAAAACACGGTAAACGCGACCATGTCCACCAAAAATCTCGCGCCGAACTGCCACACTCCGAACGTGCGGTGCAGGCATAGCATGAAAAGATTCGCCGCGAGAGCAGCGAGCGTCGTTATGCGCACTGCGTCCATGCGCTTTTTTATGATATCGCAGACGACCCGCACGCCGAGCACGAAGAATATAGGGTTCGCCACATAGAAAAGAAAGCCGTCGAATATTGGATATGACAGCGTGCCGTTCGCATTCACCGTCACCGGGCGCAGAAAGATATTGCGCAGGTTCGTACCCAGATACTGAAAGCCGAACTGTGCCTCGTTCGCAAATTCCGGCAGATACTTATGCCCGAATACAAGCGGATCGTCAAACCGCATATAATTATATACCATGTATGCGGCGCCTATCGCCGCGGGTATGACGAGATATTTCCACTGTGAGAGCAGCCGCCTCAAAAGCCCGCCCTTGTCCTTATCCGCAACGGCAAAGTACGCCATCAGCGCCAAAAAATACACGAGCGAGAGCGGACGGCAGCCCACCGCCAGAGCGGCAAGCGCAAACGCCGCACAGCGCCTGTTCTTGACTGCGCACAGCACGGACAGCATTAGCAGCATGAGGTTTGCGCCCGCCGCGATGAACCATACTCCGCCGACAGTGGACATCCACATCATGTTGCTGCCCCATACGATAAAGACGGCAAGAAACGCCGACGGCAGCTCCGATGTGCCGGTATGGCGCAGCGCCTTATACGCGGCGGCTGCCGCAATCATGGCGTATATCGCGACGACTAAATTCGACGGGGTGCTCTCCCCGAATATCAGCACGAGCGGGAACACCAGCACAGACGGCACTGGCGGGAACGACAGATAAAAGCTGCCGTTATACTGCGCGAGCTCGAGCTAGGTATACACGCTGCCGTCTATGGTCAGCTCTCCGTTTTTCCACGCTATCGCTTGCAGCGTATAGCTGTCCCACGGATGGTATGAAAATAGCGTGCCGCCGAAAACGTCGTGTATGAGCACATAGCCGAAGAGCATGAGCAAGAGCATGCCCCACATCGTCAGATCTATGCGTTTCACGAGCCTCACGGTACGCTTTAAAAACATTACTTAAGCACCTTTTTCAGGAACTGCCCGGTATAGCTCCCGGGGATCGCCGCGACCTGCTCCGGCGTACCCGTGGCTATGACCGTGCCTCCGCGGTCGCCGCCCTCCGGGCCGAGATCGATTATATAGTCCGCACACTTTATGACGTCCAGATTATGCTCGATGACTATGACCGTATTGCCCTTGCCCGCGAGCCTGTCTATCATCTCTATGAGCCTCCGCACGTCCGCTGTATGCAGTCCGGTCGTGGGCTCGTCGAGGAGAAAGAGCGTGCTGCCCGTCTGCTTTCGCGAGAGATAGGTCGCTAATTTTATGCGCTGCGCCTCTCCGCCCGAAAGCGTAGTGGACGGTTGACCTAATTTTATATATCCGAGCCCCACGTCGTTAAGCACACGGAGCACTCCTTCTATCTTGGATATGCCCTTAAAGAACTCGCACGCGTCCTCCACTGTCATATCGAGCACGTCGTATATGCTCTTTCCCTTATATTTTACCTCGAGCGTTTCCTTTGTATAGCGCTTTCCTCCGCAGACCTCGCAGGGAACGTAAACGTCCGGCAGAAAGTGCATCTCTATAGTGATAACTCCGTCGCCCTTGCAGTATTCGCAGCGTCCGCCCTTGACGTTAAAGGAAAAGCGTCCCTTATTATACCCTCTCGCGCGGGCGTCCGGCGTGCGCGAGAACATGTCGCGTATGGTATCGAAAACGCCGGTATACGTCGCGGGGTTGGATCTCGGAGTGCGGCCTATGGGCGACTGGTCGATGTTTACGACCTTGTCGAGGTATTCAAGCCCCTCTATGCTGTCGCATTTGCCCGCGCGCACGTTCGACTTGTTTATCTGCGCCGCCGCGCTCTTGAACACTATCTCGTTTATAAGGCTGGATTTTCCGCTGCCCGATACTCCGGTCACGGCGGTTATAACGCCGACGGGTATATCCACGTCTATGTTTTTAAGGTTGTTCTCCCGCGCGCCCTTCACGCGTATAGATCTGTCCGTGACCTCTCTGCGCTTCTCCGGGACGGGTATGACCTTTCTGCCGGAAAGATAGTCCGCCGTGACCGAGTCCTTGCATTTCATGACCTCGGCGGGCGTTCCCTGCACGACGATGCTCCCGCCGTGCACTCCCGCGCCCGGCCCGATATCTAAAAGATAGTCCGCCTCGCGCATCGTCTCCTCGTCGTGCTCCACGACTATGAGAGTATTCCCAAGGTCCCTTAAGCCCTTTAAGGCGGAGAGCAGCTTGGCGTTGTCGCGCTGATGCAGGCCAATGCTCGGCTCGTCGAGTATATACAGCACACCCATGAGCCCGGAGCCTATCTGCGTCGCGAGGCGTATTCTCTGAGCCTCTCCTCCGGAGAGCGTACCCGCAGACCGGGACAGCGTGAGATAATCGAGCCCCACGTCTATCAAAAATTGCAGCCTTGCGTTCATCTCCTTGAGCACCCTGTCCGCGACCGCGCGCTGACGCGCATCGAGCACGAGCGTGTTCAGAAACTCCTTTATCTTTATGACCGGCATGTCCGAGACCTCGGCTATATTGAGCCCGCCGAGCTTTACCGCCAGCGTCTCCGGCTTAAACCGCTTTCCGTGGCAGCTCTGGCACTCGCTCTCGTACATATACTGGGCTATCTCGCGCTTCACTCCCTCGGAGCCGGTCTCCGCAAAGCGCCGCTCGAGGTTGGGGATAACGCCCTCGAATTTCATCATATAGTCCGACGTGCCGTGATTGCCGACATAGTGTATGGGTATCTCGTCCTCACCCGAGCCGTAGAGCACGATATGCCGCGCCTCCTCCGTCAGCTCGTTCCACGGCGTATCCATCGAAAAGCCGTATTGCTTTGCGACCGCGCTCACGCGCTGCACGTTCCATTTATCCCATCCCGCAAGGTTCCAGCCCGTGACGTGTATCGCGCCGTCCGCGATTGATTTATTCGGATCGGCTATGACCGCGCGCTCGTCGATGCGCATTATCACGCCGAGTCCCATGCAGTCCGGGCATGCGCCGAACGGGCTGTTGAACGAGAACATGCGCGGGGTTATCTCGCCTATGGATATGCCGCAGTCGGGACACGCGTATTTCTCGCTGAACACCTGCTCTGTATCAGTATCGTTATTGAGCACAAACGCCAGACCGTCCGCCAGCTTTAAGGCCGTCTCGAGCGAGTCGGATATTCTGCCCTGTACTCCGTCCTTTACCTTTATCCTGTCAACGACGGCCTCTATGGAGTGCTTGTTGTTCTTTACGAGGTCGATATCCTCCTCAAGCTCTCTCATCTCGCCGTCCACTCGCGCGCGGACAAAGCCCAGCTTTGCAAGGTTCTCAAGCACCTTTTTATGCTCGCCCTTTTTTGCGCGTATGACCGGCGCTAAAATCGTAACGCGCGTACCCTCGCCCATTCGCATGACCGTCTCCGTCATCTGGTCGACGGTCTGCCGCTCTATGGGTCTTCCGCATTTTACGCAGTGAGGCACTCCCGCGCGCGCAAACAGTATGCGCAGATAGTCGTGTATCTCCGTGACCGTACCCACGGTGGAGCGCGGGTTATGGCTCGTAGTCTTCTGATCTATGGAAATAGCGGGCGAAAGTCCGCCTATAAAGTCCACGTCCGGCTTGTCCATCTGGCCTAAGAACATACGCGCATAGGACGAGAGCGACTCGACATAGCGGCGCTGTCCCTCCGCGTATATCGTGTCAAACGCAAGAGAGGATTTGCCGCTGCCGGATATGCCAGTGAACACGATGAGCGAATCCCTCGGCAGTGTAACATCTATATTTTTAAGGTTGTGCTCTCTCGCTCCCCTTATGATTATCTGATCGTTCAAAAAAAACTACCTCCGCAGGTCTATAGTCAGTACCCGACCATAATACACCATGCGGAGGAAAAAATGAAGTGTGTGAATGGCATAAACCATGATTTAACAGCCGCCGCGCGGGCATTATTTCATGTGCAGCGGAACTCACCCAGCCCGTTTTCATAGAGATACTCTCTCACCTGTGCGGCTCGTTT
>CAYVOZ010000070.1:0-13202 GCA_964453325.1 uncultured Christensenellaceae bacterium | reverse complement strand
TATTACCTATCTAAAGACATAAAAGAACTAATCGAGAATGGATCAGTTCGAGTAAAGATAACTGGGCTCCCCGTCTTGGATTCAATCAGGACTGCTGTGTGCGAATATTAAAACTAAAAAAGAAGTTATTTAATCACTATCCTTACCATATTTTAGTTTAAGTTTTCCAATTTCTCGGATTTTTTGGTCTTCAATTTCAGAATATCTTTTATTGGCAATACCAGAACTACTTAATCCCCTACTATTCATTTCTTCCTTTGCAGTTTGAAGAATTTTGTCATATGTTACTTCTATATCCTGTTTTTCTAATTCAAATGCCTTATCGCTTCTTTCTTTTTTAATTCTAAGCTCATCCATTTTTGTGTTTGCTTCTTTTTGGTATATCACACTTGATGCCTGTGATGCACTTGAATCTCCAAACCTAATGCTAGCCCCCTTAGCTTTTTGGTGAAATTCTTCAGTGATTTTATTTTTTATACTTTGAAAATCTTTATCAGTTACTATTTCAACGTTTGTCAAAGTTTTCGGTCTTGAAAGATTATCAATACTAATTTTTACGTCACTAATATCATCTCTAACATCGGGTAAAAAAATTCCAGGGAATGAATTTCTAATGTGGGGGTGTTTGTTTATTAGTTCATTCAACTTAGTAGCTCCCCAAGCCAGACAAACAATACCTTTTTCTTTACTTTTTTGATTTAGGTAACCGATAGTTTCAAATCTCAAATCTTCTGGAACAATTAATATCCAGCGAGCCAAATCAATGTCTAATTTTTCAGCGGTTTTTATCGCTTTTGGCAAGTCACTATCAATTTTTCCCTTATATCTACTGTGATTCCTGTTTTTCAAATCTGGAAAAAATACTTGATAAATTGTATTTCCATCTAATCCGTCCAATCCTCCATCACCACCTGCTCCTTCAATTGCTTGAAAATTTGGAAACTCTGCTGAAAATAATTGACCAACAAAATTTTGAAATTCTTGTTCTGATTGAAAATGTAGTGTTTGTTTCATTTTTTTTATATTTTAACTTTTCTTTTTTCCCTATTATCTATTTTATGTTCTATTTTCCCTTCTTCTTCCAATTTATCTAGTACATTCTGGGTTCTAGCATAACCAATATCTAATTTTGATTGAAGCCAATGATAAGTAATAAACTCTTTTCCTTTTATTAGCTTCAAAGCATCATCGTACGCAGGATCTAAACCGGAACTTCTTAGCTCCATATAAGTAATATACTTATTTGTCTTTAAAACAAGTTTTTCCAATTTATCTAGTCTTACTTCTAATTGTTTCAATCTTGAATCTTTGTTCATAAACAATTTTACAACTTATTTACCACCAGAACACCCCACCCCTCACTTTTGGATGTAGACCCAGTAAAGTGGTTAGTAAATAGAAAAATAAGGATTAAAGAAACTTTGACTGATAAAAAATAATCACCCCTTATATTTTTTTATAATTTTGAAAAGTTGAGTTGATATATTTTGTTCTATTTTCCTCTTTCAATATCATTTTGTTCTTGAATCCATTGATCTCCAGCTTCTTCTATCTCTTTTTCGGTTAGGATACCGTCCTCAATTCTTTGTCTTCTTTCATCTAAAATTTCACCTTCATAAGTCCAATAAGCAGGTCCTTGAACCTGCCACTTACTTCCAAGAGCTTTTTGGGCGGCTGATGATACCGACATTATTTCTCCTTGATAATTTACATGTTTTTGGTCTTGGGCAACAGTACACACTATTTTTTCATCACGGATAAACTTTAATTCTGAACCAGCTGAAATATTTGCTATCTCAAAATTAAAAGCAGATCTTCTTTTATTCGCTGCTTCTAGAGCTATTGCATCCGCTTTATTTTCTACGCCCGCGTCTGATGAAATCAATACTTCTCCAATTGAAAGAAGTTTTAATATAGCTACTACCCGCTCTGGTGCAAGTTGGAAAAATTCTCTTTTCGGATTTACTCTATGATCACCAAAGCCGTCATGTAAAGAGGACTCAACTTGGTGAACATCGGCAACACGAACAGCATAATAACACTCAAAAGGAATAGGTACCGCAGATGATCGTGATAACTCCTTAACTCTTTGCTCAACAGATGTTTGTGTCATTCCAATCTTGATATAACCAGGCATTGAAGCATTGGTTAAAATATAGACTATTCCTTGTTTTTGTTTGCTTTCTGTTTGTATCATTAATTTTGTCTTTTTTTTATTAATTAATTTTAATTAACCTTAACCTGCCCATTCATTAACATTGGTAAGAGCCAATCTCGAAGTTCTGCAAGTTTTTGATTTTCTAAAATGTTTAATTCAATTTTTTTTGTTAATGTGTTTAATTTCGTAAAATATTCTGAAAAGTCATTTTTTGGTAAAGCTACAAATATATTTTCGATATCTCCCTTCGTAATGAACTTTACAATTGATCCGCAAGAAGAATTTGAGAATGATTTAATTCTGTCTTTAATCGCTAAATATACAACGGTATAGTGATCATCATTATTTGGAATTAAGACATAAACCCTTTGATAAGCATTAAACTTGCCTTCATAAAGTTTAATATTGAAATTTCCATTTCCTGCGACAAGAATAGCTTTTCCTTCAAATTCATATTTGTCACAATTTAAAATATCCTCCCCGCAAGTAAAAAAATTATATTTTCCATTTTCTGATGCAAAATTTGCATCCTGTTTTCCTGTTAAAACTGGTAATAAATCTGAAATTTTCTTTACTTCCCAAGTATTTGGGATATTTTTTTTTAATTGTTCACTCCAAACCATTTTTCCTCCACTACTTTTATATGGTTTACCATTTTCATTAGGAAAATCAAACTGCACAAACCAATAATCATACAAAGTTTTCGCCAGTTGCTCTAATTCCACATTTATTTTATTATTAATTTCAATTTTAGAATCGAGAATGGAAAGAATAGATACAATATTTTTCCATTCAGTTTCTTCTGGTATTGGAACAATAAAATCTTGAATTGATTTTAATGATAGATTTTTTATTGTTGAACCTGTGGCGACATTATAAAAATACTTTTGTATTTCTTTTAGTTGAAAATAGTAATAATAAAAACTGTTTATATTGGTTTTAAAATTTAAATAAGCTGAACTTTTACCAAGCATTATTTTTTCATTGTTATAAAAAGCCATATTTCCTATTGATCCATTTATCCCAAGAAGCAATGTTTTATCATTTAAGGCAATATAGTTTTTTTTATACTCAGATTCAGTTATTTTTTTTGTATCTTTTGTAATTTTAACTTTTCCATTATCTAAATTATTCCCATTTATAAAAAAATAATCTGTACTAGTAGAATATTCTGGAGTACCATGTAATCCATCACCAATTTTCGTGCATAGACTAATTAATTTGTCACATTTCCACTTATTACTCATATTTTATTTTAGATAATTGATTTTTTATTTCTTCTTCTACAGTTTTTGAATCAGCAAAAAGGTTATTTAAATTCTTTTTGTAATTAGCCATTTTTTCTTCGAACTGTTCTGACGTAATATCTGTATATTCAATCTTTACTTCAAAATATTGTCCGGCACTGAAGGAATAGTTTTTTTCTTTAATTTCGTTATAGTCTAATATTACAGAAAAATCATCAATTGGCTCTTTAGATTTAAAAGCATTAATAATTTTTTGTTCTTCTTCTGAAGAAAGCAAAGTTTTTTGATTTTTACCTTCTTTAACTTTTGTTCCCAGTTTAGATGCATCAACTAAAACCACTTTATCTTTATTGGTTTTATCAATAAAAATTATTGAAACATTAGTACCTGTTGTGGCAAAAATATTACTTGGCATCGAAACTACACCTTTTAACCATTTTTTATCAATCAATTTTTCTCTAATTTTTTTCTCTATTCCACTTTGAGCTGTAATAAATCCTGTTGGTACTACTACTGCTGCTTTTCCATTATCCGAGAGCATGTACATAATGTGTTGAATAAAAAGCAAATAAATTGACATTGAATCCTTTTTTGCGTTTGGTATTTTTGGCACTCCAGCAAAGAAACGATCACCAACATTACTCAAACTGATTATTTGGCTATATTCATCACTAAAATCTAATTTAAATGGCGGATTGCTAACAATATAATCAAATCTCTTGTCTATATGTTTTGGTATGGTAATAGTATTTCCCTGAACTACATGATTTATTGAATGAGCTAAATTATTTAATATAAGATTCAAACGAAGTAAGTTTGATGATTTTTGCGAAATATCCTGACTATAAATACTACATTTATCTTCACCAATCGCATGTGCCATATTCATTAATAATGTCCCAGAACCAGCCGCTGGATCATATACAGTTACATTAGAAACTGAACTATCTACTAAAATACTAGCCATGATTTTTGCCACAGAATGTGGAGTGTAATACTCTGCATATTTACCACCACCATCTTTGTTATAGTCTTTGATCATGTATTCAAACATGGTAGAGAAAAAATCAAAACCCTCATTCATTATTTCTTCAAAATTAAATTTACTCTCTGCTAGTTTATTTATTATTGACCTGGCAAAATTATCCCGGTTAGCTTCGTCTTGAATTGCATTTCTAATTAACTCCTGATCGAACAATCTAATCCTAGCTCCACCAATAGTTTGAACTGAAAAAATATCACTGTTTAAAACTGCAATATCGTTCAAAGTGTTGTCAAATAATTTGGCGAAATCGGGTTGAGTTGAATTTGAAAACAAATGAGAAATTAAATGTTCTGGCTTCAATCTAGCACTTCCAGCATCAAGGCGAGAAAGCATTAATTCATATTTTGATTTATCATATTTTTTTAAATACTCAGTAATATTACTTATACTTGAAAGTTCTGGTTCAACAATTTTAATATCATTAATAAATTTGTCATTTAAATATTTGTACAAGAAGGCTTGAGTAATAATTTTATATTCATTTGCATCATTTCCTAAACCTTCCTTACTACAAACTGTTTTTAAGTTATCAATTAAATCTTTGGTTTTGTTTTTATAATCTGTATTCATATTTTTATTTTAATTGTTCTATATATTCATCAGACAAATTGTCTTTAACAACATTGAGAACTTTGGAATTTATTGCGTACTTTGCGCTGTCAAAGCTATTAATGGTTTTTTGTCCAACTAAATTAATAAAGTAAGCTTTATTAGATAAAACATCATTCATATTCTCAATAGAATCATCAATCTTATCTTTCGCTTCAATCAATATCTTATATATTTCTTCATCACCTTTAGTAAATAAATTAGTATCTCTAACTCGTTTATGAGTTCTCATATATTTCACGTCCCCTCTGTATTTTTCTTTTAGTAAATTATTTTGATTGTTTAATTTTTTAATTTTCTCGTATAGGTTTTTAAAATCTTTAATACCTTCATTCATCGCATCAGCATCAAGAGTGGTCTGATCTTGAATATTATATTTACTCAAAAGCCTTGCTAATTCTTCGAGCAAAGATAAATAATATAAATCCTTTGTATCTTCAATACCAGCTAATGCAATTCGTGCCTTTCTGGCATAATCTTGTTCCTCATTAGCTAATAGAGATAATTCTTTTTCACTAATTTTTTTAAAATTAAAATATACATTTTCAATTGCTGTATTTAGTAATTCATGACTTAAATCTCCATTCCTTTGCGCCTCGGCAAAATTTAAAAGATCTAGTCTTTCAGAAACCACATTGTAAAGTTGATTAATTTTTTTAAAATCTAATTTTTCTAATAATTCAAAATGACCGAACAACCGAATCATATTGTAAATATTTCTTGCATTTTCCAATACTTTCTTTATCTCTATCATTTCTTTTCGATCAATTATTTCATTTATTTGATTAGAAAAAGTTTCGGCATTTTCTGTATTAAACCGGAATAATTCAGATTTTATTTCTTCAATTTGCTTAGTTATTTCATCTTCACTCATAAATAACGACCCGAACACATCTTGTCCTTTTTCTCCATCAAGATTATTCCCATATTCTCGATTTAATTCATCAAAATATGCCTTATTTGTTGCATCAAATTCTTTACTAATATCAGCGAAATCAACTACATATCCAACTTTAAATTTTTTATAAGGTCTATTTACTCTAGTGAGTGTTTGTAGTAAGTTGTGCGATTTGACAACCCTCCCAAGATATAATTTTTTTAGTCTTGGAGCATCAAAACCAGTTAGAAGCATATTGTAGACAAAAAGAATATCTATTTTACCTTTTTTAAATTTATCAACCTGACTTTTTCGAGTTTCTTTATCTCCTTCATCATGCAAGATTAATGCAGATTTAAAATCATCTTTGTATTTTTCATCAAAAAGAACCTTCATTTTTCTAGCCTGTTTTGAGCTATCACAAACAACCATTGCACCTATTTTCTCACCAAATCTTATTTGACTATTCTTAAAATCAGTCATAATGTATTCAATCATTGGTTCTACAAATTGACTATGCGAAAATAAATCATGCTTATCAAGATCTCCTACTTTTACAGTTATTTCTTCTAAAGCCGATTGAAGTTTTATTTTATAGTCTGTTTCAATTTCTTCTCTAATTAATTTCAAAGTATAACCATCACGTATAGAATCATTGTAATAATATTTATGAATATAATCACCAAAAATATTTCTTGTTGTTTTACTATCTTCTATTTCATCAGATTCTTTGGATTTCAAAATAATAAGTGGTGTTCCTGTTAATGCAATTTTTACTGCTTCTTTGTCTGAATTGTAAAGATTCGCTAAAAAACTCCCTTTTGGATCATAACTTCTATGAGCTTCATCAAGAAAATATATTCTTTGAACTTTTATATCGTAATCGCTATTATTTAGCGCTTGAGTTTCGTCTTTAAACTTTTGAATATTAACTACCGTAATTTCTGGTTTCCCTGATGGATTTGATACTGCTGAATTATTATGAAAATCCCTTATCAAAGCATCTTTATTGCTAATATTATTTGCAATCAACCCCCTATAACTAAATTCTTTGGTTGCTTGTGTTAAAAGGTCTAGTCTGTCAACAATGAAATAAAATTTTGGAATAATTCCTTTTTTGCGATAATAATCAGTCAAATAATTAACATTGTAATAAGCAAGAGCTGTTTTACCGCTACCTTGTGTATGCCATATAATTCCTCTTTTAATCCCATTATATAATTTATCTTCAATTGCTTTGGTTGCAAAAAATTGAGGGTAACGCATTATTTGTTTACTAATTATTCTTTCATGCGTATCCTCATCTTCATATTCAACATATGCAATTCCAAATTGTAAAAAAGTTTTTAATCTTGGTTTAGATAAAATTGAAGTAATTATTTTGTTTGTTGGTGTATCTTTTCTCTTATTAGTCGTGTATTCTAAGCTTGTTTTTATAATTTCAAGGTTATTATCTTCCAAAATTAAATCTTCATAATCATTATTAATTTCTTTTACTTCGTCAACTATTTCTGATTCACGTTGTTCTCTCATATAGTTGAAAAATACATTCTGATTTCGTGATGGAGTTGCATAATATGCACCTGCTAAGTTTCCTAATACTGGATCGTCGTATTCCATATTATTGGAAAAAATAAGCAATTGAGTAATATTTATAAATTTTCGGAATTTTTCGTTTTTAAAACGACCATTAATTCGATCGTATTCTGCCTTAATTCCTTCTTCATTATTTGGCTTCTTAACTTCAATAAAACTAAGTGGAATTCCATTAATAAGGATTGTTATGTCTGGTCTGAATTCATCGTCACCATTTATACAAGGTAGTTCTGTTACAACATTAAAATTATTCCTTGAAAAATCTTCAAAATCAATAATTCTAATATTATCTCGTTTACTTACTAAGCGTTCATAAAACTCTCTTCCCAAATCATCATTTCCTAGTTCATGTTTAATATTTTCAAATGCTTTTTCAACCTCTTCAACATCTACTTCTGGGTTAATTTTCTTAATACTTTCAAAAAAAATGCTAGTAAAAATATTTGTCGATGGATCGATTTGTTTTTTAATTTCAGGATCTTTTAATGATAAGTATTTATATCCAAGTCTAGTTAAATGCACTATTGCAGGAATTTTTACTCTGGAATTTTCATTAAATGTCATATTATATTTTTATGATGCAATAATAGTTTTTTACTATTAATGCTGTTTTGATTATACCGCCTTGACACATACTTTATTTAATCAAGTTGCTTAATTTTCACCACAATCATCAAACCAATTTGACATTTTGCATACATTAAATGAAGATATGTTTACTCTGTGAGCTAATGAAAATCTCCAATAATCAATATTGATGATAAATATCTCGATTATTAAATATGAGCAATTTTCTAGTTCAATTACATTATTTTTGCTGTGTTTTTAAGAATATTTTATATAGATATTTTTTATTATTTGTCAAACTTAATTACTCCTAATTATTCGATAATATCTACACGAAAGCCCTCAATAATAAATAATACAAATACAAGCTTATTTGACAGTAAAGTTTCAAACAAAAAGGTATAATCAGGTTATGAATAAAGCAACTATTCGACAAAAAGATAATGTAAAAGAAAATAAACTTGATATAAGAAAAATTGCCTTGATGATAGAGATGACATTAGAAAGTCATGGTGTAATTGCAAGAGTTGTTGAAATAAATAAAAACGAAAAAGATATCGATTTTAATCTTGAAATTGCTTTAGGTACTCCGATAGAAAACCTCACAAAATTAAATAAGGATTTGGCAATGGCGATCGCTTCCCCTACTGGTGATGTTGAAATAATTGCTCCAATCCCAGGAAGATCTTTGATAGAAATTAAAGTACCATTCGGAAATCAAATTAAAACAAGAACTGAAAAATATAAAATCATCAGAATAGAAACAGAAAAAATTGTTTACAAAGGTATTTTGCCACAATTAAACAAATTTTTTATTAGATTACTAAAACTATTAGCCAAATTAGTTAATCGTTTAATTAACTTTTTAGACAAATAATATGGAATTTAATAAAACTAAAAAAGAAAAAAATGAAAAATGCATTTGACTTAATTAGAGATATTATTTTTAGTTTATTTTTAGCTTTTGCTGGAATGGTTGTAATGGTCATTTTTTGGAAACTAATGGATTTTGATTTATTCGCTTATCCAGTATTCTTAATTGCTTCTTATCTAATATTTAGAAGAATAAGATTATATAAAAAGCTAGACAGTCCAATAAAAAATAATTGCGATTTAACTTGAACAGAAGTAAAGCTAATATTGTCTATTTTGGCGTAAATAAGAGATAATATTATAGATTTAAATATAAATATTAAATACAAATGGAAATATCTTTTGTTTTTGGTGGAACACCTATAACACCAGTTTTTACACGCGATGAGTTTCTAAAATATAACCAAGAAGTTGGTTTATTAGGTTTTTCGGAAGAAGACTATTGGAGAACTAAAGGACTTGAAATAAATACTCAGTTTGAAAAGGAGATAGTGAAAACACGACAGATTATAGGAATACCAGTTGACGGTTTGGATTATGAAGAATATTTAAGATTAAACGATTCCGATGGTGTGGTTAAGAAAGCTGACAAGGAAGTGGAGAGGATTTTAAATGAGTTTGATTGTGACCAATTTGTCGCTAAACAGCTTAAAACTGTATTACTCTCCAATTTTGTTTTACCCCAAAGTCCTAATATGAGTGAACATGACGAAATATCTATTACTTCAATTTTGAATGAGGATGATTTATTCAAAACAGAAAACGATAACCGAGAAAAAGCAGTATTTATAAAAATTACTTCAAGAATTTTCCCTGAAGCAATTATTGAGTACATAAAGAAAAGTAATAATCGTGAAGCATTATCAATGCTATTAAATCAATTACCAGAAAAGAAAAGTTTTTTGCTTACTGAAAATCAAATAAGAGTTTATAAAATGAAAAAGGATAGAAAATTTTCATATGACGATATGGCGATTGAATTTGCTAAAAGTGAAAAAGATAAGGATATAAAGACATCAGATACCATTGGTCAACATTACCGCAGAACAATACAAGCCTTATTCCATAAAAAAACCAACAAAAAATCCCCCGAAAAAAAGTAAGCCTGTTTTACCGCCGAATTGAGATGATTAACAGGAGCAATCAAATGCTTCTGTTATATGAATCAATACAAAACAAATTCACTATCTTTGGCTTCAGCACTCTCAATTTTTCTACCGATAATTTCTGTTGAAAAAGACTTAATCAATAACAACTGTTTATTTTGCTTTGATGATACTCCCCAACTCCGAGAACTAATTTCTGACTTTTGGAACAAAAAATTACAAGTTGATGCTTCGCAGTATTTTGCTCAAACAAAAACTCTGAAAGCAAGGATTCATGAAATGTTATGAACTTGCCAAAAGAAGCAATTATTGAATTCCAACAAATCCACAAATTGAGGTGTGGTGTTGAATTGGAATTTAATGAAGCCGAAATAGAAGCAGAAAAAATGTTGAACCTTGTTTATTTATTTATTAAAAAAAATACACATAAAAATGACCAAACCCAAAATCTCACTAAAAATATTTTTTAATTCTGGAGTAGTTAAGAAAGTCACTAGTCGGAAAATAAAAAGAATTCGTCACATTCTTAAAGCTAATAATTTCTCAGATTGTATATTTGAGGTCGTCGTAACTTATGAAAGTGGTGGAATTAATGAAGCGGTGTGTGGAACTAAAAAAGAATTGATAGAAAGCTTAAAAATATTTATGGAAAAAGGACTATGACCGACGACGATATTTTTGAAATATTTAAATTAGAGGAAGAACAGTTAACTGTTAATAGTAATAAATATTTAAATACAGTTAACAGTAATACTGTTAAAGAAGAACACCAAGAACAAGAAGATAAAACAAATAATTATTTGAATGAAATTTCTGGAGAACCGAATTATATTGCTGATAAATTAGCCCGTGAATTAGATGACACAAAAAGTTTTCGGTACTACCAATTACTGGCTCTTAATAACGATATCCCAAGACTTCTCGAAGCATTGAGTTATACAAAAATGGCAAATAATGAAGGGAAAATTCGAATTAAAAAACCTGTTTATTTTATTGGAATTCTCAAAAAATGGGGATTAAAAACTAAATTTGGAGGTGATGCTTATCAAAAATAGAATAAGACTATAACAATTATTATTTATTAATTAAAAATGTTTATAAGAAATTTAACTCAACATAAAAAAGAAGTACAAGATTATATGTTTGTAGAAAAAATACCAATTCAAAAAAAGATTGACTTCTTAATCTTCCATATTGGAGGAGCAGAAAATGATGAAGAATACATAAAATTATTCAAAATTATTAGTAGATGGAGTACTGGTGCAATTGATTCAATATGCAGTTGTGAATGGATGATAGATGAATTTAATGAATGTTTAGAAAATGTGGGTTTTTTCGATAAATCTGATAGTTAATATTTTGCAAATAGCTGTTAAATAAGCTATAATTAATATGCAACCAAAACAATCTATTCGACCTAGTAATGCCCTCATTGGACAAAGCCGAATAGGTTTTGGTTGCACCAGTGGGGGCATTATTTTTTTAATATAATTTTATGAAAAATGTTTTTGTTTATTGTAGAAAATCTTCAGAACAGGAGGATAGACAAGTTTTATCACTTGATTCTCAAGAAATAGAATTGCAAAAAGTGGTTAAAGATAATAGTTTAAATGTTATTGAAACATATAAAGAATCTGGTAGTGCTCATGTAATTGGAAGAAAAATGTTTAATGAAATGTTAACTAGAATTGAAAATGGCGAAGCTCAAGGAATAGTTGTTTGGGATGAATCTCGTATTGCAAGAAATTCCCTAGATGGTGGGAAAGTAATTTATATGATGGATTTGAAACAAATTGAAGAAATTTATAAACCAGGAAAAATTTATAGAAATACACCCGATGATAAAAGTTGGATGAGTATGGTTTTTATGATGTCAAAAAAAGAATCTGATGACAAAGGGGTAAATGCAAAAAGAGGAATGGGGGCAAAAGCAAATATGGGATGGATGCCGTCATCTGCTCCTTTGGGTTACAAAAATACTCCTGATCTGAAAAAAGGATTTAAAGTAATTGTTAAAGACGAGGAACGATTTGAGTTAGTAAAAAGATTGTTTCACGAAATAATAAAAGGAAAACAGGCTTCACAAGTTTATGAGGAAGCATCAAAGATTTGGAAATTAACTAACCAACATGGACAAATTTTTTCAAGGTCAACATTCTACAACATTATCACTAAACCTTTTTATTATGGAGAGTTTGAATATCCAAAAGGTTCTGGAGTTTGGATTAAAGGTAAACACGAACCTATGATTACAAAAGAAGAATTTGATATGGTGCAAAAAGCATTGGGAAAATTTGGTAAACCAGTAGCTCATAGTCATACCTTTGATCTAACTGGTCTTTTTCGTTGTCAGGAATGTGGTTCGGCAATTACTGCCACCACAAAAACAAAACATTATATTAAAACTGGCAGAATTGCCACCTATGTTTATTATCATTGCACCAAGAAAAATAAAAAAATAAAGTGTCATTCTAAACCCCTAACAGAAACAGATATTTTAAATCAAATTGATAATGTTTTAGCCAACATTACTCCCCATCAAGATTTTATTGACTGGACAAAGAAGTGGTTGGCTGTGGTTCACAAAGATGAATCAAGTTTTAAAGTTGAAACTCTAAAATCACAACAAATTGAATTAACCAAGATTGAAAAACGCCTAAATAAAATCTTGGATATGAAAATAGAAGAAGTTATAGACGATGAAACATACAAAGAAAAAAAACTAATTCTTGAGCAGGAAAAAAATGACATTAAGGCAAAATTAACCAATACTGATAATGATTTAGATGATTGGAGAACTAAAGTTGAAAATACAATAGGTTTTGCTAGGGTATGTCAATACAACTTCAAAACAGGCACCAGAGAAGACAAGCAAGCAATACTTATGACTATTGGCTCGAACCTTATATTAAATAACAACAAATTGTTGGATATTACCTTAAAACCAGCATATGGGATTCTGGCAAACAAACAAAATTGGGGTATTAAATATAAAGGTTGGCTAGAACCTCAAAAGTATACGGAAATTATGGCTAAATATGATGATTTGCGACCTGCAAATCCACTATGGCTCCCCCGCGTGGACTCGAACCACGGACCGATCGCTTAACAGGCGAGCGCTCTA
>CAYVOZ010000069.1:11877-13315 GCA_964453325.1 uncultured Christensenellaceae bacterium | reverse complement strand
CCGTATACGGTATCGAGATGCAGCTCTAAAAGCATGGTCTTATAGTGCATAGGCACGATCAGATTCGGGTCGATGCGCTTTGCCACCTCAAAGGCCTCCTCGCCGTTGAGCGTGACGCTGCCGCCCACGGGAATGAACAGCACGTCTATCTCGCCCGCCGTCTTCTCGTAGTACTCCTCGTCGGGTATATGTCCGAGATCCCCGAGGTGCAGAAGCGTGATGCCCTCGGCGGTCACCTTATATGTGATGTTCTCGCCCTTGTCCGTGCCGTCCGTTTTATCGTGGAAGGTCTTTATGCCGGTTATATGCACGCCGTCGATGTCATACTCGCCGGGCTCGCGTATCACCCTGTAATCGCCCCTTATATGGTCAAGGCAGCTGTGGTCGCGGTGATCGTGGCTTATCATTACGATATCCGCGGTCGTGTCCATGGGCGTATAGCCTATCGAGTCGTGGAAGGGGTCGAATATGAGTATGCGTCCGTCCTCCAGCGTCACCTTAAAGCATGCGTGTGCCATCCATTCTACTTTCATGTAAATAACTCCCTTTCCGGCTGCTTTTCCTTTTTATAGGAAAGAGACAGCTTATTCAGTATTTGAGAGCCGGCGATATCCATAATATACTCCAGCTCTATGTGCCCTTTGTCCGGGTGCATATCGGCCTCCACCATGGTAGGTAGCACAAGCATGTTGAGCTTTCCGAAGGGCGTTCTGTATTCGGACGCAAACGGCTTGTCCTTTTCCAGCACCATCTCCGACTCGTCGTCGCCTGTGCGCACGAGAAAAACCGAGCCGTCCTTTACGGTTATGTCTGTGTGCGACGTATCGCCCGTATATCTCTCGTCCGAATAGGACAGCATATACGCTCCGTCGCTGTGCTGAAGCTCGCCCGCCACTGTCAGCTCTATGGAATCGTCCTGTCCGAAAAGCTCTCTCGAACCGCTTATATTGAGCATCACGTCGCTCGTATTGTCGGCAGTATACTGCATGGGCAGCTCCTTTCAAAATATTTATGTACATTTTCAATATACCACAAAAGCATGCTGTTGGAACAGTACTTCAAAACATTTTAACATATTTGACAGCGAAAAACCGCAAAAAAAGGAGAGCCCTTTAAAACGCTCCCCTTAAAAATGTCATTATCAAACAGCTTATTATCAATATCTCCCCAAAAACGCCTTGGTTCTCTCGTTTTTAGGATCATCTATCAAATCGTGCGCGGAGCCCTGCTCCACTATCACGCCGTCGGACATGAACGCCGCCGTGTCCGCGACGTCGCGCGCGAAAAGCATCTCGTGAGTCACTATTATCATGGTCATATTCTTGCTCGCGAGCCCGCGTATGACCGAAAGCACCTCGCCTGTGAGCTCGGGATCGAGCGCGGACGTCGGCTCGTCAAAGCAGAGTATCTCCGGCTTCAGCATGAGTGCGCGCGCTAT
>CAYVOZ010000069.1:619-11836 GCA_964453325.1 uncultured Christensenellaceae bacterium | reverse complement strand
AGCCCCACCTGCTCTAAGATCTCGCGGGCGCTCCCTTCTATCTCCGAAAAGATCTCCTTTTTCCTGTCCTTATAGTCCCCGCGCTCCCTCGCTATGAGCTGTGCGGCAAGGGTCAGGTTTGACAGCACGTCGTACTGCGGAAAAAGATTGAACTGCTGAAATACGAGCCCGAATTTGAGCTGCCGTTCTCTCGCGGTCTCCGCGGAGGGCTTCTCCGTCTCGTTCCCGTCGAATATCACGGTATCTCCCACGGTTATACTGCCCCTGTCCGCGCGTTCGAGCGAATTAAGGCACCTTAAAAGCGTGGTCTTTCCGCTGCCCGACGAGCCTATCACAGCGAGCACCCTGCCCTTGCCGAGCGAGAGATCTATTCCCTTCAGGACCTCGTTGCCGCCGAAGCGTTTATAAAGTCCCTTTACCTCAAGCAACGCCATGGTCTCACCCCCTGAAATAATCGAGCTTTTTCTCGAGCCTGCCGAAGAGTATCGTGAGTATTCCGACAAACGCGAGGAAGTATACTCCCGTGAAGAACAGCGGCCAAATGAGCCCCTTTGCGGTAAACTGCTCCGCGCGCATAATGACCTCCGCGAGCGCTATCACGCGCGCAAGAGACGTGTCCTTTACGAGCGTTATTATCTCGTTGCCCATGGGCGGAAGGATGCGCTTCACGACCTGCAGCAGCACGACCTTGAAAAAGACCTGCGACTTCGTCATGCCGAGTACCTGCCCGGCCTCGTACTGTCCCTTGGATATGCTGGCTATGCCGCCGCGGTATATCTCGGAAAAGTACGCCGCATAGTTTATGACAAAGGCTATCGTCACGGCTATCATGCGGTGCTGGAACGGCGCGTTGAATATGAGCCCGGGAACATAAAACACGACCAAAAC
This sequence comes from uncultured Christensenellaceae bacterium, assembly GCA_964453325.1. Lineage (GTDB taxonomy): Bacteria > Bacillota > Clostridia > Christensenellales > Christensenellaceae > JAZRGP01. The sequence goes on along the minus strand of CAYVOZ010000069.1, from coordinate 10,948 downwards.
CTGAAGCATCAGGGGAGTTCCCCTGATGATCCAGACAAAGGTTTTTGTTATCCATTTGAGCGGCTTAAAGGACGACATGGAGCCGAAAGTGATAACGAGCCCCAGCGGCACCGCCATAACGAGCGTCAGCAGGAACAGCAGGCAGTTCTGCCCGAAGCTGACCGACAGCTCGCGGAATATTGTTAAAAACGACATGACGCTCTGGCCTGTCAGCCTACGAGGAGCAGCTCGCCGAGGCTGTATTTATCGGCGATCTCCGCGATCGTACCGTCCTTGGCCAGCTTGTCTATAGCTCCGTTTACCATTTTGAGCGTCTTGGGGCTGTCCTTGCGGAAGGCAATGCCGTATTCCTCGGGTGCGAACTCCATTCCTTCGACTACCTTTAAGGATTCATAGTCCGTGCCGGCGCCTATCGAGCCTATGGACATGACATAGTCGATAATGCCTATATCGGCAGTGCCGGAGAGCACCTCCAAAAGCACCTTGGCCTGTGAATCGACGGGCGTGAACTCCGCGTCCGCGAATATCGCTTCGCTTCCGGCCACGTCTGCGCCTGCGGATTCCTGCTCGGCGACGACCTTTGCGCCGGCTATCGAGGCGGCGTCGGTGTATTTGCCCGCATTGGCCTCGGAGACTATCATGACCTGCTTATTGCTCATATACGGCGTGGATATGTCCATCGTGGTCTGACGCTCCTCGGTGATGGTCATTCCGTTCCATATGCAGTCTATGTTCTTGGAGTTGAGTTCGGTCTCCTTGGTCGTCCAGCTTATGACCTGGAACTTGGCCTCTACTCCGAGCTCGGAGCAGACGGCCTTTGCAAACTCGGTCTCAAAGCCGGTATAGTCGCCGTTCTCGTCCTCGTAGTTCATGGGCTCAAAGAGCGTTATGCCTATGGTCATGCTGCCCTTGCCCGCGATATAATCCCAGTCCTCCTTCTTTGCGCAGCCCGTCATGAGCACGGACGCGAGCACAAGGAGCACTGCCAGTATCAATAAAACCGTTCTTTTCATCTTTTCTCTCCCGTTATAGTATCATTTATGCGGCTTCACCGCTGTATTATAGTATCGTATTATCGTGCTAAAGTAAAGAGTATTTTTACGCTTTTTAACCGATATTGTGCGCTACATAAATCACTGCTTATCAACGAAGCTTCTTTTTCATCATTAATTACCGATAATGCTTAACAATTGCACAAGCTTGTGTTATTATACATAATATACAGAACAATATACTTTGTCAGGTGTTAAACATGAAAAAAACCGCCCTTATAATTACAATTCTGCTCGTGCTGTCAATGCTGCTGCTCCCCCTCACCGCTATGGCGGAGGGAGGGCTTATCACGCGTATCAGGCTGCCTAAATCGCAGACGATGACCATAGCCGCCGGTCAGAGCATCGGTCAGATCCTACAGCTCGCACCGGAAGTGACTCCCGCCGAGCCCGTGAATCCGGCGCTTTTCTGGTCGTCCTCGGACCCGTCCATCGCGGAGGTGAATCAGGCGGGGCAGGTCATAAGCAAGAGCTTCGGCAGCTGCACCGTATACGCAAAGGCGGCGGACGGCAGCGGAGTTTCCGCAAAGTGCAAAATATACGTTAAGCAGTTTAAGGCCAAGGCCGTGGTCATAGCCCAGCCCGCGCAGACGCTCACGGCGGGCGACGTATTTCAGCTTTCCGCCGAGGTCGGCCCGGCAGAGGCATATGACAAAACGGTCAGCTGGTCGTCCTCTAACAAAAAGGTCGCCACGGTCGATGAAAACGGCGTCGTCACGGCGGTGAAAAGAGGAAAGGCATATATCTATGCCCGCGCCAACGGCGGCGGCTCCAAGACGCGCGCACGCGTCCGCATCACCGTCGTCTCCGCTCCCAAGAGCCCTGCCGAGCCCACCCCCGTAAAGACCGATCCGTCCAATTCCGACGGCGTTAACTACTCCGGCAACGTCTACGACCTTTATACGCAGCTCGGCGCGGGCGAGGAGGAGGCCGTCAGGGCATATATAAATACGCTCGGCAAGTCGCGCGGCGAGCGCATAGTAAAGACCGCGATGAAATACATAGGCACTCCGTACGAGGATCTCGACTGCTCCACATTCACGCGTACGGTCTATGCAAAATACAAATACAAGATAGGGCGTTTATCTGACGTTCAGGCTAAAAACTGCCGGAAATACGAGATCGCAAAAGCGGATATACGTCCGGGAGACCTCGTCTTTTTCCGCGAAAACGACGGCGTAAAGTGCAAATGCAGCACAGCCTCATGCTGGCGCTACAGGCAGATACACCATGTTGGCATTTACATAGGCGACATTAACGGCATGGGCTATATCGTCGACGCCTCGAGCGTCGTCGGGAAAATAGTCGTACGCAGATGGAACTACGGCGACAGCTTTGCGGAAATGACGTATGTTACGGCGGCGCACAGGGCGAGATAAAGACGGCTTATTCGGCCGGCAGCTCAGCCGCCGGTATCGTCTTCCTCGTGCGCGAGCTTCTGCAGCTCCTGATAGTTTTCGTCCATCATCACATTATCAGCCCCGTCCGATAGCGGGGCTGTTTCTTCTATCTCTTTTTCCCACTGCCGCAGCGTATCGCTGCTTTCGTTTGTAAAGGAAAACACGTCCCAGTCTCGCGTGCCGTCGCTGTGCTCGGTTATCGTGCTGCCCATATATGCCTCCGGGCGGTCGCTGCCCTCCGGCTTATAGGTCTGCACCTCGGCAAATACCTTATCGTCGTTTTCAAGGCTCTTTGCCCAATCGTTTTCCATTTTTTTATAGGCGCCGCGGTTCAGATTTCTGTCCTGGGCATCTATGTTTTCCGATCCCGGGGCTCCTTCAAATCTCGTACCGATAAGGTGACCGCCATCGTCGTATTCTCTCCTGTCCTCCCCGCCCGCCATGCGCTGCGCAGCAGGATCGCGCCTTGCGTTTTCCGCTAACTTAAGGCTTCCGGCAGCGCTTTTGCCGCACTCGCTTTCGTCATACTCATACCCGCCAGGCTCATGCTCTGTAAACAGCGTCTCGTCAGCCAGCCTTTCGGAAAGGCTTTGCGCCTGCGCCGTGTCCCCGTCGGTCACTCCGTCAAAAGCCTCAAGGTCGGCCTCGCCGCTCTCCTCAAAGGCCTCCGCCGCGACAATCTCCTCAAACTCCGCCGCATCGGAGGCTCCTTCTATGTCATCCGCGTCCGCGGTATCCATGTCCGCGTCAAATTCTTCCGCTGTTTCATCCATGTCTTCCGCATCCATGACAGCGTCGGAGTCTCCTTCTATATCGGCCGCGTCCACGGTATCCATGTCCGCGTCAAATTCTTCCGCTGTTTCATCCATGTCTTCCGCATCCATGACAGCGTCGGCGTCTTCCTCTATTTCGGCCGCGTCCGCGATATCCATGTCCGCGTCAAATTCTTCAACTGATCCGTCGGCGTCCGGCATATCCTCCACGACCTCGCCGGAGTTATCCTCAAAGGCCTCCGCTGCGTCGAGCTCTTCAAACTCAGTCTCTCCGGCGTCAAGCTCCACGGCTGAGTCTGTCTCGTCGGAACCGATATCGTCCGCAATATCCACGCTTTCAAAGGTATCTGCCGAAATGTCCTGCGGCTCTGTATCCGCCCCGGCGCTCATGTCAAAGCTCTCCGGCTCCATGCCTTCGCAATAGTCTTCCATATCGTTTCCTCTCCGTATAGAGATCCCTCATGACTCCTGCTGCTTCAGCGCAGCCGCAAACTCCTTCTTTGTCAGCGTCAGCGACCTCTCTATCTCCATTTTCCTTACGAACTGTATCCTTATACAATTTATGAGCCTTTGCAGCTGTTCTCCCTCGATATCCCCGGTAATGTTCCTCAGCAAGGCGGGAAACTGGGACAGGTATTTCATCATTATCGCGCTGCTCGTGACCTTATCGGCGTTTTTGTCGTATAGCTTGTCGGTATAATATACCGCCTGCGCACGCAGCAAAAAGTCGCAGTCCTCGCGGCACATGCTGCACAGCCTGCACTCGGCATAGGGCCGGAGCAGCCTTCTGCGCGTTTTCCAGTAGTCCGTGCGTGCGGCGATCTCCGCATTCGGAACGACAAGCCTTATGTTCATATCCTCGCGGATATCCGTGGTCCTCACGAGCTGCGGCGCTTCGAGCTTGTTATAATATACATAGGCCTCGCCTGTCTTCATCTGTGCCAGACGGCGCACAGACGCCTCGTCCATGTTGGTGCTGTCCGCTATAAGCGCCTTTTCGGACGACTGTACGAGTCTGAAGGATACCTTTATATCCGTGTTGGCCACCACCTCGCGGCTCACCTTGCTCGGGGACTGATCCGCGATTATTATGCCTGTGCCGAATGACCTTATCTCCGCTATCATGTTCTGCAGTGCACTTACCGTCGTGGCCTGAGAGTCGGCGTCCTCCGATGCGGACGCGGAATGGCTGCCGAGCAGCACATGGGCCTCGTCGATGAGTATGATATTCTTTAACTTGCCGTCTCCGGCCTGATTCTGCTTTGTATAAAGGCATATATTGATGAGCAGCAGCGCCATAAGCAGCGCCTTCTGATCGGCGTTGTCTATGGAGTTCAGCTCTATGACCGTAGGCGCGCTCAATATGTCCTCTATGGGGACGCTGTTGACGGTGTCATAAATATTCCTGTTTTGCTCTATAAGGTTCATAAGGCGGAAAACGCCGCCGCTTTCAAGGTTGCCCTTGACCTCTTTGCTGTAATTGCTTCCGGCAATGATGCCCTTGAATACCATTATGAACTCATGGAGTCCGAACATCGTCACATCCGGGTCGCTTTGCAGGCTGTAGTCCTTCCATCCGTATTTCGTATAGCACGAGCGTATGGCGCGGAGAAAGAGCACATCCAGAGGTGACGGCATGGAAAAAGCGGCCTTGAACGCGCTGGCAAGGCTGGGTATATATTGCTCAACGGTTATCCCCGCGGGCGGCATAAACGGATTGATGATAAAAGGCGACACGGCGTTGTTTCCCGGCGTAAATATCCTCAGTCCCTCCACCGCGTCTATCATCGCGCGGTATTCGGTCTTTGTCGGCTCTATCGCGAGAAAGGGTATGCCGCGCCGTGCAAACTGGAGCAGCAGATCGACCGAGAGCGTGGTCTTGCCGACGCCCGGCATTCCCACGATGAGCATATGCTTTGTAAAAGCGCGCTCCGGGCAGCCTATGGATATCTCCCTGTCGGTGTTGGCGATAAGCGTACCGAGCTTTATGTTGTTTTCGTCGGTCACCGACGCATCGAACTGCTCTATCGACCGCGCCGACTGACTGCTCTTTATAGCGGTCATGCCCTTTGTATAAAGAGGCAGTCTGAAGAAGGCCGACGCCTCGTCCGCCGTCATAAGATATGGCAGGCGATAAAGCACATTCGCGCTGCGCAGGCTGTTTAGCAGCTTTGTGTTCCGGTATGTAAATATAAGCCTCTTGTTTATGTTCCACGGGTACAGCGCCAGCTGCTTATCGAGCCTCAGCCCTTCTCTGCCGAGGTCGACGCAGCCGCATTCCGTTCCGGCTATCTTTGCAGTTCCTGCCTGGAGCAGGCTTATGACCCTTGCGGAAAGCTCCGTGCAGGTCCTTTGCGCCCCGCATATGAGGATGTTATACTGAAAAAGCGGCGACCGGGCGTTGCCGATATAGTGCGAAAGCACGTTTCGCGGAAGCGCCGCCGATTCATCGCGGTACATCTGATGCTGCGTTATAAAGCCGCCGGCTATCCGCCCGAGCTCCGCTGCCTGCTCGTTCATGAAGGCCGTCTCCGCATTCGTCAGAGCCGCCGGAAAGAGCTGGAACGAAACGCAGCAGCTCTCCGACTCGCTCAATGCGGATATCAGACTCTCGAAGTTGTCACGGTTGTCCCCCGGCAGCACGCTGCAATAATAATACGGATAAGGCGAAAGAGCGTTGCCGCCGCAGGTCTCCTGCTTTACGACCGCATATACGCCGTCGCTGCATACTCCGCTCACGGCTTTTGAAAGCGCATCCGCGTCCGACTGCGCGACAGAATAGCCCTGCGACGTGAGGAACACGGAAAAGCTCTGACTCAGCGCCCCGAGCCCCTGCTCCAATCCGGCGGCGCTGACGGACACCCTTCTGAACACGAGGAAAACGCGCAGTCTCGACCTGAACGCCTGCTTTTCGGCGGGCTCGGTCAACCATATGAGCTCCGCACAGGTGTTTCCGTCGCCGCCCAGCCTGAAAAATTCGCACACCGCCTGACGGAACAGCCTCGCGTTGCCCGCGACGGCGTCTCCTGCATTATGCTCCTGTCCGCAGTCCGGGAATGCCGTTATCTCCGTCGCGCCGAGTCCGATACAGCGTCCGTCCGCAAGCTCGTATGTTTTTATATCCACTGTTTCCTTCACCCTTTACAATACTGTCCGCATGGCTCCCCGCCGCGGCCACATGCCATGAGCGCGAAAAGCGGACGTACCTCCGCGCGCCGCCTGACTCGTTTGTTCTGCGTTTTTACGGTTTTGACGTTAAATTCTTTTTTTCATTCCCAATGTTCTATCCACTTCGCGTATCGCATTTGAGTCACGCAGACTTTCCGGATATCTGATATCGGTAATGTTATCGCAGCCTAAGAACACACCGTTTCCGATTGATACTACACTGTCAGATATAATTACTGAGGTCAGGTTGTTGCAATAGCTAAACGCATAGTCGTCAATACTTATCACACCGTCCGGTATCGTTATAGATTTCAGGCAACCGCAGAAACTAAACGCAGCATAACCAATGTTAGTCACGCAGCCTGGTATCGCAACAGACGTCACATGTCCACATTTATAAAAAGCTTTCTCACCAATACCAGTTATTCCGCCAAGGATTTCAACTTTTTCAGCGGTTCCTGTATACTTCAACAGTATTCCGTTCGATATTTCAAAATATCTCCGTGCAAAACGCAGCTTATTATATAGCTCGTTTGCGCGCGCGTCCTCCGGGGACGCCTCCAATATCTTTTTTACGGTGGACTCCACGGCATCGTAATCGAACGCCCTTAAGTATGTATCCAAGAGCGCATGCCACTGCTCTACGTCCTCCTTGGTGCCCGTCACGCTGACCTTGACTCCGCTGGCTATCTCTCTCATACGGCCAAGGCTGTAGTTTGCACCGCAGCTTTCGCATTCTCCGTATTCACCGCCCGCCTGCACCGTTATCCTGCCGCCGCATACGTCGCATTTAAGCTGACCCATATCCAAATCTCCTTATAAGCTCTCTCTCGCATGCTCTGCAGCCGCGCGTTCTTCTCCGTACATATACTCCCCTGCCCGCCTCACTTAAGCATCTTGCATTTCCTGTTCCGCTCGGCAATGAGCGCCCGCGTCTCTGCGCAGAGCGCACGCGCCGCCTCCTCGTCGGTATTTACGAGCGCGCCTATCTCGTCTATCTTTCCCATTATGCGGTTCTCCAGCGATACGAGCCCGTCCGCGCTCATGGGGTCGCTGTATCGTATATCCTCGGAGAGCTCCTTTAACGCCCTTTTCATAGTCTCACTGCCCGCGCCAAGCGCAAAGCCCTCGACGTCTGACTGTATCGATCTTAAATAGAATGTCTTCTGCCGGATCTCATGGTCGATAGCCTCCGCGTGATCCGTCGCGGCCTGCGTCCCTATCGTCCCGAGCAGCAGCAGCGCAAGGCCGATCACGCAGCATATCACGGTTATCCATACGGGAGTCCAGCTCAGTATCATGAACGTCAGCCCGGCGGAAACCTCTATAGCCGTAAAAATGACCGCGACTGTGATAAGCGAGAGGTGATAGAATTTACTGTGCTTTTGCTGTCTGCCCGCAGAGGAGCATGCCGCGATCACGCAGGACGCTATAAGCGCCGCGTTCGCAAAGGCCCACCCGATCCAGAACGACAGAGTATGGAGGAAGGGTACCAAAAAGCTGACGATATTGAAAACCGCCAGCACTATCAAAAATGCGATCAGAGCAAGTATTGTCTTTTTCATGATGATCTCTCCTATCAGTTTATAAGCATGCTTTAGCCGCTTGTATGCCGTTTAAATCTCGCTCAAAAGCCTCTGCTTCTGCTGCGCAAATTCCTCGTCCGAAAGCAGTCCCGCTTCCTTCATCATAGTGAGCTTATCTATCCTCTGCTTAAAGGCCGCCATTGGGTCGGGCTGCTCCTGCGCGGGGGCCTCCTGCTTTAGCTCCATCATATCCGGATCGCCGCCGAAGGTATTCGCGGGTGCGTTTGCCGGAGCGGCAGCCTGCTGAAACACCCCTCCGCCCATGATGGGCTCCATCGCCTGCGTGGTGAGCCCGGCGACGGCGGCTCCCATGCCTCCCCCTACTCCGGCCATCATACCGAGGCCTATCCCTGCGGAGGAGAAGTTGCCCACGCCCTCGTTTTCTGCGAGCCCCTGCGCAACGTCGAAGCCCCGCTCCATGGAATACGAATAGCCCTCCTGCCGACGCTTCTGAGCCATCGCGGCGGACTCCATGACTATCTTCTTGGACGCGGTCTCCTGCCTTATAAGCTCCTGCTGCTGACGCAGTCTCTCCTCTCTTATGCCGATGCTCTCCTCAAAGAATATCTGCTTAAAGCGCTCATAGGTCTTTTCACCGTCGGGCTTTACTATGGTCGAAACATAGAACCGCTCGAGCGCGACTCCGTATTCCGCAAAGTCCGGCGCAAGGCGCTGCTTAAGCTCGTTTGACAGATTGATCAGCAGCTCGTCGATCTGGAATATGCATATTTTGTTGGTCCGTATCACCTCGGCCAGATATGACTTTACATGCGTCATGAGTATGCTGCGGAAGTATGCCGTGAGCGTCGCTTGCGTCAGCGTCCTTTCCGTGCCTACGAGCTTCACGAGCAGCCGTCGCGAGTCCTCTACGCGAAGACTCATATCGCCCGAAGCGCCTATCGACAGCGGAAAGCCGTACTGCGGCTCCACATACTGCACCTTGGAATCCGTACCCCACTTGATGGCCATCTGCTCGACCTTATTTATATAGTAGACCTCGCAGTGGAACGGGGTCACGCCGTCCGTGGGTATACTGATGAATCTGCGCAAGATCGGCAGGTTTTGCGTTTTTAACGTATGCCGTCCCGGCCCGAAGGTGTCGAGAGCCTGTCCGTTCATGAACAGTATGGCCTCCTGACTCTCGTGCACGATCAGCTGTGAATTCGTGTTAAAGTCCTCGCTGGGATGCTTCCATATAAATGTGGTATTGTCTCCCTCATAATTGATAATGTCCGCCAGTTTCATTTATCCGTCTCCTTTTATCTGTTTCGCCTTTCCGGCTGTCCCTGCCGCATTCATGCGCCGAAGCGCCCGCCGCCGCTTGTCCTGCACAAACGGCCTGACGCCTGCAATAGCCGTATCTCATGGTGCGGCTGTCGTTATATACTGTTATCTTCTCATCGTCTGAATACCATTGCAGCAAATAGATACGCAAAAAATACATTATATGCAGTTATTACATAAACTGTGTTTATTATAAGTCGCTGTGTAGAATTATGTCAATATTGATATGACGAATGAAGAGCCCGTCACGGCTTGCTTTTATGTATCGGACGCGTCCTTCTTGAAACCCTTTTCAGTGCAAAGCTCCTCCGCGCGCCGCAGGAGCGCCTGTCTTTCGTTTTGCAGCCCGCCGTCCATGACCTCAGAGAGCAGCGCATTTAGTGCCTCACCCGCGGCTTTTCCGGCAAAGCCCGCCCTGACAATATCCTTGCCCTTGACGGCGAGCTGCTTTAACGTACAGCACTCGCCTTTATCCGTAATGTCGTGATAAAGTCCGATGGCGTCGCAGTTCTTTACTGCCGAGACCGCTCCGAGCACCGCGGGCGCGTCGAGAGCGTAATGGCGATCCTGCCCCATAAACCCGGATCACTCTATCATGCCCTTTCGGGTCTTTATGCACTTGGCGTGAACATAAACAAGCTTGAAAGCAGGCCGCTGCCAAACAGCGACTTCGAATTCATGTTCTATTTTGACCTCTCGACGTCGATATACTCGGACAACTTTAAACAGATGCTGGTATAAAGTGAAGAGGTTCGGGCTTTTGGGAGGGAAGCTGGGGCACAGCTTTTCGCCCTCGATCCACTGGATGCTCGGCAGCTATGCCTATGAACTCTGCGAAGTACCCCCGTCTTCACTGGAGGATTTTATTAGGAACAATGATCTGGACGGATTCAACGTGACTGTACCCTACAAGCAGGAGGTCATCAAATGGTGCAGTCAACTTTCAAATAGAGCTCGTGCGATTGGCTGCGTCAACACAATGATCAAAATGGCTGACGGGTCTTACCGAGGTGAAAACACCGATTATGAAGGCGTAGTCCTCTCCAGTGATCATTCGCCCGCTGCC
>CAYVOZ010000069.1:0-609 GCA_964453325.1 uncultured Christensenellaceae bacterium | reverse complement strand
TGATGATGGGCCCCATCAAAGATACGATGCGCGGGAAAAAGACACTTATTCTCGGTTCAGGCGGGGCATCAAAGACCGTAAGGACAGTTCTCCTTGAGCTTGGCGCAGAGCCCATTGTAACAGTCTCGCGCAAAGGGCCTGTGACTTATGGGGATCTTGAAAAACATAAAGATGCATATGTCATTGTAAACACGACGCCGGTGGGAATGTATCCCAAAAACGGTATCTCACCGATAGATCTTTCACTCTTTCCAAAGTGTCTATTCGTAGCTGACCTGATTTACAACCCAGCTATGACGGCGCTTATGCTTCAGGCAGAGAGCCTCGGCATTCAATCCCGCGGAGGTCTGCTGATGCTGACAGAGCAGGCAAGACGGGCCTCGGAGCTCTTTATGGAGACTTCTATAGCCGAGGCTGCTTCATACACAATTGCAGAAAAGATAGAGAGAGAAAATAAAACTAATAACTTGGCTGCCAAAAAATCCGGGGCGACCATTCCGGGAATGGGTGCGAGTTCCACTACATCGAAGCCGCGGATGCGGCAGTGTTTTGCCGCCTCTTGAACCAGGCGCAGCACATCCCGCCAGGCAAGCCCTCCGGGTTCCGGCG
>CAYVOZ010000068.1:9266-13374 GCA_964453325.1 uncultured Christensenellaceae bacterium | reverse complement strand
TGGATTTATCGGTCATGCAGAACATTACGTATACGTCCGCAACTCCGCCGTTGGTTATGAACAGCTTGCTGCCGTTTATGACATAGTGGTCGCCGTCGAGCTTGGCGATCGTCTGCTGTGCGGATGCGTCGGTACCCGCGTTGGGCTCTGTGAGAGCAAAGCCGCCCAAAAGCTCGCCCTTTGCAAGGGGAACGAGGTACTTGCGCTTCTGCTCCTCGGTGCCGTGCACCTGTATCGGGCCGCAGCAAAGCGAAACGTGAGTCGAGAGTATGTCCGCAGTCGATGCGCACGCCTTGGCGATCTCCTCAACCGCTAAAATATAGCTCATGTAGTCGCCGCCCGCGCCGCCGTACTCCTTGGGTACCGGTGCGCCCATAATGCCGTACTTCGCCATCTTTTCCACCGTCTCATACGGATGACGCGCTTCCTTGTCCAGCTCTGCGGCCAGCGGAGCGACCTCGTTCTGCGTGAATTTACGCATAAAGGTCTGCATCATTTCCTGCTGCTTTGTCAGAGTGAAATCCATACTGTAGCCTCCTTAAAAATATCGTAAAAGTCAATGACATTCTTTGCCGGTGATCGTTAATTAGCGCGCAGCATCCGACAATATCCGCGCACGTATACATCATATCACAGCAAAGCCCTTTAAATAAAGGTTTTTGCGTCAATTTGGTTATACCTTTTTTCTCTTTTTCTACATAAAAAAGAGTTATAACCTTTTTGCTTGAAATACAGGGGGTTTGTGATAGTATAGACAATATAGAATAGAAGACCGTGGTATATCTATAAAACGGTTTTATAGCAAATAGCACCAAAAAAACGAAGATAAAAAGGAGTACAAAAATGGAATTTCTGCTGCTTGAGAAGAAGAATAACATCGGCTATCTGACCATTAACCGCCCCAAGGCGATGAACGCTCTCAACTCCCTCGTGCTCGACGAGCTCGATCACGCCGTAAAGACCATCGAAGAGGACGACGAGATAAAGGTCGTCATACTGAGCGGAGCCGTCAATCCCGACAGACCCGCCAACAAGCAGGCCTTTGTTGCAGGCGCGGACATTCAGGAGCTGCACGACGCTCACTGCTCCGAGGCTATAGCCTTCAATAAAAAGGGCAGCCTTATATTCAGACGCATAGAGAAGATGGGCAAGCCCTTCATAGCCGCCATAAACGGCTTTGCACTGGGCGGCGGCCTTGAGCTGGCCCTTGCCTGCGACATCAGGATCGCCACCGACGCCTCCAAGTTCTCCAACCCCGAGACCGGCCTCGGCCAGATACCCGGCTTTGGCGCAACGCAGAGACTGCCCCGCCTCGTAGGCACCGGCATGGCCAAGGAGATAATACTCACCGGCAGAATGCTCAGAGCCGACGAAGCCTATCAGATAGGCCTCATAAACAGAGTAGTCGCCGTTGAAGAGCTCATGAGCACCTGCGAGGAGCTTGCAAACATGATACTCGAAAAGTCCCGTCCCGCAGTCGCCGCCGCTATAAAGGCCATCGACGAGGGAATACAGATGAGCATAGACGAGGGACTGCAGCTCGAGTGGTATATGACCGGCCCGCTGCACGACACCGACGAGCAGAAGAACAGGACTCAGGCCTTCCTCGACAAATCCAAGAAATAAGAATACAGCTTGATCACAAAACGCCGCGGCAGGTCGTAAAATGCACCCGCCGCGGCGTTTTTGTTTTGTATTGTGTCCGCGAAAGCGGACGCAGTCAAAACATGGCGATCCCGGCAAAAGCCACGGCTTTTGCCGGACGCGAAGCGGCCTATTGCTCCATCTTGATGTTCACTCCGTTGACCTCTACCCCGCCGCTCGCCGGCACGAGTATATACTGCACGCCGTCTATTATGCGCGTTTTTACAAGGCTCGCCTGTTCGGGGTCCAGCTTTATGACCGCGTCCGCCGTCTTCATGACGAAGTGTCCGCCGTCTATCACGTTCGCGGGGGCTATCTCGGTATCAGCTCCGAACCTCTCCTCAAACGACGCTTTAAAGGCCTCCGCACGCTCCTTTGACGCTCCGCACTCCACGAGCACGTCGCCTATATCTCCGCCGGTCAGCATAAGCGGCCCGACCTCCTCGTCCTTTTCGGCCGTCTCCATCATATCGGCTATCTGAGAGCTCACGTCGCGGACGAGCTTTAGGCTGCACTCCTCGCCAAGCGTCCCGGTCAAAAGCTCGTCAAACGTCTGCTTCTGCACAGCTGCGGGCATGGGCGGCTCAACCTTGAATATTGCGTCCACAAAGCGCTTATGGTCGTCCTCGGAGCTTTTTGAATAATAAAGCGTCGAGTATATATCCGCGGCCCTGTCGTTGAATGCCGGGAATAAAAAGCCCAGCTCCGGAGCCGCGACAGCCCAGCCCGCCGCCGAACTCAAAAAGCGGTTCCCGCAGAATCGTACTCCAGCTTCTGCGGCATCTGCTTTACGGGGCATATGCTGCAGAGTATATAGCTGTATACCTCGTCCGAGGCGTCCTTTTGCAGCTTTCCGTCGGTGGAACGGAACGGCACGGAATAATCGTCGCGCGCCACGAGTATGAGATAATTCCCCTCTATATCGAGCGAAGCGATTATCTTCTCATAGAACGCAGCAAGCACCGCCTCGTCCTTGAGCTCCGTGCGCAGGAGCTCGCTCAAGAGCTTATGCTCCTCGCCCTCCGAGACCCGGCGCGAATCGAATTCTATATTCACGAGATGCTTTCCGAGTTTTCCGGAAAGCGATTTTTTCAGCACGCCCAAAAACTTCGCGGACTCGTCCTCTCTCATAGCCGAAAGCGACTCGTGAAACGTAGCTATTATGTTTCCGCTCTCGTTCACACAGCAGCCGCAAACGGTATCTATCATGCTCTTTTCCGCCCGGAAACGACGGCGTATCTCTCTTATCTCTTTTTCGGTCATTATGTATTCACCTCGGTGCAAATTGATTTTGCCGCCCTCCGATAAGCGCGGACAAGAAAAGCGGCATTGGTCATTATACCATAACGCCGGAGCTTTGTCCCCGCAAAAAAGGCGCGTTTCTGCCGAAATAACGACCGCGCGCTGTTGCAAATGCCCGGGAATACTGATATTATAGCATTCGTGATTTTGTTTCGCGGCACATGAACGCCGCAAGGGGGAGGTTTTAAAATGACTGCAAAAGTGACCTTGAGCACCAACGCGGGCGTTATGCTCGAATATGACGGAAAGAAGCTGCTCGTAGACGCTCTGCACCATTTTGACGTGCCTACGTTTTCAAAGGTGCCTCTCGACGTTTTAGAGCTCATGGTCGCGCGCGGCGCTTTCTCCGATGCGGATATGCTTTTTGTATCGCACGACCACCCCGACCACTATAGTCGGGAATGGGTCTCCGCATATCTGAAAAACAATCTCCGCACCTTCTGCGCCGCTCCGTTTAAGATAGCCGAGAGGCAGTTGGTGCTTAACGGCTCTGACGGAAAATTCAGGCACGGCGATATAAACGTGAGCTTTTTCCGCACTCCGCACGAAAAGCAGAACGTATATGCGGACGTAAAGCATTATTCCTTTGCCGTCGAGTTTTCCGGCAAGCGCTTCGCCTTTTTAAACGACGCGGAGATAGAGGCCGAGCATATGGAGCGCATGTTCGAGAAGCCCGCGGACATTGCGTTTTTAAACTTCCCGTGGCTGACGCTTAAGCACGCGCGCGGGCTCGTGAACGAGTACGTCCGCGCATCGAATATAGTGATCTACCATCTGCCCGTACCCGGCGAGGATTCCTTCGGCTTCGCAGCGGTCGAGAAAAAGAGCGAATCGCTTATAACTGTTCCCGACGTTAAAATACGCGCTCTTTCCGTGCCGCTTTCGGAAGCGGAGTTCGAGCTGTAAGGCTCTTTTCGGAGGCATTTATATGAGTTGGAATGGCACAGTCTATCCGAGAAAGAACGACCCACAATCCGTCTATCTCAAAAGCGTCGTCACAGACCCTACGATACAGGTCGGCGAGTATTCCTTTTATAACGACTTTGTGAACGACCCACGGGATTTTGAAAAAAATAACGTCTTGTATCAGTATGAATTAAATGGGGATAAGCTGGTAATCGGCAAGTTTTGCTCCATTGCCTGCGGAGCAAAATTCCTGTTC
>CAYVOZ010000068.1:0-9256 GCA_964453325.1 uncultured Christensenellaceae bacterium | reverse complement strand
CGACCCGCGCGATTTTCAGAAGAACAACGTGCTTTATCATTACCCCTATGTCAACGACGAAAAGCTCATAATAGGCAAATACTGCTCCATAGCCTGCGGCGCTAAATTCATCTTTACGAGCGCAAACCACACGCTTGGCTCGCTTTCGACCTATCCCTTCCCCATCTTTTTCGAGGAATGGGGGCTCGAGATGAAGGATATTTCGTCGGCATGGGACAACAAGGGCGATATAGTCATAGGCAGCGACGTATGGATAGGCTATGAGGCCGTGATACTTTCCGGCGTGACGATAGGCGACGGCGCGATAATAGGCACGCGCGCGCTCGTGACGAGGGACGTCCCGCCCTATACCATAGTCGGCGGCGTTCCGGCGAGGCCGATACGCAAGCGCTTCTCCGATGAAATAACAGAAAAGCTTTTAAAGCTTAAATGGTGGGACCGCGATCCCGAGTGGGTCAAAAAGAACATCCCGGCCATACAGTCGGGGCGGATCGAGCTTTTAAAATAGAGTGTTTTATTAGATAATCAGAGAACACAAAGACCTGCCATTAAAGAACAAAGCAGGTCTTTTTCGTTATTTCTTTAAAACAGTATTTGCCCGACCCTTAACCCTTTTTGAACACGCTCTTGGGCTGTCCGCAGACCGGGCAGGTATAGCTTTCGGGAAGCTCCTCAAACGGCGTCGCGCCGTCGTACACATAGCCGCAGACCCCGCAGGTCCAGACGTCCTTTTTCTCCTCCTCCGCGCGATAGGTCGGCGCGTTCTTGGGGCTCTTGCCCTTTACGACGTTATGATAATACGCATAGGTCATGGGCGTGCCGTCGGAGTATACGTCCGCGTCGGTGACCTCGCCCAAAAACACGGTATGCGTCTCCGTCTCCATGGAGTCTATGACCTTTAAGGATATCCCCGCCGCAGCCTGCCACACTACGGGCAGAGAGTCGAGCATGCGAAGTCCCGTCTCCGCGAATTTGTCCTTATCCCTGCCCGAGGCAAAGCCGAACGTGCCTATCACGGACGGATCGACGTCCTCCGGGAGCACCGATATCGAAAAACGGCCGCTCGCCTTAATGCAGGAGTTTGTATAGTTGTTCTTGTTTATGCTCACGGCTATAGTCGCGGGCGACGAGGTTATCTGCATAGCGCTGTTGGCGGTGCAGCCCGTGGGGCGCTCTCCGTCGAGCGTGCCTATAACGTACACTCCGTACGAGAGCTTATAAATGGCTTCCTTATTCATATCCGTTTTCCTTTCGGTGTTTAAAGATATCCCCGCCGCATGTATCATGCAGCGGGGCATTATAGATCTGCCTATTAATAGTTTTCCGGCTTTACCTGGAAATATGCCTGCGGATGAGCGCATACGGGGCAGGCCTTGGGGGCTTCCTTGCCTACGTATATGTGACCGCAGTTTGCGCACTGCCATACGACCTCTTCGTCCTTCTTGAAGACGCCCTCGGCCTTTACGTTTGCGAGCAGCTTGCGGTATCTCTCCTCGTGCTCCTTCTCTATCTTTGCAACGCCCTCGAACTCCTTGGCTATTCTTTCAAAGCCCTCTTCCCTCGCGGTCTTTGCAAAGCCGGCATACATGTCGGTCCACTCGTAGTTCTCGCCCTCGGCTGCCGCAAGAAGGTTCTCCTCGGTCGTGCCTATGCCGCCATTGAAGTGCTTGAACCACATCTTGGCGTGCTCCTTCTCGTTGTTTGCGGTCTCCTCGAAGATCGCGGATATCTGCACAAAGCCGTCCTTTTTAGCCTGTGATGCGAAGTATGTATACTTGTTTCTCGCCTGGGATTCACCCGCGAACGCTGCCATGAGATTAGCTTCGGTCTTGCTTCCTTTGAGTTCCATTTTTTGTTTCTCCTTTTATTTTTATTGATTTTTATTATTCTTGCATTCAGGGCATATGCCTCTGAAAACGATATCGTAGTCCTTTATGTCGCATCCGCCGGTGTCCGTGACCCATTTTAACAGGTCTATATCCTTTACGCCGACGTCGCACACTCTGCCGCAATACTCACATTTGGCATGATAGTGTCTCTCTGCGGTCTTATCATACCTGTCCGGGGCGTCCGCCAACGGTATATGCAGCACCGCGCCCTGCTCAGTAAGCTTTGCAAGGTTCCTGTATACAGTCGCTCTGCTCACCGTGGGGTGCTTCACCGAGATATACTCGTATACCTCCTCAGCGGTAGGATGGTCGAGCATATGGACTGCGTCATCCACAAGGCTTTTCTGTATAGTATTTCTGTCCATGTGTTCGTTTCTCCTTTCATTAACGATACTATATCCTATTTAATATTTATTGTCAATAGATATTTTAAAGAAAATCAAAATTATTTTTAACAAAAACCGTGCTCTGCGAGTCCATGCGGAAAATCGCAGAAAAGCACGGCTTTTTCGTCATTATCTTTACTTATGCGCGCATCTGTAAAAACAGTCTTAGAACCTTACGAGCAGCTTGACGGTCGTATCCCGTTCTTTCTTCCAATAGTCGAAAGCTCCCATCGCATCCTCAAACGGGAACACGCGGGTTATGAGGCTCTCGTAATCAAACTCATGCGCCAAAAGCATATCGCGCACATGCATAAAGTCGCCCTTGTCCGCGTTGCGCGAGCCGTAGAAGTCGAGCTCCTTTGAGACTATGAGCTTTGATTCTATGCCCGTTACGCCGTCGGCATATCCGACTATGCCCGCTCTGCCCGCAAACGTCACCAGCTTTAACAGGCCGTTGAGCGTCTTATTAGAGCCCGTCGCGTCTATCGCGGCGTGCACTCCCGCCGCGCGCTCCGCCTCGAAGGCGTCCGCGTCCGTCGGGTCGAGCGTATCAAAGCCGGCAAAGTCCTTTATAAACCGCAGCTTGTCCGCGCTTATGTCGCAGGCCAGCACTCTCGCGCCCATGGCGTGTGCAGCCGCCATTACGCCTATTCCGACAGCGCCGCAGCCGAATACCGCCACGCGGTCGTTTTTGCCGACCCTTGCGCGCGCCGCCGCGTGCCAGCCTATCGAAAAAGGCTCTATCAGCGCGCCGAGCTCGTACGAGAGCTCTCCGCACGGCACTATATGCTCATAGCTCACGGCGAAGCGCTCGGACATGACTCCGTCGCGCTGCACGCCGAGCGTCTTATTGTGCTCGCAGCAGTTAGGCCTGTTCTGCGAGCAGGGATAGCACCCGCCGCAGTTAAAATACGGCAGCACCGTGACGGTATCTCCTATCTTATATCCGTCCGGCACATCCGCGCCCTTTTCGAGAATTACGCCGCATATCTCGTGACCCGGGATGACCGGATAACGCACCATGGGCGACGTCCCGAGATAGCTGTGCAGATCGCTGCCGCAAAGGCCGACGTATTTTATTCCCACGAGCACGTCCTTTTCGCCGCAGACCGGCTCTGCCGCCTCTGTTTGCTCAAAAACTCCCGGCTCTCTTATGGATAAGGCTTTCATTTCTCATTTCTCCCCGTTTATTACTTTTATGAGCGCGCGCTCTATAGCCTCCATGGCAAGCGACGGCTCCGCGCGTCCCCCTGTCTTCTTCATTATACATCCCATGAGCGACTTTTTCGCGGAAAGCTTTCCTTTTCTTATATCCGCGACCGCCGACGGCATATCCTCTATCGACTCCTCCGCGAGCCTGTCGAGCTCCGCGCAGTCGCAGAGCACAATAAGCCCCATGCTCTCCGCCGTTTCTTTCGGTTCCCCGCCATTCAGCCAAAGCTGCTTTAAAAGCTTCTTAAAGCCCGTGCTGTTTATGCGCTTTTTGCCGAGGAGCTCCACTGCCTCCGCAAGCGCTCCGGGCAGTATGCGCAGCTCCTCTCCCTCGCGCAGGGCGAAAAGCTCGGTTATTATCGCGCCCGAGAGCAGCCGCGCATAGCCCGTACTCGCGGCAGCGGCCTCATAATAGTCTGCGACGGCCTTTTCCGCAGTCAGCACGTCCGCGTCATACCGCATTATGCCGTATTCCTTTTCCATCCTCCGCGCTCTTATATCCGGCAGCTCCGGGATACTTTTTTCAATGCTTTTTATATATTCACCGTCCAACACGACGGGCGGAAGATCCGGCTCGGGAAAATACATATACTCCCCGCCCTCTTTTTTGCGCATGGGCAGAGTCACGCCCGCCGATTCGTCGAAACGCCGCGTCTCGCGTTTTACGGCTTCGCCGTTTTTCATCGTCTCCGACTGCCTTTTCGCCTCGTACTCTATCGCCGCACTCACCGCGCGAAACGAGCTCAGATTCTTTATCTCCGTATGCTCCCCGCCGTCCACGGATACGTTTATATCGCAGCGCATGGAGCCCTCCTGCATTTTGCAGTCGGATATTCCCGCATATACGAGCCGCGCGCGCAGACGGCGCAAAAAGGCCACCGCCTCGTCGCCGCTTTCCATATCCGGGCGCGTGACTATCTCCGCGAGAGGTACGCCGCAGCGGTTGAAGTCCGCGAGCGTATGCTCTCCCTCGTGAATGAGCTTGCCCGCGTCCTCCTCTAAGTGTATGCGCTCTATACCTATGCGCTTTACGCCGTCCGCCGTCTCTATATCCATCCCTCCGTCCGAGCACAGAGGATGGAAAAACTGCGTTATCTGATACGCCTTCGGAAGATCGGGATAAAAATAGTTCTTTCTGTCAAAGGCTGAAAATGCGTTTATTCTGCACCCCGTCGAAAGCCCGGCGCGGACGGTCAGCCGCACGGCCTCCGGGTTGACGACTGGCAGCGCGCCCGGCTGGCCCGTGCACACCGGGCAAACGCAGCTGTTCGGCTCCGCGCCGAATACCGACGGGCAGCGGCAGAACAGCTTTTCTCTCGTATCGAGCTCGACGTGTATCTCAAGGCCTACCTTTATATTCATTTTGCAAGCCCCCTCTCGAGCGCACGCGCCGCGGAAAGAAGCTCACCCTCCGCGAAGGCTCTGCCCGTGAGCTGAATCCCGAGCGGCATGCCCTTTTCGGGGAAATACGGCATGGATATCGCGGGCAGACCCGCAAGATTTGCATGGGCGGTGAAAAAGTCGTCGTCTATGCGCGCGCTCTCGCCGAAGCGGCGCGCCGCACCCGCCGCAGCGGGCGAAAGCAAAATATCGTACTTATCGAGCAGAGTGTTAAGCTCCGCTTTTATGTCCTCTCTCGCGGCGCGGGCGCGTCGGTAAAGCGAGCCCCCGTCCTCCGAGAGAGCATACGCTCCAAAGGCTATGCGGCTCTTTACCTCTGCGCCGAAGCCCTCGCGCGACTGCATATAAAGCTCCTTTATGCTGACCGCGTCCTGCGCGCTGCGCCCGTATCTCACTCCGTCGTATCTGCCGAGGTTCGAGAACGCCTCCGCGCAGGCGATCACGCGGTACGTCGGCAGTATGAGCGCAGCATGCTTCATTTCCGCATACGCGACCTCCGCGCCGGCCTCCGCGAGCAGCCGCGCAGCGAGCTCCACCGCGCCGGTCATTTCCGCGTCCGCCTCTTCCGTAAAGGGCAGGAGCACGGCAATGCGCATACCTTTGATATAATTCTTCGTTTCTATTGCCGGAGCGTCTGCGCTCGTCGCGTCGTGCGCGTCTATGCCGCATATCCTCGGCAGCACCTCCGCGCAGTCCTCCACGCTCCCGCAAAGCAGGCCAATCTGATCGAGCGAGGACGCATATGCCACGAGCCCGTACCGCGATACTCTGCCGTAGGTCGGCTTCATGCCTACCACTCCGCAGAACGCCGCAGGCTGTCTCACCGAGCCGCCGGTATCCGTGCCGAGAGCAAACGCCGCCTCTCCCGCCGCGACCGCCGCCGCGCTCCCTCCCGAGCTTCCGCCGGGTACGCGGTCTGTATCGAGCGGGTTTCGCGTGCAAAAAAAGCACGAGCGCGCAGTATCCGTACCCATGCCAAATTCATCCAGATTGGTCTTGCCTAAAAGCACTCCGTCCGAGAGCAGGCCGACCGCCGTTGCGTCATATGCGGGAACATAATTTTCCAGCATACGCGAAGCGCAGGTCGTGCGCACTCCGCTGGTGATTATGTTGTCCTTCACGGCAAACGGAACACCGAAGCCCTCGCCCATTTCATCGAGCTCGTGCGCCTTTTTCATGGCTCCGTCCGCGCAGACGGTCATATATGCCCTTATCTCCCCGTCCCTGTGCTCAATTTTATCGAGCATGTCCCGCGTTATTCTCTCGCGCGGCACGCCTCCCTTTATCATGCGCAGCAGCTCGCATACGCCCGGGTCTGCGAAATTCCTCATATCAGCCTCGGCACGCGCGCATATTCGCCCTCGCGCGCGGGCAGGGCGGCCTTAAAGGCCGCAGAAAAGACCTCGTCCCGCTCATATGCTCTTTCACAAGGCTCTTTCCCTGCGCAGACTGTATCGCTTTCGCCGCACGATAAAAGCGCGGACGTCTCCGTTATCTTTTCGTAAACGCCCGCGCACAGCGCATCGTCCGGCTTTAGCTCCGCGAGTACGCACGCTCTTTTTATACCGTCACGAACAGCCTCATACGTCTTTTCCATACCGCTATTTTACAGCATAGCGCGCGGGATTTAAAGAGCTACATGAACTTTCGCATATCCACGGACATCTGTGCCTCGAGCGCGATGAGCCTGTTCGCAATATCCCTCGGGCGCGGCTCGGCGCGGGTATACGCATTGAGATATCCGGAAAGCGAGCGCACTCCCATATCGCAGCCCTCTGCTATGAGCTCGGACGCCGCCGCGTCCGGCGCCTTTGTCGCGAGCCGCATTCCCGTCTTCATATGCGACATGGCCTTTGCCATGACGGGTGCGTCCTTGGGGTCTATGCCGTATTCCCCGAGCATGGACTGCACCTCGTCCCCGAGCGATACATGCGAGCCGCGGCACCTTTCGAGCAGCTTCTCCAGCTCCGCGCTCTCCACCTTGCCCTTTACGTCGTCTATCGCGCTGACGCCCATCTCTATACCCGCACTGCACTCGTTGAGCAGCTTTACCGACTCTTCATTCATTAAAAACACCTCCGTAGCTTTATACGGAACAGTATTCCTTTTTCCGCATAAAAAATGCGCGCTTTTCCCGCGTTTTTAAAGCATGGGGCTCATCGCGCAACGCATCCTCCAAGAGACCCGTCCCGTTAATAAACATCTCTTTTTTCTCTCATCAAAATATGTTATTATTCTTTTATCCGTTAATCCGGATCTGAAAGGATACGCGAATATGAACGAGCCTGAAAAGAAACAGGGATTTCTTACCAGAATAGTCGCCAATCTGAAGCAGCGCCGCTCTCTGTCCGCCTTGCTCGTGATATTCGCATCTATTGCATTCTATATGCTTCTAAGCAATATACCCGCCGTACGCAAGTTCTTCGGCGGTATATTCACAGTGCTCGCGCCCTTTATAGGCGGGCTTATAATAGCCTTTTTACTGAATCCGCTCATCGTCTTTTTAGAGCGCAGGGTCTTTAGGTTCATGAAGCACCGCGCCGCTCATATAATATCCACCGTGATAACCTTTCTCATTGCCCTCGGGCTCATAGCGCTCATACTCTATGCGCTCGTTCCCCAGCTCATAAGCTCCGTCAGCATGCTTTATATGAATCTCGACAAGTACTTTAGCTCACTCAAGGAGCTGCTCGGCGGCTGGGCGGCCGGGCTGGATATGCAGCTCGACATAAACTCGCTGATAGGCAGCTGGAGCGACGCCATCGGCAGCGCAACAAAATGGATAAACGAAAATATAGACGGCATACTCGGCGCGGGCAAGAAGGTCGGCAGCGGCATCGTATCCGCGTTTCTCGCGCTCACGCTTTCGATATACATACAGCTGGACAAGGACAACATACTGCGCGGCATACGCCGGTGGAGTCTTTCGCGCATGAGCACGGACGTTTTTACCCGCGTGAACGAGATATCGCAGAAGAGCAACAGGGTATTCACGAGCTATCTCGGCGGCAGTCTTATCGACGCTCTTATAATCGGTACCGCAAACTTCATATTCATGATAATACTCGGCATGCCCTATCCTCTGCTCATATCCGTCGTGGTCGGCGTCACCAACCTCATACCCACATTCGGGCCTATAATCGGCGGAGCGATAGGCGCGATAATAATCTTTTTGGTCGAGCCCATTGACGCGCTATGGTTCCTCATATTCACCGTCGCTATACAGCTCATAGACGCGTATGTAATAAAGCCGCTCATATTCAGAGACGGAACGGGGCTGCGTCCGCTTTGGGTGCTCGTCGCCGTCATAATAGGCGGAGGCCTGTTCGGCATTTTAGGCATGCTTTTAGGCATACCCGTGCTCGCGATAATCTCCTGGCTTATAGAGCAGAACGTTACAAAGCGGCTCGCGGAAAAGGGACTCGATAACGAAGGCCGTCCCATAGGCGAAGCGCCCGAGCCCGAGACGCCGCCCAAAAAGCATATACTGAAGAAAAAGCTCATGCACAAGGCAGCAAAAAGCGAAGCAAACCTATCCGATAAAACAGAATGACGCTTTAACTGTCCCGGATCGCATATAAGCCCGATATTTTCCGCATCCACGTTCCAATGCGCCATATTTGTGGTATAATTCAATATGTATATGTCTGCGCGGCGCTTTTGCCGCCCGGAGGGAAAGGAAACGAATATATCTTGAAGAAATGCGATATAGGCGGACAGGGCGTGCTTGAGGGCGTAATGATGCGTTCCCCGGAGCAGGCTGCTCTCGCCGTACGAAAAGAAGACGGCAGCATCGTTCTGTCAAAATGGAAGCTTAAAAAACGCCCCAAGGGCTTTTTACAGTGGCCGGTCATACGCGGCTGCGTCAATTTCGTGGATATGCTTAAAGAGGGCGTAAAGGTCATAGGCGACTCGGCAAAGCTCTATGACGAAAACGCAGTACAGGACGAGCCCACAAAACTCGAAAAGAAGCTCGCAAAAAAGACCGGCAAGAGCGAGATGGACGTTACGATAGGCTTTGCGGTGGTACTGTCCCTCGCGCTGTCGATAGGGCTGTTCTTCCTGCTGCCGTCCTTTCTCACAAAGCTGTTTTCAAAGCTCATCGAAAGCTCTCTCGTGCTCAATCTGATAGAGGGCGGCATACGAATAGTCATACTCATGGGTTATATGATATTCTGCTGCTCTATAAAGGACGTGAAGCGCGTTTTCATGTATCACGGAGCCGAGCATAAGACGATATCCTGCTACGAGCACGGTGAGGAGCTCTGCGTGGAGAACGTAAGGAAGCACAGCCGCCTTCATCCGCGCTGCGGCACGAGCTATCTCCTGATAGTCATGATAGTCGCCATACTCGTATACTCGGTGGTC
>CAYVOZ010000067.1:3669-13504 GCA_964453325.1 uncultured Christensenellaceae bacterium | reverse complement strand
ATCGTATTGTATCTTCTTATTCGAAGAAAGCTCAATAAGAAAATATTTGAACATTTCTTCTGTTATCAAAATCGCTCGAGGTTTACGTTTCACAGCAACTGATATCTGGCCCGATTCACCAACAACAGAGAGAATGTCTACACCGGATGTAGTCATCATCTCTGCTTTTTTATCATTAATTATTTTTTCAGTAATTCTGGAAGATCCCTTAATTTTAAATATAAGGGAGTTTGGTGACAAAATCGGCGAAGAAGCCAATTCAAACGGAAGAGAGCGATCTCTAAATGCACGTCTTGTTTTTTCCTCTGTTACGTCTTTCCACTCTCTTACACCAGCCAACTGATCTTTCTGAGTATTTATTCTATTATCCAAATACTTTAGAATGGAATTGTTTTCCTGGAACGTAGAAGGAACACTATCCAATTTTACATTAGAGATTTCGGTGTTTGTCGTATTTGGAATTAAAGGTTCTTGCAAAATCTCTTCTTCCTTGAAGACTTCTCCTTCGGTATTATCGGCTATTGCGCTCTTTGTAAGATTAATATGGACAAAAGATTCTGATTCAACGTTCAGTCCCTCAACTTCGTGTTCTCCAGCCTTCCGCAATCTTATATTTTTGACCAAATCACGAACATCGATATTATTTGTCCTTCTTTCGTAGTATAATTGGAGCAATTTTGAAATTAAATCAGGTCCGAACACCTCCTGATAACATTCAGTAATAGCTGAATCTCCATTGTTTTCAACACATGAAAACTCGTAAGCTTGTTGGAAATCCTTCGGACCATAACAAAATACGTGTGAATATCCTCTCACTCTTATATGACAATCGGTGCGGCATTTCATTTTCCATTCTTCCGATGCAAAATTTGCCGCGATCAAATTGTTTACCAGAAGTTCGGAAATCCTCGCCAGAATTAACTCTTGATCCAATCGATTAACTGACAGGTCAATCGATCTAAACAACTGCTTTACGGTGTCGAGTAGTTGCCTGCCTGACTTATTACTCGCTTCAGATATTCCATTTGCGTCTACAAACTTGGATTCTGTCACTATCACATCAAGATAGTATTCCTTACTACCTTCATCGTAATAAGGGGTAATAGCAAGTATGTCGGCAATCCCGGAAGTTTCACTTTTCCCAAGCCATTTTGCGTAGTCGTCAAGAAAACACCATGCTGTACCATATTTGTGTTCTCTTATTTGTTCTTCCAAAAGGAATTTACTCAGAACACAACCAATAAGCTCGTTTGTGTTTTTTAACCGACGTGCAGCCCTCAATACCAGACCTCCAGATAAGAGATTCGCATCTTTTAACATCGCATCACTAATGACCGTCACCATTTGATCTGTTTCATTGCGGTTTAGAATCTGGGCTATTTTTAGTTTCAAAGCTACATTCAGAAATTTGTTTGTTGCTGTCGAAGAGACAATAGTATTCTTTCCTAGGATTGAGTCCTGTTCGTGTTTGATAACCGCAACATTCTGTTGTTCCAGCAGACGACGGTCAAGTAAATCATCATAATTGACGACCCATTTTCCAATACGATGTACTTCCGAAAAGATTGAGTATAATTCATTCGAGGCAAAATCAATTTTACGTGCGGGAAGATGACATTGTCCTCGTTCCCACAAAGCCTTAATGTCATCAGAGGTAAACAAAGATGAAATAGCAAGTAAATAAGACCAAGATTCTTTCGTTTGAACAGGACAAGTCAAAAATATTCTCGATGTGTCATCAGATCGGGATATAGGTGTTTTTCGCCCCCATAGATGTGGCTTCAGATTATCAGCCTCAAATATATTTTTAGGCGACCTATACCATTCAATTGACGCCAAGCGGGAAACAACATCTTGGCAAAAGACAATATCAATTGGTTTTGACATACCTGTTACTTGTATCGAACGCGATGAACATATATTAATCCTAACACGTGATAAGAATTCTCCCGTCACTTCAGTACCGAGGACATCATCAGTATCTGTAGTACGACTTAACAGAACCTTGTATACCTCTCTTAAATGGTTGGGATTTTGATGAGTCATCATAATTTGACAGGTAATTTCGTTTAGTCCTTGTCTCTTCCCAGACGGGGTCATCCTTTCTTCGTTCAATTTATTGACTATTTCTGCAATAAGAACAGGAAGTGTTCGCGAATCGCAGTTATACAAGACCAATGATAAATTATCTTGTTCATGAGGCTGTAAACGTAAAAATTCTGTTAAATATTTCTGTACAATTGCAACAGATATCTGCGGATCGTCATGATGAATGTCTTGTTTTTTGGTAATATCGATTATTGGCGATTCATGAAGCGTGTAAGCCCCATATCCTTGTGATACAACTTGATATTGAGGCTCCAGTTGGCTATTCCCTCCCCAGAATACCGCGATATCGGGAAGAAGTGGAGTTGAAATGAACTCTTCCATGTCATCAAAGTAAAGTTTTCCAATTTCGTCACAAAAAGAGAATCCCTTTTCTGATAATATATTTCTTATCGAGTTCTTTATCTGATTTTGTTTGGCTTGAAGAGATTGAAGTCTTAATGGATGCCAAGGACATATAATTGTCGCAGTTCCCTCACCAAGTTCAGCCGGAATTTCAACAATACCTATTTTAAGTACATGTTTAAGTAATCGTCGACGTGGAGTTTCACGTAAAAATGCAATTTTCTCTAACAATGTAGAGTATTCTTGGACAAGATCATTCATATCCAAGTCTGAACAAAACCCAAGTTCTCTCTTCAATAATGATTCTAAAATTGCTTTATACTTTTTACCAAAATTATTCCACAGATCATACAATTCATTTCTTTCTTCATCTGCGAGATTTCCATTCTTGAATTCTTCTTCAAGAGATTGTTCCCATTTAGGTGTTAACAGATAGTTTTTTGATTTATCTTTAGCCTTAACAAAGGAACCTTTTACCCCACCTGCGGATCCTTGAAAGCCTCGGGTATCCGTTAAACAGATGGGGAATGGGACCCCCTTAGTTCCTATTGCATCCCGATTTGTTTTGCATTCGATAAGACCGGAATACGCAACAAGCCTTGTCAAGTCATCCAAATAGGCATTATAAACAGATCCAGGTTTGTATCTCCAGACAAGTTTGTTTTTGGAAATATCTTCATTATGTCCATCTTCTTCATAAAATACAATAATGTCAAATTCAAATGAATTTGCATCTTTTCCTGTCTGATTCGATTTAAGCTCATTATCATTATCAAAAGAGTTAACAACTTTGTCTCTATATTTAAAAATCAAGCATGTCGTATATGTAACAACAATAAGTTCTGAAAAGAATTGCTCAATATTGCCATATTGATGTTCGAAAAACTCACAAGCTTTTCTATTCTTTGAACGAAAGCTATTGGGCTTTTTCATGCTTGTGCCTTTGCCTTCGATACGAATTTTTAATCTTTTGTCTCGATATTCTTTGCTTACAGCAGACTTTTCAAGACATTGTAATAGACCATCAAGAAAATCATCACATTCGATTGTAGTATCAAATACCTTTTTTTCCCATTGTTGGTATACAGATCTATCCTGTTCCAATACATTTTGATGATTTTGAAAGAAATCAATTATCTCATCTTTACTGATTACTCTTGGTTTTGTGTCAAGAGATTCCAAAAGATCAATGTCCCCTTCGCTTAAATCTTGCTCTGCTCCCTCATGTCTAAAAAGCTCTCTTGTAGCGATCCCCAATTTCTTCTTTGAAGCACTTTTTTTATATTTAAAGATGGCTTCTATATTTGGCCAATCATGCAGTGAAAAGAGTTTTCGACTTTCTTCGGTGATTTGACCAGGTGCAGAGTTGGCATAATCAATAAAATCTTTTCTGAGGTCGACAGAAATATCACCTTCTTTTTCACTTTCAGCCAAAATGTTTTTCAACATAACTGGATCAAATGGTTGTGATGTTTTATCGTCGGTTTTTTTTAGATAACAACGGTTTTTCCAATGCGATTCGAGCTTTTTTCTCCATACTGAAAATGTTTTTTTACCGCTACTGAAGAGAGAATCATTTCGCGGCATACCAAGAATGAAAAGGTTTTCGCCTGCGGTAGTGCTAAGTTCTTTTGACTCAGTATATTTCAGAACAGTCAATACATACTTTGCAACTGTTTCAAGAGTCCACAATTTTAAACTTAACAGAGACTCAATAAGAGTATTTGCATCTTTTTCATTGTAAAGGTTGTTTTCGCTGTTAAACTCTTTAAAAGCTTTTACCCAGTGTATTGCATTTTCTGGTTCTTCGATATCTTGAGAACCTAAAGAAACAGTTGAACCACTTGATTGAGTTTCTTGCGAAAATTCGGCAGAGATAAAAAAACTGCCATCGGTATTCATATTTCTTATAGCGACAGCATTTGCATTGGTTAAGTGTTGTTCATCAATATGATACCCCTGCAACTGAGTTCTGTTTAAACAGAACTTTAGCGAACTCGGTCTTGACCTGTCGTTCTCGGCAGCTTGAACTAATGACACAATAATTTCTTTATCCAAGCGAGAAAGAACCAGATTTCCCTCCGGATTGTTCTCATTAAGAAATTTATGCTTCAGTATTTGATAAGTAACCATTCCAAGATAATTATACGCATTGTTGGATTCATCAATGTTAGAGTTGTAATTCATTGTTATTCCTCCGTATTATCTTTCATTTCATAAAGGGGATTCTCAATATAAGTACATCCATCGGACATTCGATTGGCCAACCCCATACTTTCCAGACGTCGTATTAATCTTTCTGTATTTTTAGAAAACGGATCTTTATGTAGGCGTTCAACATCGTCCGCTTTTGCCGCTTCTTTATCACCAAATATAAGATGATATCGGTCATAAAGATGGTTTAAGAATCTTCCTAACTCAATTCTCTCTCTAACTCTGGTTACTACAAGGAGCTTTAAAAAACTATCTGTGGGTGCATATCGAAGTCTGCGAGTTCCTCTTTTTGAAACGAGTCCACATTCTTTTCCCAATTCTTTATGAATAACACCGATCTTTGTTTTATGATCTTCTTTAGCTGCCTCGATTAACCAAGAAAACAAATCTTCTAGTGTTTCATGTCTGCCTTCCGAAACTTTTTTCTTATCCCATAAAAAGTACGACGATTCACTCGCTGTACAAAGATAATTCCTAATAGCGTCTTTTTTTTCCTCTTCGGTCATTTCATCGTTTTCTTTGATGTTGCTGATAGGTGTAGTGTTAAAATAGTTGCGAACAGAAGTCTCTAAGGCATACAGACCTTCATTGTTATTAGCGTCGAACGAAGTAATGGAAGCTTGACGAACTTGATCCGGACGTGGACCAACAATTTCGCAAACGATAGAACCAAGACCTTTCTTATCATTGTACTCACGAGCAGTCTCAAGATAGTACAAGAGTAAATGAAATGAAAACAGTGGAATTAGGTATTCAAAGCAGTCTTGATCGGGAAGGTCCAAACCTATTAGAGATAAAATGTCATCTGCCAAACGATCATAAGCTGGATGTCTTCGATGTGGGAGATAGGGATAATTGTCATTTTGATTACATAGGTCCGGATTAGCAACGCGTATCGGAGATAGTATTTTTTGTAAAATTACATTTTTTTCTCCAGAATCCTTGATGATTTTTGAGAAAGCCGTTTGTAGTTCCTTGTTTTTTTGCGAATACGACAACATCAAATAGAGCAATTGACCATTCCTGGTAAAACGGGTTTTTATACTGTTTTTATGCTTATCAAGGTCTGTATACATCGCTTCTACCCCAACGGGGAAAATAAATCGCGACAACCAACCGACTTCTTTTGTAGAGATATCAAGAGTAAGTCTCTGAAGTAAATGAATATGGTTCGCAAAAGACTCAAAAGAAGAAAAAGTCTCCTGTAAGTAAGAGATATCCTCTTCACTAAAATCGTCATTGGATGATAAGAATTCATTTTTCCACGAATCCCATTGTTCGGTATCATTGTTCGGATTTTGATTACGTTCAACAATGGTTAAGGCCGCATTATTGAAAATCAACCCTCGAAATAAAAGACTTTTCCTTGCACGAAAAACAAGCGGTTTTTCAGGAGTACTACAGAAAAGATTTTCCGGATTCTCACGATGAACGCTTTCAACTACCGTCATAAATTCCAAAAACTGGTAATAACCGATTCCATTTATTCCACTGGTCTCAATTCTGTGTCCCCATATAACTTCATCAATCCACATGGAATGTGATCTGCATTTTAAAATGAGATAATTGTCATCACACATCAATGAGTTATTTAAAAAGATATTCATCAGTAAGCTCCTTTTTGCGTTAAACTTTTTACAAGCAACTTACCATTACTGCCTGTTTCAATCGTTGAAATCCTGCTACTTTTTTTGAATTGTCCTACATATTGTAGAAAACTTGCTTTGATATTGGTGAAATCTTCCAAACATTCATGAGAAAATGAGTTTGGCATTACCCCTTCGGAAACTCGTATAAGAAATTCAAACCTTTCCATAGTCAACTCTATTCTAAAAGGCTTTTTCATTGAGTGTGTATGAATAAGTAATGCAGGAATCGTCAACAACCCTCTTTCATTTTTCTCTTTAACAATTTCGATATTAGGCGTATCAATCTCAGGATCCTCAATATCGCACTTCCATACAAAAATGTCGCTTATTGGAGCCGATGAAAGCCCAAGACCTTTGGCAAGGTACAATTTATCGCGGTCTTCCGCTAAAAGTCCTGTCCAAACTCGATTGAGTCCCAGAATTATTTTTTCCAAAAGATCTGTAGGCAACGAATTTTGATTCCGGTCCAGATAGAAAGCAAGGTACTCTTTGGCACTATGAAAAACGGTAATGGTCCATATTGATTGAGTAGAGAAGTATTTTTTTATTTCGGAATCAGTGCAATTAAAAAAAATTCTCTGGCGTTCAAGTGCCAATAAATCTCCTATAGGAAAGCACACAGTATCATTATCTATCAAAGAATCCACATCATTATCTTCTGTATATAATTTAAGTTTCATATCCAATCCGGGGTCTCGTTGACTATACGGATCTTTCCGCACAATGTGATTATATACATCTGTATTTTCCAAATGACCGAATATCAGAAGATCATCAAGGTCATTTAAAGTCTCATTCCCGAGTTTGAGACTATCAAAAAAACGAAATATCGCATATTTATCACGAGTTCTTGGTGATAAATTGTCGCCAAGAAGATTACGGTGTACTATTGAATCATAAGTATTTCCCGATTCATAGAGTTTCCTAATGTCGTTAATACCGGCCACTCGTTCATCGGAGTTTAATATTCCAAGAAGTCCGTTAGCCAGCCACATAAGTAATTCGCGTATTGGAATATGTCTTTTACTCAAATCGCAAAGAGCCATAATCTCGAACAAACGCCTTTTATATTCATCGCTCTTTAGCGCTTGATAATTTTTAAATATCTGTGAATTTTTGTCGTATTGTGGAAGCCCTGAATCAAAAAGCGAAGACCATTCTTTTCGATCCATTATGGCATCATAGACCTTTTCAAAAAGGTCGCGAGTAGGGATCAGACTTAAATTAAAGAAAGTCAGTCGAGCATTATTTTCTTTTGAACATCGCTCCCTATTGACATATAAGTTCGTAACTAACCGTTCAAGTACTCCATATTTGCCTTTATCAACCTTTTTCCAAAGTTCAGCAAACAAGCCATCGTTAATGGCTATGACATATATAACTTTGGGGGTGTTTGGAGTAAATATTGATTCAGTAAACTCGGACAATGCGTTTTTGATATGCTCAGGAAAACCTTCTTCCTCTTGCGAAAAGAAGACACTAAAGTCCACAATGAACTTAAAGGTGACTTTTTCTTCGTTATTCCATTCAAGAGTCTGCTCATAATAAGAACGCTCATCAGGTTTAGCATCAGGAAAAAGCTTTTTTAGCAAGGCATAACACAATGCCGATTTACCGTCGCCTGCCATGCCGGTTAGAATGACATTTCGCAAGTTGCTTACCGGACATCGAGTACGTATTCCATCCTTCTCGGTGAAAAACTGAGCTAAAAAATCTTTTTCAAGGGGATGTTCAAAATGAATACTGTCGGTTTTAAGGCGTTTTGAGTATGCTTCGATTTTTTCTGTAATCATACAATCGTTTTTGGCAATTGGCGCGTATCCCTTGAGAAGTCTCAACCATTTTTCGCCTATTTCGCTTGCTTGTGTATCCATTGCTTCGGTTCTCCTGTTCATAGTTGACAAATTAAACAACCATTACGTTCTTCAGGTTCGTATTCCATCCCTTCAAGAGTAACAGCAAGCGGCAAATTTCGTCGGCTTTGTCGTTTCGCTGCTTGTGCCTTTTCCCAATTATCTATTATTTCCTGCATCCGCTCCGGTTTTTCGATATCTTCTAAAGACTCTCCTTTGGACCAGTAAAACACGTTGCCATTAATACGATTAGGCTTTTCATATTCCTTAGCCGCTTCGTAAAGTTCAGGATATTTTTGTCTCAATCGTACCCATTCTATTTTTTGCTGATAAAAACAGAAAAAACAACCGGATCTGGTTCTCCCCCAACTGGTATAGGCTGGCATACCTATACCAGTTTCTGTCAGTATACGGACTACATCAGGAAAAGTTATTCCGTCTTCTCTAAAGGGGAAAGAAGGTTGAATATTGGGTTTATGACTTATATATCCCACTCGATCTTCATCGGCTCTAATCGCAATGTAATTTACACAAAGATCGTTGCCAATGTAATTTTCGAATGGACGCAATTTCATCATCCTTGTACACCAACGTCGCTGGTTTGAAGGTATCATCCCGCCATATCTTCGAAGTAAATCATCGAAAGTTGTTCCGAAGTTCGTTCGTATAACTTTCGTTCCCAAATAGGCTTCCAGCCTTTCAAGGTAATCATAAGTTTCTGGAAGCTCTTTTCCCGTATCGTGAAAAATATATTCCATGTTTTTCACTCGATCACGCATATAAACGGCAAGGGCCGCCGAATCCTTTCCTCCGGACAAACTCAAAATATGGCGGACTTCATTTTGCGATTGATTGCCCATGTTACTTTTCACCTCTATTTGATTTCGATTGACCGTCAGAATCTGAACCTAAATCAAATAATAAACGAGTTACTGCTATTTTACCTAACTTACTGTTTTCCGCAAGTATTACATTTATTCGCTTTTCAATACTTTCGAGCTGTTTTTCTTCATCTTGATTCCAAAAGACCATATCCTCTGTCTCTTTTCCATCAAGCTGGGTAATAATTGTACGCAGGCATTTTTGAGTTGCGCTCTTATCATGCTCGCGTCGACCAATATACGAAGCAACCATCCTCTTAAATCTTGCGCTTAGAACGTCAAGTTGTTCAAAGAAAAAGGCTTCATCAGCATCCTTCCAGCGAGTCGGGGATTTTCTTCCAACAAGCGTAGCTATTGACTCGATCCATTGTACTTCAGGCAATTCTGTATCTGACAGTCTCATAAAGAAAGCCTTTATGCCCAAGTCTGTAATT
The DNA here is from genome assembly GCA_964453325.1 of uncultured Christensenellaceae bacterium. GTDB lineage: Bacteria > Bacillota > Clostridia > Christensenellales > Christensenellaceae > JAZRGP01. The sequence goes on along the minus strand of CAYVOZ010000067.1, from coordinate 4,022 downwards.
GAACTTTTTATAGCATTGGCCTGCTTTGATATTTCGTTTCGTGCTGTTCGAATATCTTCTACCGAGACAAGTGAATGATAAATACCATTCTTGATTCTATCTAGGAGTTGCGTGTACAAGTTCTTCATGATCTGACAGTATTCAAAAATTTTGTCTGCAAGTACTGTCGAATGTCGTTTGTCGAATACTTCGGATGAAACCTCAGGAAGCCCAATCGCCGCAGATAAATCTTTGAACAATAGCACGTTGGGGTCTTGAGAAGCAAGTAAAACTTCTCTGACTTTCCGTATTGAGGGAGGAATCTCTCTCATCGTATAACGAGTATACTCAGGAAGTGACAATGTATGCTTGAT
>CAYVOZ010000067.1:0-3659 GCA_964453325.1 uncultured Christensenellaceae bacterium | reverse complement strand
AACATCTAAAGCATCTTTATCAACAGCGTCAACATCACACCGCTCAAGAATGCTTTTACATACATCAAGACGTACCCCTTTAACAGAACAGTATTGGAGTGAAAAAGCTTCGGGTTCCTTGTTCATACGAATAATTTCATCAGAATGAACCTCCAGCAAAAATGTTCCGTCTTCATATACGGAGGTTTCCTCCCAATGAATGAATATATACAAAGCGATAATAAGAGGAAATAACCCTTCTCGTATTCCATAAGGAGGTTTTTTCATTTCCTCAAAAATAGACTGTACTGAAACATGACTTAAATCTGAAGATTTGAGAATCTCTTCAATACGATCCAAAACTGGTACTAACTGTAGCAGATCAGTTTTCTTCGTTGGACATGAAATCTTCCATTGATTGTTAGTCTTTACATGAAAATTACCTGCCTTCAATATTGATAAATACATAGACAATTCAGGCGGATTATGAGCATTGTCCATTCCAAGATATTGTTCAGATGAATGTTCAAAAATAGCGTCAATCAACTTGGTACGGGCTGTTGAGGCTGCTGCGCTTACATTACGTCTGTTTATCATCTCATTGAGTATCTTTGGACACAAGCCATACCGTTGATCGCATATTTCACTCAATTTCCAAGACAATCCCTTATAATGAGCAATAGAAAGAGGTTTACCAGAATAATACCATTTAATTTTTCCGCTTTCGCCCGTAGTTAAATCGGTTAGAAAAGACAACTTGTTCCGTAATGTTACTTTTAATCTTTCGATTTCCTCAGTAACAAAAGCTTTTGCAAACGAATCGAAAGAAAGTTCGCTTTGACCATTCACCCATTCCCATTTTTTGAGTTCGAAAATTATACCTGTAATGCCGTCTAAAGGAGTCGATACTCCTGCAACAATATTTTCACAATTAATGTTGGAACAAAAGTCATTTGCGGCTTTATTTTCATCACTGTCGCGTGGAATAACAATTACTATTCCCCCGTCGTGAACAGAGTCGCAGTATAAGGAATCAACTGTTTCTTTTGCTATTTCTAATGGGCAGTATCTTATTGCAAACGTTCGTAATGTCCCAGTCTGGATATAATGGCGTTTTGCAACCAACACACTGTTTTCAAAGTACTCAATTATATCTTTTATTGCAGGTTCTCTCTTAACTTCAATACTATTTTGCGCATTTACAAGCATTTCATCCAAATTCACGCTTGTATGGGGCCATAGAGATAGTGTTTGAGTAATTCCCTTGCGATGAACTAAATAATTCTTTTGAACGAGTTTGGCAATGGCGTCCGCATTACAACATTCCCCTCGTGCTATTATTTCTTCGGTAGCAAAGAGCGAAGGGTCATCCAAAAAGTTTAGCAAGGCAACGGCCTTGGCTATGTTTTCTTCTTCTTTTCCATACACACGTACTCCCTCGACAACTGATTCGAGAAATGACCATTTCACATGGCTTGTCCCTGAAAGAAGCGGGAACAAAGATATGCTAAAATAGTCATAGAGATCCGAAAAACAGTACAAACGAGACCCTGCTATTGTTTTCTCGGAAAAATCGCGAAGCCCGAATGGTTCATAAGACGTAAGAAAGCTTATTAGTGAACGTTCGTTTTGGCCATATTTTCTAAGTAGCTTAATAATAGCAGGGATAATTATTGGATTAAGAGGATATAGGTGTGAAGCAAGACTGCTTACATCTTTTTTTGAAATATAAGGTCCATAAAAACCGGAGTCTACTGCGTAATCCATAAGACGTCGCATTTCGTCTTTTTGCGGTGTTTTTCTGGTTTGACATAATGTTTCGGAAAGTATGGTAATCGTCTGTTCCATCGGAGGGGTAAATACGATTTCCTTGAAACGTCCTGCTATCTTCTCCCATTCTTTGCGTTCATTGTCATCAATCTCCCGAGCATAGGAAGCAATGCCTTGATGTAATAGGGCAAGTAAAAAAATAGGCGAGCTATTACTTCGGTCGGCCTTTTCGGCCAGAAGTTGAAGAATGTATATGTCATCGGTTTTTGAATGCTGTGTGGCATACCGGAGATTTTGACCGAGTTCATCCAATACAATCAATATGCCCTTTCCATGTTGTTTTTGCTTGACATCTCGAACCAAAGAATCTATAGCGTTAATTACATCGTCATTAGAAATGGGCCCTGTAGTCCCTTTCTTCCTTAAACCAAGACGCGCTCTTGTTTCTTCAACGGCCCTGAGAATACTGTTATGGACAGGTTCATACGCTCCTGTTACAAAAACAGGAATCAATTTTTCTGAATTCTTTTGTGAAAGTTCTGCAATACGAGGTGGGAGGTTCGTTTTGCATTTTTCGGCTATTCTCGCGAAAAGAAGAGCGAACCCGGATTTTCCTGTTCCATAATCCCCGGTAATACGCCAGCTTCTTTGCGTTGAATCATGTTGCAACCCTTGCATTATCCGTTTCAATGTATCCAGCACCAACGGTATAACAATATAATCCTTACTGGAATTTGGATCAAGATAGTCCTTTGCGATGTCGACAGATCTCAAGTATTCTGGCTTAATTGTAAATAACTGGGATATTTTTTGCGAACTCATTTTCTCTTACTCCCATAGATACTTTTGAGACTTCCTAGGTTTTTCCCTACAGGATTTTTTAATAATTGCAGAGCTTGTTGGTTGGCATTGTTAGTAATCTGAAATGTGTCAGGATGTGATTCAGCTAGCAAAACTAATCGCTTACAAATATCCGCTTCTGAAAGCCTAAAGACCTTTGATGGACTATTTCGAGCCATTATCACATCGAAAAATCGTAGTGTTTCTTCGTTTGAAAAATACTTTTGTAGCCAATCCAGAAGAGTATATAAAAACAGTTCCTGTGAAATTGATTCCTTTGGGCCACAATTAATCACGTATCTATTATCTCCTGATTTCCCACCTCCTACTTTTTTTATAAATCCCAAACTGGTTAGGGGGCAATCGAGAACATCCTCTGGTACAACACCAGCTTCGATTGTTGAAGATATATATGTTTTTAGAAATACATCTAAATGTTGCTTTATTGTAACATCTGACAGTGGACGTTCGCTTTTCCTTGATTCTATTTTGAAAGACTCTAAAGCTTCAGAATAAGAAAATTCATTAAAGGGACAAATATTCGTAAACCAATGCCATGCAAAATAGGGGCGTGGATTAGTGGAAGCCTTCCAATGAAGAAGCCATAATGTTCGACTATCCTCAAGATAGACGTCTAATCCATCTTTACCAAAAACTTCTTTTCCAAAAGAAGTCAGTTCAAATTTATCGTTTCTATGTTCAATGACTCCAAAATACTCGGTCCATGCCTGAAGAGCCTTGACCATATTCTTTCCCAAGCCAAGTTCAGTCATCCCTGTTCGAGGATCGGTAAAAGGATTAATTCCGGCTTCTATTGCTTTTACGGCCTTCGATATCCAAGGAACTCGAAGGGTAAAGGTTTCATGCCCAGAAAACCTTAGTGGTATTTCATTGTCACGGTTAATGATCATTATATATTCTTATAGCTGTATTAACATTGTTTATAATATAAATTGGGCACATACCCCCAATATTTACCTATTATAAAGAATCGGTTACCGGAGGGCAATATCACCAGGACGATTGCAAAGTTCTTTCGTCGACATAACCGCTACGAGCGAAAGCCGAAA
>CAYVOZ010000066.1:0-13530 GCA_964453325.1 uncultured Christensenellaceae bacterium | reverse complement strand
TCATCCCAAAACCCAGTTTTAATCTCAATTATCAGAATTATTCAGGATTGCTTTCATAATCAAGGCTTGATTGGTCATTAAAATATGAGATCAAGAAGCAAATTTTGAGTTATGGGATCAGCTCATCTAATTCTATGTTATACTCTTTGGTTTCTTTTTTCTTCTAACCCTTCACCCTTCGCTTTCGCTCATCTTTTTTCAGAACAGTTCTTGATGGTTCGAGCGAAAGGACCCCGAAGGAACAAACTATCAAGAACTGTTCTGAAACAAAGGCATTATGCGGAAGGGAAAAATCATCTTTTCCTTTCCTATAATACACATGTTTTACTGTAAAATCTACAACTAAATTGCTACAAAAATAGAAGTCTGTCAAATACATCATAAGATACCTTTTGTTGCATTCCGGTAAACTTCCATTTTTATCATTATTTCACTTTCGCTATCAGCTGAAATATAGTGTATTTTCCCTAGATAGTGAATACATCATTCTGAAGTTGTTGATGCGTTTTGCACTTGAATAACAATATTTATATATTTTTGTGAAATTTTTATTTTTATGACGAGATATAATAAACAGTGGTTACGACCTGATGAATTACAGCAAATGTTTAGCTATCCTGAACTTGCTGAGAAGTATGAAATATGGATGTACTTGCTTTATACGCCCGCTTTGCGAGTTAGTGAAGCGATTAATGTAAAAGTTCGTGATCTCGATAAAAAGAACGAGTGCATTGAGATTTGGGGTGGTAAAGGCAAGGATGAAACGGAGATGCAGAAAGCTCCCTGTGACGCAAGGGTGCTAAAAAGGATTGAAAGATATTGTGAACATTGCAACCTTCGACCAAACGATTATATTATGTTTTCACAAAAATCAAAACAGGTTGATCGCTCTCAGGTCTATAGAGTCCTTAATGACATTTGTCAAGCTGTCAATATTGATAAAAAAATAGGTACGCACACAATGAGGAGGTCCAGAGCCGAACACTTACTAGATTCTGGGCTTCCATTGACTTATGTAAGTAAATACCTGAGACACAAGAACCTTAGTACAACAATGAAGTATTTGGATATTTCATTATCCGATATTCAAAGGGAATTAAGTAAGATTGATGATACAATTACCTTAATAGTTTGACGAATAAATACAACAGACCAAGCTGGAAAAGATTAAAATACCTAATAATAAGCGATTTTAAAGACTTTTTTCTTTACGAAGAAATTTGCCAAAGAGTCTATAAAAACGGCTTTTAATTTCTTTAAAGCTAATGCAAAATCCATAAGCCAAAGCATTTCCGTAAAAGAAAAGGACTACTTTTTGCATGTCCAGGACCTCTACGGAGTTGGCGCTTCCGAAGAACTTTCTCTTGCAGCCTTTATTAGCCTTTGCTCCGGAGCATTGGAAAGGTCTCTTCAGGAACAGACCGCAATTCTGGGTAGTATGACAATCGGAGGCTCTGTAGGTGTGCTTGAAAACCTCACCGGTCTTTTACAGGTTTGCCTTGATGCAGGGGCAAAGAGAGTAATGATTCCAATTTCCTCTGCAGGGAAGATTACGACAGTGCCGCCGGATCTTTTCAGTAAATTCCAGATTTCGTTTTATGAAGATCCGATAGATGCAGTGTATAAGTCAATGGCATTAATTTAATGTCTTACAAAAATCTTGAGAAATCTGGCGTATAGTAAGCTTCTTTAGTCGAAGGCTTAAAATTTTAAGAAATAATTATAAAATTGATAATTAATATTAAATATTTGTTTCATAAACCTTCAAACCAAAATACTTAATTGGGTTTAAATTATACAACTGGAGGTATAAAATTTATATGTACGTTAGGGGTACCTCCAATGAAAAAAAGAAAGATGTCTCCCGATGATGGCAGGATCGGGACTTTGAGTTTTGTTCATGCTGCTGATTTGCACCTTGACAGTCCATTTGTAGGAATTTCCGGGATTGATCAGGAGCTAGGAGAAAGGCTTGCAAAAGCTACTTTTCAGGCTTATGAGGCTATAATTGAACTCTCTATAGATAAAAACGTTGATCTCCTGCTCATTGCAGGGGATGTGTATGATAGTGCCGACAAGAGCCTCTATGCCCAGGTCACGTTTATAGAGGGACTCCGGAAGCTTGAAACTGCCGGAATTCAGGTTTTTATCTGCCATGGGAACCATGACCCTCTCGACGGCTGGTCTGCAAGCTTGAAATGGCCCGCAAACGTACATATAATGAGTGGAGATGAAATCGAAGTTGTGGAATTCAAAAAAGAAGGAGAAACGGCTGCCTTTGTTGTGGGAGTGAGCTACCCGACACGACACATCATGAAAAACCTTGTGAAAGAATTCCTCAAAAAAGAAGAGAATTGGCCGTTTACTATAGGGCTACTGCACTGCAGCGTGGGAAATAACCCGGAGCATGCCCCTTATGCACCCTGTACCCTGCAGGATTTAAAGGAGTTAGGTTATGATTACTGGGCTCTTGGGCACATCCATACTCCTTCTATTGTTTGCAACGAAGCCCCTGTTGTGATATATCCTGGAAACCCGCAGGGGCGGCATCCCGGTGAAACTGGAGCTAGGGGATGCTATTATGTGGAAGTTTCATATGGAGAGACTTCATCCGAAGGAGTAGTTACTACCAGCTTTATCGAGACCGACTCTGTCCGCTGGCATATAAAGGAAATTTCCATAGAAGGGTTGGAAAATGAAGGGGATCTGATAGAAAGCCTTCAAAACCAGTTGGAGGACATCAGGGAAAGTTCCAGAGGGAGATCTGCGATTTGCAGGCTGGTTCTCAAGGGAAGAGGAGCACTGCACTATACTCTAAGAGAAGAGGGATTTATTGAAGAACTCCTCCGTCTGCTCAGGGAAGATGAAATATGCAGCCGGCAGTTCGTCTGGGTTGAGCGTATCGAAGATGAAACGCTCTTTCCCATAGAAAGGGAGCTGCTTTTCAAAAGGGAGGATTTTGTGGGAGTTCTGGAAAAAACTGTAGAGAGCTTGAAGACCGATGAAAAAGCCTTTGATGAGTTACGGGAAGCCCTTTTTCCTCTTTTTAATTCAAGGCAGGGGAGAAAACTAATTGATAGAATTGATGAGGAAGAGATGAACGCCCTGATTCAGCGTGCTGAAAATCTCCTTCTTGACGCCTTGCTCACGGAGGAAGACCATGGAAATTAATGCCATTTATATCGATGGTTTCGGAAAGTTTTCCGGAATGTCCATGGAAAACTTGCCCTCAGGTCTTGTCATATTCACAGGAGCAAACGAGGCAGGAAAATCAACCTTATTCACTTTTATCCGTAGGATGTTTTTTGGCATCCCCAATACAAGGCTCTGCAACCTCTATCCCCCGCTTGCGGGAGGGAACCATGGGGGAAGGCTGGCAGTCATTGATTCTTCTGGAGACCGGTGGATCATTGAGAGAAACACAGGCCGAAAAGAGGACGCAAAAGTTGTGCTCCCGGATGGGAATACAGGGGGTAGGACTGAACTTTTTAAACTCCTGGGCCATGCAGACCGGAACGTCTTTGAAAATATCTATGCATTCGGCCTTGAGGAACTGCAGAGTTTTGAAACCCTAAACGACCAGAGCATAAACAGTAAACTCTATAGCGCAGGCACCGGGGTTGGAGTTTCCATTCCCGGGCTGATGGACAAAATAAGCAATAGTGAAAACAGTCTGTATAAACCTAGAGGTAGCAAACCCCTTATAAACGAACTCTTCAGAGAAATAGGAAAAACCGAACAAAAACTTACAGAACTTGAAGGATCCCAGAAAAAATATGATTCTCTTCATTTTGAAATGGAACAGAAGACCCTGGAAATTGACAAATTAAAGGAAAAGTCTCAGAATATACGGAAAAAATTGAACCATACTCAAAGCCTGCTTTCCGTCTGGGAGGACTGGGATACCCTTCGAGAGTCAAAAACTGCTCTTGAAGTCTTGCCAGAGCTTGAGAGTTTCCCCGAAAAAGGAGAAGAAAAGATTACAAGAATCCAGGAAAGAATTGGAGAAATAAAGGAAAACATTTCAAAGCTACAGCAGGAACTTGAAAAAAATGCCGTAAAAGAAAAAAGCATTTCTCCAGACGAAATCCTTCTCACGCAAAAAGATGTAGTCCTGGAACTGGAAAGTGGGATTGAAAAGTACAGGGCCGAAGAAAAAACTCTCCCGTCCCTAGAAACAGACCTCAGACAGGAAAAAGAAAGGCTTTCCGACCTCCTCCTGGAACTAGGCCCGACTTGGGACGAAAAAGCTCTGGGTCGCTTTGACCGCTCGATCCCAGCAAGAGAAAATGTTATTCAGATGCGGAGGGCAGTAGAGGAAATAGAAGGCAAAATAACAGAAACCAGAAGTGAACTCCGCCAGATCCTTAACAGCATCGAGAGAGTCGTTCAGGAAAATGATACTTTTGAAGAAAGCCTCCTTGAACACAGAGACCAGGTTATCGAACTTGGAAACGGAATTGAGAAATTTCGAGCTGATAGGGACTTTCTTTCTTCCGGAATCCGGGAAGTTCAGGAGAAAAAAGACGAACTCAGAGAAACTCTATCAGGGATTGGAGAAGGCTGGGACGAAAATACCCTTTCCCGTTTCGAGCGTTCAACCTCTTCAAAGGAAATTATCCTCAAAAAGCGAAGGGAAATAGAAGAGCTGGAGATAGCAATTGAGAAATATAAAAATAGGCTCGAGACCGCACATGGGGAAATAAAAGAAGTCGGCGAGGAAATCGACGCCTTAAAAGAGAAACTTGAGCTCTACTCCACACTTTCCAATCCTGAGAAGGTAAGGCAGGAGCTTGATACTATCAGCTATCTCAGGATACACTACCCTAACCTGAAGGAAAAGGAAAGTAAACTCGAAACTCTGGAAGAAAACCTGAAAAAAGAAGAGATGCTTTTTGCAGCGTTCAGAGCCCGAGAACCCGGATATAAAGAAGGGCTTCCCCTCTGGCCTGCTGGAATGGTCCTGCTCGCAGGCGGCATAGGTTTTGTCTACGAGTACATTAACGATTCCCTCTTTTCCGGGCTTGTCATATTTTTGATCCTTTTTGCAACTTCTGCAGTTTACTTCCTGAACGCCAAGAAAAAGTCCTCACTCTCTCCTACCGGTGAGGAACCCCTGAAAGAAAATGATGCCAGAAAACAGAAGGTACAGGACGAAAAGGCGAAATTATCAGGAGAGATTGCCTCCCTGAAAGCCGATATGAAAAACCGGGCAAAAATGTGCGGTTTTGAAGACATTCCAGACCCCTCACTGCGGGAGCAGAAAGCAAATGAACTGCAAAAAGCTATGGTTGATTTGAAAACTGCAGATGAGCTACACCAGAGAGAAGAAAAGCTTCGGAAGAAACTAGAGAAGTTAAATGAAGCCTACAAGGATCTTGAAAGTGGTCTCAGGGCAGGTGAGAAAAGACAGGAAGAGGTACTTCAGGAATGGAAAGAGTGGCTGAGTTCTTCCGGTCTTTCCCCGAAACTCTTTCCCGAGCATGTGCTTGAGCTCCTGTCCGAAATCAGGACATGTTTGGAAAAACAAAAAACTATTAAAGAACTGGAAAAACAGGTAGAGCTTAAAGAAGCTGCTGTTAAAAATTACGAAGAAAAAGCCTTTAGCGTTCTTAAAGCCTGCGGGAGGCCCGTTTCAGGAACTACTCTCGAAAGTGAAATCGCAAAGCTTAGGGAGGACGTAAGTTATACATTTAACCAAGCTGAAAGAGCAGGAAAACTTAAAATTGAATCCGAAAGCCTCAACCGTAAAAAAGAAGAACAAGAAGCCCTGCTCCTTGAGGAGAAAAAGGCATACGAAGTCTTGTCAGAAAAATGGGCAGGATGGCTTAAAGCTTATGGGCTTGATCCTTCACTTTCTATAGAAAGCGTGCTTGATATCTTTTCGTTAATCAGGACGTGCTTTGACAAGCAGCGGACGATCAGAAAGCTTGAAGAACAGATCATTTCCAGCCGAATGTCGATTGAAGCCTATGAAGCAAAAGTGACCGGGGTTCTGCAGGAATGCGGCCGTCCGCTTTTCGGACTTTCCTTTGATACCCAGGTTGAAAAACTCCGTTCAGACCTTGAAAAGGCATCTGAAGATGCAGGATACCTGCAGCAGCTGAAAACAAAATCGAAAGAACTGGAGATAGAACTTCAGGCAGCCCGGAAGAAATATGCCGAAGCTGAAGAAGAACTTGCTATGCTGCTTAACTCCGGATCTGCAGCAACGGAAGAAGAGTTCTGGGAAAATGAAAGGCTCTGGACCCAACGAACCGAGCTTGAAAATAGAGTAAAGGAAGCTGAACAGCAGATCAAGAGGATTTCCGGTAACGGGGAAAAGTATGATACTTTTGTGGAAGAACTGCAGGCCTCCGAGCCCTCAGGTCTGAAAGAAGAAAATGACAGGCTCGAAGACTTCCTGGAAACTCTTGAACATGAAATCTCAGAAAATACGGACAAGCGTGGAGCTATAAGAAATCAGATTGAGCAGCTCGAACACGGAAGTGAAGGTTCCTTGGCAAGGGTAATGGAGAAGAGCCTGCGGGAAGAAATACATGAAAAATCAAGAGAATGGGCTACCTTTGTATTAGCCCAAAAGATCCTTGCTAAAGCAATCGAAGTCTATGAAAAGGAAAGGCAGCCTGCAGTTATTGTAGAAGCTCAGACATTTTTCTCAAAAATCACCAGAGGCAGGTACTCGAGGATCTATTCCCCTCTCAATTCCTCCGAAATCTATGTCGAAGACCGGGAAGGGCGTAAGAAGAGCATCCAGGAACTCAGCCGGGGAACGGCCGAACAGCTTTATCTCTCCCTGCGTTTCGGTTTCATAAGGGAGTTCAGCAGGCATTCGGAATCTCTTCCTGTCGTTTTTGACGATGTGCTGGTCAACTTTGACCCCGAACGCTGTATAAGTACCTGTGAAGCTTTAAAGGACCTTGTGTCAGGAAACCAGGTTTTCTACTTCACATGCCATCCCGAAACCGTACAGATGCTTGAAGGAAGGTTCCCGGAAGCTCGGGTTGTAGACCTTAATGCGGTATAAAAGGGAAGGTAAAGATTGCAGTATAAAGTAAGAAAGTTAAAGATTAAGAGAGTTGAATTTGGGAACCAGGTTCCAATTCCGATTCCTGTTTTCATATATTTCTTGTTTTTAGCTGCTATAGTTTATATAAGAATTAAGGATTTTGTTGTGAATAAATCATCAAAATTTACAGTTGTCGGCTTGCAATATATTTAGTAATATCTGAAACAGAACCTTACTTCTTTACATCACTTTTTTTCTAATCTTCTCAACCCAGCTAAGGCTGCAAGAGTTTTATGGTCTCCAATGTTTGCGACAACAGCCCAAGTTTTATCTACCCTTTTATTATTGAGCCTATCCTAAAACCAACTTTGATTAAATATCGGTAAATTTTCAGAACTGTTTTCTGTGATCTGAAACTTGATTGATAATTCGGAATACAGGACTCAAATAAACAAATTTTGAATTTTGGGATGAGCTCTTCATAAATATGGAGATTATTTAAGCAGTACGTTTTTTACCGTATGAAGTACCTGGATATTTCAATTTCTGATATTCAAAGGGAATTAGAAAAAGTAGACGATTCAGTCAATTTAATAGTTTGAGGGTTGAAACAAGATTAGCTGGAGAAGGTCAAGAATACCTAACTGTAATCGATTTTAATAACTTTTCTTATTCATTGATGTTTATTCCTTCTTAACTACAAAAGTTGCAGAAAAGGCTCTAATATTACCTTTAAAATAGGTTTGTGATCTACTCTGCTCTTCCTCACTTCATAGCACATATACAACACTGTAGATCAAAAAATTATCTTGATTACAAAAAAGGAAATATCACGTTTTTTTAAGACAGCCGTAGCAGGAGCAAAACCAAAATCCAAAAATACCTATTTCTTGTTTTGAGAAATGAGTTCATCCATATTATTTAAAGGTTTTGGGAAAAGCCATTTTATATAAATGTTTTGAGTGTAATACAAATTCTTTTGACAGTTAGCAAATTTCTGTTAACGTTATAAACTTTTTTAAAGTTGACTATAGTACAAAATTGTGGATTTATGTAAAATTTGTTTTACAAACAGTCACGTTATTTGGATTTTGAAAAGTATCTTGAGGCAGGACTTGAGGGTAATCTATATATATAAGTTTTACTTTGGTATATATTGTAAAGTATAATAAATAATAGAATAAAAAGGGGATAATAAAATATGAGAACCATAACCTATGCACGAAGAATCAATCAACATGGAAATCTTGGATTTACAATTCCAGTAGATGTTGCTAGAAAGTTAAATTTGAATGAAGATATGGTATTTAAGATTAAAACAGAAGGAAATTCAATAATATTTACTCAGGTGGCGATTTAAAATGATTAGTAGAGAAATATATACAGATGAATTTGGAGTCAAATGCGAAAAAATATGGGATGAGGATCTAACAGTAACACCAAGGAAATTACGATTAAACCTATGTGGAGATGAACAACCAGTACCAAAGAAATTACGATTAAACCTATGTGGCGATGATGAAGAAACTGAAATTAAAACAAATAAACCATTTGTTGAAACTAGGACCACTGAAGAGATTTTGGAAGAAAAAATAAAAGAATTAAGCAAAATGTATGCAGCAAGAGATGAGCTTGAAAAATACATTGAAACTAATGATGTTGTATGGCAAGATGATTACGATGACCTTGAGGATATAAGACAATATATTCAGGAGCTCGAATATTATTTCTTATCGGATGAAGAGAAAGCTGAAATTGACAGAATGGAACAATGGATCAACGAACGTATCGAACACGTATGGCATCAGGAAGAATACGAAGAAATGAAGAACAGGAAGGTGATTTTATGCAAAATCAATATTATATTAAAAAATTAAATCAATTTTTGTACAGCAACAGAACGGAGAGATTATTAAATGGATGCGGAGATCAACAACAATAATAACAATTTTCAAGCTGCAAATAATACTATAACTGAAGAAGTATATAAAGATTCTGTCCCCAATGTACTTAACATTCCAGCTATCACTACGATATGTAATTCAAATCTAGTAGCTGAAAAAACTGCAAACCCAGTTGAACTGCAGGAAGAACAACCTGAACCTGTCCAGCAGGAAGAAAATTCTAAAATGAATTTAAGTGAAACTCAGGATTATTTTACATTTATTACCGATCATTCAGATTTTGATATTATTCTTACACCAACCAAAAAACACACCATAATTCAGGTAAAATATAAGGGAAGAATTAATGGAACTAATATAAAAGCCAAAACATTATCTGAATTAATGGATATTTCGAAAAATTACGATACAAAAATAATTAGAATGATAATGCAGGTTACAGGAATTGAAAGAAAAGAAGCTAAAAAAATAGCTAATGAATTTATGACTGAAATTGGAAAAATGGATTTCAAAACATTTGAACAGGTTATCGAACAGACAAATATGTTTGAAATAGACCTTACCCAATTTTGTGATGAAACGATAAAACTAGAAATGGTTGAAAAAGCAGTTGAACTTACAAAAGATGGAAACACAAAAAAGTATGTTGCAGATCGTTTACAGCAAGAATTTAACCTTGATAAAAAAGATTCAACATATGTTGCAGATATAGCAGATGATATACAAGAAGCACAAATTAGAGCAATTAACCCATTAGATTTCTTTTTAGATGAGAATCAAAAACAATTGAATGCCCTTCGTTTAACAAATGAAATTATGAAATATAATAATTTCATAACACTTGGATATGATGGAAAGAAAGACATTTATGTTTATCAAAATGGAATTTATGTAAATAAAGGTAAATTAGTTATAAAAAAATATGTCAATGCATTTCTTTCAATGTTTGTTAAAGAAGAATTTAGAAATGAAGTTATTAGATATATTGAAATTGAAACCTACACTGAAAGAGAAAAATTGAATAATAACACAATGCTAATAAATCTGAAAAATGGAATGTATAATTTAGAAACTAATGAATTAATAGATCATGATCCTAAACATCTTTCTACAATGAGAATTCCAGTAAAATATGATCCAAATGCTATATGTCCAAATATTGATAAATTCTTATCAGAAGTAGTTTCAGAAGAAGATGTAGTTACATTAACTGAATATCTTGGATACTGTTTAATTCCAGATGTAAGAATGCAGAGAGCATTAATGGTTTTTGGTCATGCTGGAAATGGTAAATCAGTATTTTTGAACCTTGCTCGTAGAATATTGGGAAAACCAAACACTTCAGCTATAGCACTTCAAAAGCTTGCACATGATAAATTTGCAGTTGCTGGACTTTTTGGAATGCTTGCTAATATCTGTCCAGACATTCCGGCTTTCAAGCTTAAAACTGATGAAGTTTTTAAGATGATAGTTGGAGCAGATGAAGAGCTTAATGCAGAAAAGAAGTTCATGGATCAATTTGAATTCAAGAATTATGCAAGATTAATGTTTTCAGCTAATGTGCTTCCTGAACCTGCAAATGATCCAGATGACAATGAAGCATATTATAGAAGATGGTTGTTAGTACCATTCCCACACACGTTTAAGGGGAAATCAAATAACAAGAAATTAATAAATGAATTGACAACCGATGAAGAAAAATCTGGTTATCTGAATAAATTGTTACAAGCTCTTCAAACAATCCTGAAAAATGGAAATTTCACTTATGAAAAATCAGCAGAAGAAGTTGAAGCTATGTATAAAGTGAATATGGCTTCAATTGACAAATTCTTTGAAGATAAAGTTGAAATTGTTGAAATTAAGGGAAGATACACAATTAGCAAAGAAGATATGTATGATCGTTATTGTAAATGGTGTGAAGAAAACGGAGCTATTCCGAAACCAAATAATACATTTGGTAATATTCTATTAAATGATCATAATTTGAAATATAAACGTATTGGAAAACGAAAGATTAGTCATTGGTTAGATGTCAAATGGAAGGTTAGTTTTGATTTAGATTCAGAATATCCAGATCCAGATGAAGAAAACCAGAACACAGAAAACAACGATATTATTGGAGATTTCTGTAAAAGCAGAGTTACAATTGGCGGTATAATTGAACCGGTATCCTTAATAGATTTATATCAATTATACACAGAATATTGTAAAGAAAGCTCTACATCTCCAATGAATTTATCTCAATTCTTTACAGCTTTTATATCTAAAAACAATAATGTTGCATATGATCAAACAGATGCAAATGATATGAATTCAATTATCTTTCAATGTGTTGGAGTAAGAGATCTTAATTATAGTATTCCGAAGAAAATACACCTGTCTCTTACAGATGATGATGATACTTCAGTTCCTGCTTAATTCTGTAGGAATTTTCCTAACTTTTTTCTCTCTTCTTTCTACTCAAATGATATATGACAGTTACATTTATAAGAACGATACCAGTAAGGTGGCTAGGCTTTCACTGTCAAAATTTTTTATTTTAGACAGTTAAAAACCGTATGCAATAACGTATTTTAAAAACAAATTTCAATATTTAATGTGTCTTTTTTTCATGAGCTTGTCCAGCCTGTCCACCTAAAAACGACATGCAGAGAAATAGGGTGGACAGGTTATGTTAAATTAAAACTGTATTTCTATATAAAAATATACTTTTTTATTCGTACATATACTAACAAAAAAATAAAAATTCTAGTAGAATCCAGATTGAAATTGAGTGAGCCTGTCAACCCAACGCCAACCGATGCTGAAAATAGGTGGACAGGCTGGACAGGCTTGTTAAAAATCATTGTCGAGTGCCACAAGTCTGTTGCGTATCGAAAATGATGATTTTTGCAAAAATATAAAAAATAATATATTCAACTGATTCGATTTTTTCAACTGTCTGAAGTCAAAAATCAGAAAAAAGTGAGCCTAGCCACCTTACTGGTATCGTTTCTATTCAACCCCTCAGAAGTTCCATATGAAACTTGATAGAAACATCCAACCTTAACAAGAACACCCACGAAAGAGAAGATTGATAAGTTCTAGTTGATCCTTCTGGACATGCTGGATTCCTAGAATATCTCTTTGATCTGGACTTTTGACTTGGAGCTGAAATACCTTTGATCCTGGACCCTGGGAGCCTATGAGCTTGGGACCCTGAACTCTGTACAAAATAAAAGCCAAAATAAGCAATTTTGACTCGCAGGATAAATATATCAAATGTGCCGAAAAACGTTCAAAAAACAAAAGGAATTGATGGTTCAGGCCAATTATAATCTGGACTTCCTGGCGGGCACTTGGACACCTCGCACCGCCACCTACTGACCTGCTGGACAATCCCTCTATAAGATGGAGATAATTACAGAAAAAAAGATGTTTCCACTTTCGGTAGCTTGACATAAAAATCCATTCAATTTTTCTATTGATATCGTTTTTTTCAAAATTTTTGGAATTCGATTTAAATCAAACATCACTAAATGTTAACTATAACATGATTAATATATAATAAATTAGATAAAAAACAAATTATGCTATATATATCCCGGATGATACTGGTCTTTAACTAAGTCTTCAAAAAATAACAATTAAGAATATTTAGATGTTAGGATGTGCTTGCTGCCGAATATTGATTCATTGTTTACCAAAAATCACCGATTGTTGCATTGAACCAACAAATATAAAAATATATGAAAGATATCTCTATACGTAAAAAAATTTGCTAAGTATCGGTGATAATAATATGCCAAATAAGTTGTTAGAAGTTGGTAAGTTAGAAGTTGGTAAAGTATTTTTTCCGTTTAAAGGAATGAGAGAAGGAGTAAAATTTGACGTAGCTGATGGCGGCTGCATAATGCGGATTATCTATAATAATCCAACTAATAAAGAAATAATGAATATTAGGAAAGGTGAAGTAAAGTTCGGGCTAATTGAAAGAGAAGGTATTTTATTTGTGCTCGTAAAATTTGGTAGTTTAAACTGGATGGATTTTCCATATCATATCGATCTGTCGATTCATTTAACACAGGGATTATTGGAAGTTACAAATGATTCTGGGTATTCCGTACAAATCTTACTTGCAAACGGTATAGATGGCATGGTAAAAGTTATGCGTTTGATTGCTATGCCTACCAGGATGTCAAAAAAATTTAAGGAACTTGCTGATAAGCAGCAAGGAACAATAAGGCCAAATTATAATTCACTTATTAATCTGATTTATTCAAAATATAACACTAACGATTTGGTCAAATTATCTGAAATCTATACTTGTGATAGCAATGAAGTTAAAGAGCAGGAAAAAGAAGAGTGCCTACGCAATACTTATTGGGTGAAGAAAGCAAAACTGACAAAACATGTAGTACTTGGAAAAAAGTATCATACAGAGCTTCCAGAAGAACTAAAACCTTTCTATTGTTATGTGCACGATGGTGGACATTCTCTAATTTGTATTTTTCCTGAACATATAAATAAAAAAAGTAGAGATAATTACCTAGTTCCTGCACCAGTTAAAACAGTGTTAAGAAATGGCTACATAATTAAACACGATTATCTCGTTTGTTCAATTCCTTATGATGATGA
>CAYVOZ010000065.1:0-13601 GCA_964453325.1 uncultured Christensenellaceae bacterium | reverse complement strand
TGCCCTCGACGGTCGCGGGTACGGGATTGAGCTTTATCCTGACCTTGTCCTCTCTCGACTTCTGACCGGGAGAGATGAACGTCCTGCCTATATATCTGTTCTTTATGAGGCCCACGCCGTAGGGTATGCCCGACTGGCGCGCATAGCCTATCGCCGCGTCTATGCCCGAGTCCGGCACGCCTATCACGACGTCCGCCTGTACGGGATGCTCGAGCGCTAAAAAGCTGCCCGCGCGCAGACGCGCGTTATGCACCCAGCTCCCGTCTATCTTGGAGTCCGGACGCGCAAAGTATATGAACTCGAAAACGCAGAAGCTCTTTTTGGCCTGACCGCAGTGGCTGTTAAGCGTCCTTAAGCCGTCCGCGTCTATGACAATTATCTCGCCCGGCTCGACGTCGCGCACCATCCTTGCGCCCACGGCGTCGAGCGCACAGCTCTCCGACGCGACTACATAGCTGCCGTCCTCCGTCATGCCGAAGCACAGCGGGCGAAAGCCGTGCGGGTCTCTCACCGCGATGAGCTTTGAAGCGGACATTATCACGAGCGAATACGCCCCCTGGAACTTGTCCATGGCGCGCTCTATGGCGACCTCTATCGATGGAGACGAAAGACGCTCCTTGGTTATGATATAGGATATGACCTCCGTGTCGCTCGTCGTGTGGAATATCGAGCCCGCCATTTCGAGCTCCTGACGGAGCTCATACGAATTTACAAGGTTTCCGTTATGCGCGAGCGCCATGGGTCCCTTCATGTGGTTCACGACTATGGGCTGCGCGTTGAGTCTGCCGTTGCTGCCGGTCGTGCCGTAGCGCACATGGCCGATAGCCATATTGCCTTCGCCGAGGCTTGAAAGAACGTTATGGCTGAAAACCTCTTCGACGAGTCCCGTGTCCTTATGCGACGCGAATAATCCTCGGTCGTTCACGACTATGCCGCAGCTCTCCTGACCTCTGTGCTGGAGCGCGAAAAGCCCGTAATACGTTATCCCCGCAACGTCGGTCTTTTGATTCTCATATATGCCGAATACTCCGCATTCTTCTCTTAAATTGCTCATTTCTTCTCTCCGGTAAGCCTGCGCATAACTTCCTGATATGCGTCCTCAACCCCGCCGAGATCCCTGCGGAAGCGGTCCTTGTCTAACTTTTCTCTCGTATTTACGTCCCAAAGACGGCAGGTGTCGGGGGATATCTCGTCCGCCAGCACTATGCTGCCGTCGGCGAGCCTGCCGAACTCCAGCTTAAAGTCCACAAGCTCTATATCCACTCCGAGGAAAAACGCCTTAAGCTCCTCGTTTATCTTGAATGCGAGCTCCTTTATGCGTTCTATCTCCTCAGCTGTGGTGAGCTTTAAGGCCTTGGCATGATATTCGTTTATGAGCGGGTCGCCGAGCTCGTCGTTTTTATACGAGAACTCGATGGTCGGATTCTCAAACGTGATGCCCTCCTCCACTCCGTATCTCTTGGAGAACGAACCCGCAGATACGTTGCGGATTATGACCTCGAGAGGCACTATGGTCACCTTTTTAACGAGCGTTTCTCTTTCCGAGAGCTCCTTTATGAGGTGAGTCGGCACTCCCTTTTTTTCGAGCATTTCCATGAGCATATTGGACATGCGGTTGTTTATGACGCCCTTGCCGCTGATGCTGCCCTTTTTAAGGCCGTTAAAGGCCGTCGCGTCGTCCTTGTACTCCACAATATAAGCATTTGCGTCGTCCGTAGCGAATACCTTCTTCGCCTTGCCCTCGTAAAGCTGTCCCTCTTTTTTCATTTTCCCGCCTCCGGTATATTAGTATATAAAATCCATATTTAAAGCGCTTTTGCGCTTTCAGAGTATCAAAAAAGTCCTTGACCTTAGAAACTTAATTTCATAGGCGCCGGGCGGCGTGTACGCCCAAGCCTATTCTTATCGGGTTTTGACGGCCGTGACCGCTTGTGCGGTCACAGTCAAAACCCGGCAATCCCGTCAAAAAACATGGTTTTTTGACGGACTGAAAGCGCATTTGCGCCTTTTATTCTTTCTCATTAAGCATCGCTACCAGCTTTTTTACAATACCCGCGTCCTTCTGCTCCGCCTTACTTGCGAGCGAGCTTCTGTGCGCCGCGAGCCTGTCGGCAAGCTCCGCGTCCTCTATCGCAAGCATCTGCACCGCCAAAAGCGCGGCGTTCTGCGCTGCGTCTATGCCCACCGTCGCGACGGGTATGCCCGGCGGCATCTGCACGGTAGACAGAAGCGCGTCCAGTCCGTCGAGAGCGTCGCTCTTAACGGGTATGCCTATTACGGGCAGAGTCGTGTTGGCGGCTATCGCTCCCGCGAGATGCGCGGCCTTTCCCGCCGCGGCTATCAGCACGCCGAAGCCGTTCTCCCTCGCGTGCGACGCAAACTCCGCTACCTTGCCCGGAGTCCTGTGCGCAGAATACACATGGAGCTCATACTCCACGCCGAATGCGCCGAGCGTCACGCACGCCGCCTTTACGACCTTAAGGTCGCTGTCACTCCCCATTATAACTGCTGCTTTTTTCATTATTCCTCCCGATCCGCTCCCGAAAAATAAAAACGGGCAGACCTCTCTTATCGAAGGGCTGCCCAGACGGTCGACATTTCTAAACGCCTTTGCTCCCCTGTGGTAGACCCACAAAACCCGTCAGTAACAAAAGCTTCCTACAAATATAAGAATAGCAAAGGAGCACCGCAAAGTCAATCCAATAACCTATGAATTTTCTTGGTTTCGATATATAACCGGTACCCTTAAAAAGGCATGCCCGGCATACCGGCTTTAAAGTATATATGCGCGCTCTATAACGACGTCCTCAAGGGGTCTGTCGCGCATATCCGTCTTTGTCCCGGCTATCATATCGACTATCTCCATGCCCTCGGTCACATGGCCGAACGCGGCATACTGACCGTCTAAATGCGGAGCGTCCTCGTGCATTATAAAGAACTGCGACGACGCGGAATCCGGAGCCATTGCCCTCGCCATGGATATTACTCCGCGCTTGTGCTTCATGTCGTTTTTCACTCCGTTGGCGGCAAATTCGCCCTTTATATTCTTTCCCGAACCGCCCGTGCCTGTTCCGTTCGGGCAGCCGCCCTGTATCATAAAGCCCTTTATGACTCTGTGGAATATGAGCCCGTCATAGAAGCCCTGCTCCACTAACTCCGTAAAGTTCTTCACCGTTATCGGCGCGGTCGTCTCGTCGAGCTCGAGCTTTATCGCTCCCTTGTCCCTGATCTCGAATACTACCATTTGTCTCTCCTTTAAGTATATGTTGATGTTTTTTTTGCGTCTCAATGTGCTGCCCGCATCCCTCAGCCCGCGAGCGAGCCGTCCTCGACGACTGCGACCTCCGTTACCTCCGTTTTGGAGTCGAAGTAATACTGCAAAAAGTCCCTCGCGGTGGGGGTAGCGTCCGTGCCGGATATTCCGTTCGGCAGGAACACCACTATTGCTATCTCCGGCTTTTCGTCCTCTCCGAACGGTGCAAAGCATACGAACCAGCCGTTGTTTTCCAGATCTATATCGGATACCTTGCCGGTACCGGTCTTTCCGACTATCTTATCGGTATATGCGAAGTTTTTGAAGGCCTTTGCCGCGCCGCCTCCGTCCTCCGGCGAGACGACCTCTCTCATGCCCTCGTATATCGCGTCGAGATACGAGCTGTCTATGCCGAGATCCCTTATGACCGTGGTATCCGTTTGATATACGATCTCGCCAGTGGGGTCTATGACTCTGTCCACTATATGCGGCTCGAGCACCTGTCCTCCGTTGGCGACGGCGCTTATATATCTGACTATGCCTATTGGCGTTAAAAGCGTAGGAGCAACGCCTATGCCCTGGTTGACCGTGTCCGTAGGCGTCCATATTATCTCGTTAAGGTACTGGTTTATGGTCAGCGACCACCCCTTTGCCGTGGATACGCGGACGGGTATCTCTAACTTCTTGCTCAATATGGAGCGGATCTCAGGGCCGTAGTCCTTCTTGTTCTCGACGGAGCCCGCTAACTGCAGTATCTCCTCCGCAGTCTCCTTAATGAGCTCCTCGGAGTACTCTACCTCGCGCTCCTGACCGTATTCGGCGAGCAGCGCCACTATCCTGTTATACACTAAAAGCGGAGTATAGCTCAGCTGCTCGTTTATGGACTTTGTACGGTCGTATCTGACCTGCTGATTTCCGACCTGACCGACAGCCTCGCCCGTGAGCTCTATGCCCGTCTTTTCGAGCAGCCCGAAGTTATCCGCCCACTGATTCAGCTTTTCTATTCCGAGCAGATCCGCCGTCTTGTAAAAGAAGTAGTTGCAGCTGACCTTTATGGCCTCTATTATCGTCTGGTGACTCGCATGGCGGGAATAATAAGGCTGCACCCAGCATTTCGGAACGTGACCGCTCTTTATGTATTTATCGTACGGGCCCTCGTCGTTTATGACGGTATCGACGTTTATGACCCCCTCCATCAGCCCCGCTATGCCCGTGCAGATCTTGAATATCGAGCCCGGAGTGGATTTTGAGGATACGGCGTTGTTAAAGAACGCGGACGCGTCGCCCTCCGTGAGAGCGGCATAGTCGGCGTCGGATATACCTCCCACAAAGAGGTTGGGGTCATACGTCGGATAGCTCGCCATCGCCAGTATATCGCCCGTGTTGCAGTCCATGACTATCGCCGCTCCCGAGTCGCACATATCCACCTCTGGCACGGTGCGGTTTTCGACCGCCTCGTCGTATTTCTCCTTGTTTGCGAGGTATCGCTCCTCCTGAGTCTCTCTCACGGCGTCTATGTTACTTTTCAGCGCCTGCTCGAGCACCTCCTGCATTTTTATATCCAGCGTGAGCACGACGTTGTCTCCGTTGCTGCCGGACGTGCTCGATATCTCCTTTAAAACGCTTCCGTTTTCATCGACCTCAAGCACGCGCTCGCCCTTTCTCTCGTTGGATGCGCCGGTCAGGTATTGCTCCATAGTGGCCTCCACGCCGGACTTGCCTATGAGGTCGTTATCTATGTCATAGCCGTCGTCCTTGAGCTTGTCCACGTCGTCAAGGTCGGTTATCCTGCCGGTATAGCCCACGACGTGCGCCGCGGTCGTGCCTTTCGGATATACTCTTATGCTGGACTCCGCAATGCTCATGCCCGTGAGCTCGTTTGCGCGCGTCTCTATCTCTATTACCGTGGAATACGATACGTCCTCGGCTATCGTTATGGGCGCGTATATGCGGTATGTGTTGAGCTGTACCTCCTGCCATATCGAGAGCAGCTTTATAGCGTCCTCATAGCTCGCACTCTCGGGTATGCGGTAGCGCGAGCGCAGCTCGTTATACATGTCCTCCGGCTCTGTGATCGTGTCCGCGATATACATGTTTTTGCACCAGTTCTCTATCCTCTTCTGGCGCTGCGCCTTGCCGCTCGAGTCGCTCTCGTCCTTCACCAAAAAGTCCAGATCAAACGCGAACTCTCCGTCCTCCCTGCGCTTTATGAGAAACGTATCGAGCATCTTTCCGCCGTTATTCTCTATGAGCTCTACGGTCTTCTGAAACACGTCGGTATAGTATGCCTTATCCGAGGCCGCCGTCTTGGTAGGATCCATGAGAAACTGCACGTCATAGCTCGCAGTATCGTACGCAAGCGGTATGCCGTTTTTGTCGAGCACCGATCCGCGCATGCCCGTGGTCTCCACGGAGCGCAGAAGCGATTCTCCCTTTTTCTCCTCCGCGGTCTCCTCCTCGCCGACTCCCGCCGCGAGGGCGTAATAATATATCCCGAGGAAAAGGAAGGCTGCCACCATGAGCGCGACCAGTATAACTATTCTTGTATTGAATCTGTCCGTCATCTGAACCTTCCGCCTCTTTTCTGCAATCCCTTAAGCTCGGGGAACTCGTCCTTGAACGTAACGCTCGTGCGCGGAGACATGAACGCCCTTCTGTATATAAGCGACGTCAGCGGATACACCGCCAGCGCCAGCAGACCGTTCACGAGCATGCCCGGGAGCGTCGTGCGAACGAATATATAGAAAAAATCAAATGTATTTCCCTGTAAAAAGGTTATAAGCGCAGTGAAAACGTCCTTCATCACCCATGCCAACGCGCATACGCCCGCAGGGATATAGAACGCGCTTATCTCGTTGTGCCGGAATACTCCGTATACGGCCAGTCCCACTGCGGCATACGGCAGCGAATAATAGCCTATCGCCGTGCCGTAAAAGGCGTCGAGGAATATAGCAGCCACGGCGCAGACCATCACTGGCGTGACCGTGCGCTCTCTTAGCTGCAAGCATAGCATTATAACGAGCAAAAAGTCCGGCTCCGCACCGATTATAGGCATTTGGGGCGATACTCCTCCCGTCAGCACCGCTGCAAAGAGAGTGATCGCCACGAGAACGACATATCTCATGACCCGTCCCCGACCTTTTCAAACTGCTCGAGTATTATTATGACCTCCTCGACGTGCTCAAAATCCACAAAGCTCTGTATAGTCACGTCCGACGTATCGCCGTCGGCCTTTACCTCCGTGACCTGTCCTATATAGATGCCCTTGGGAAATACACCGCCCATGCCCGAGGTTATTATCGTATCTCCGGGTATAACGTCCGCGTTTGCGGATAGATAGTTGAGCTTGAGCATGCCCGCGGCCTTGGCCTCGGACGAGCCCGCAGCCTTTGCCACACCGTAGTCCCTCGACCGCTCCACCATAGCGGGAACTCCGCTCGTGGTCTCCATGAGGGAGATTATCTTGCAGTACGACTCGGCGGTGAACGTGACCCTTCCCATAAGTCCCTCGTCGGTCATTACTATCATGTCTTCCTCGATGCCGTCGTCCGAGCCCGCGTTCACCGTGAACTCCGTGAACCAGTCGCCGCTGTTCTTTGCGATAACGCGCGCTGTCAGTATGTCATAGTCGCCTATGGTGTCTTTTATATTGAGGAGCTTTTTCAGGCGCTCGTTTTCCTTTATGACCGTGTTGTAATCCCTGACCTGGCTTTCGAGCTCGCTCACGCGCTCCTGCAGCTCCAGGTTCTCCTTGTCGAGATCCGTCGTGCCGAAAAGCCTGCTGAAAAAGCCTCCTATGCTCTCCGTCACGGAATACAGGCCCTCCTGCATGCGCGCTATCACGCCGCCTATTACGCCGTCCTGCCTCTCGCCCTTGTTATACCCGGAGGTCGCGAACAGCAGCACAGTTAAAAGAATGCATATCACTATGGTTATTATAAGAGGTCTGTTTCTCCAAAAAGACATTCCGCTCTCCGATAAGGCGTTTCCGCCGCGTATTCGTCTCCGGCACAAGGCCGCGTACTGAAAATAAGTATATCACATCAAAGCCCATTTTCCACAGGTTATTTGACCAAGCGTGTCCGCAAGGCGGCATTGTTTACATTTGCTTAATTTTAGTGTCATATTTCGGCACAAAAAGCGGCTATCGGCAATATATTGATAGAGAACGACCACGCAGAAAAAGGAGCGAAAAAAAATGGCGGACGTATATATATCTCCCTCTCTTCAGGAATATAATCTGGGCTACGGCAGCTACGGCACGGAGGAGCAAAGAATGAATCAGATAGCCGACGTGCTGGAATACGAGCTCGAACGGCACGGGCTCTCGACCGCGCGCAATTCGCCGGAGATGACTCTCACGCAGGCCGTCGCCGACTCCAACGCGGCGTCACCCGCCGCGCATGTCGCGCTGCACTCCAACGCCGCGAACGGCGAGGTAAGAGGCCTCGAGGTATATGTGAACCGCTTCGGCACGCAGGCCGAGCGGCTGGGTCAACTCGTCTATGACAGCATAGCGGGGATCTCGCCCACGCCCGGCTACGGTGTTAAGGAGGGGTATCTCACGTTTGACGGCAGGGGCATGTACGAGCTCAAAAACACGACCGCTCCCGCGACGCTCATAGAGTATGCCTTTCACGACAATCCCGAGGACGCGCAGTTCATAATCGACAATATCTACGAGCTCGGACGCGCCACGGCCGAGGGCGTTCTCGACTATTTCGGCATACCCTATAACGAGGATACGCCGGAGAATATAGCGTATTTAAAGAGCCAGTACGATTCGCGGTATTTTTAGGCGCTGCCTGTGAGATAATCGTACTGCCGGCCTATATAAAACCACGCGAGCGGGCCAACGACTCCGTTTATCGGCAGACCGAAAAGCCTTTGAAACGTCTCCACGGCGACGCGCGTTTGCTCGTCAAACTCGCCCGTCACGGCGACCGGCGGCATGGCGTTAAGGTTCTCGCCTATTAGCTTTAAATACGTCTGCAGCTCGGTGACGTCCTGCCCGCTCATGCCTTCGGACAGAAAATATCCGGGATACAGCTTTGCCTTGCCGCCGGAATAGCCCTCCGGCAGGCCAGCGAGGACGGAGTCGTATACCTCTATTATCTTATACCATGTATCCTCGTCCGTTACGCCCGTGACCGGCAGACCGTAAAAGCTCTGGAACTGTCTTACGGCGTTTTCGGTGTTGTCACCGTATATGTCGTTTATGGGTATCTCTGGCAGCTCGTTGTTGAAGGTGCCTATGACATTGAGATAGTATTGCAGCACGCCCACCGTGGGACCCAAATTTCCGCGCCGCAGCTCGTATGTAAACGGAAGATTGGATTCCTCCACGGTTATGCCCTCGCTCATGAGCTCCGCTAAGTTTTTCACGCCCACGAACTTGCTTCTTATGGAATACCACGTCGCCTTATCCACGACTCCCGTGACCGGCAGATCGAACGCGCGCTGAAACTCCTCCACTGCCCGCTCGGTCTCCACCGTAAAAAGCCCGTCCTCGGGCTCATTTCTCGGTATCGCCGGGAAGTTCCGGCTTATCCTGTTGAGCTCGGTCTGTATTATCTTTACCTCGTTGCCCGCCATGCCGACTCTTAAGGGCCTGCCCGGATACGACGGCTGAACCGCGCCCACCGGCGCGTTCTCCACTATCGCGATATCGTCTCCGTAATAGTATCGAAGTATCTCTATCGGCAAATAACCCTGCTCAGCGAGCTCCACGGTACCCCACTGCGACAGCCCCTCACACTGCGACGTCGTGCCGTTGCAGAACTGTGTGAAATACGGCACTATGGATTCCTGCCTGACGACATAGTCGTTGAATATCTCGTCTGTTATCATACTTATATTTTCAAAAACTTCCCTGTTTTCCGCATAGGACTGATCGAACGCCGTGTCGGACGTGATATCGAAATCATATCCCCGTGACGGATACCATTCCGTAAAAAGCCTGTTGATGGCAAACGTGGTGATGGCGTATATGTTTGCGCGAAGAGCACTCTCCGGCCATGTGGGGTATATCTCCCCCGACGCCACGTTTTTCACATAGTCTATAAACGGCACCGTTACGTTCCTGCCCGGCTGGTCGGGTGCGCCTAAATGCACAGTTATGTTTTCGGGTATTATCTGTATATAAGGCTCCATTCAACGTCTCCTTAATATATGGCAAACGCTCTCGCATGTCCGTCCCTACAGCGCAAAGTCCGGTCTTAGCTCCCTCACTATGGGCTCCGTCCTGCCTCCCGCCGCAAACAGCGGCACGAGCGCCGCCTGCACTATGGACGTCTGATCCTCAAAAACGGGTATGCCGCGTATTATGAGCGGGATATAGCCCTCCGCGTCTATCCGCACGTCGTATATGGCATACGGGCGCTCCTGCCCCAGGCTCTTGGAGAGCGACGCGGGCGGGGCCTTTACGGAAAGACGTCCTGTGTTTCCGCTCTCGTCCGTTACGTCGCTTATATTCTCGCCCTCTATCAGCACCGTCACGATGGCGTTCTTCACAGGATACGCTCCTCTCGCCGCCGTGGTCCTTACCTTTACATATCCTTCCTCAGGCATACCGTCCTCCGTACCGTGTCACATTCCCGGCGCGGCCCTGCCGCGCAAACGACCTGTTTAAGCTTATGCCCCGAAACGTGAAAATATCCGGCGGAAGGCGCTCCGGAACGAAAAGCACCGGCCTTTGTAAAACTACGGTATTATGTTAAATACGCGCTTGAATATTCCCCGACCGCCATTTATAATTACACGGTATAGTGTTCATGTAACTAAAATCTTATGTGCAGCTATACGCCCGTACCGAAAACAAGGAGGAATCATCATTGTATAAGAAACTGATATGTCTTTTACTCGCGCTCTGTCTCGCGCTCTCGCTCGCCGCATGCTCGGGAGCAGATATAGACGAGGTATCGGAGGATATCACCGACGACGTCCCGACGGACGCCGAATCCTCAGACGCCGCAGGCTGGACTGTCTGCTGGTATCTTTGCGGCAGCAACCTTGAGTCGGAGGGCGGCTTTGCTACCACCGATCTTCTCGAGCTTATGGAGGCGCAGCTGCCCGAGGACGTAAACGTAGTCATAGAGACCGGCGGCTCTGCGGTATGGCAGAACGACTTTGTGGACGCCTCCAAGCTGCAGCGCTGGCTTTATAACAGCGAGGGCCTTTCGCTCATAGACGAGCAGCCCTCCGCGAACATGGGCGATCAGGAGACTCTGCGTGAATTTTTGGGCTTTGCAGCCGAGAATTTCCCCGCGGAAAAGACCGCCTTTATATTCTGGGATCACGGCGGCGGCTCGGTAGCCGGCGCAGCCTGCGACGAGCTATACGGTAACGACGCGCTCACGTTAGGCGAGATGCACGACGCGTTCTCGGACGTATGGGAGCTCTCTGGCGATAACCCCCCGCTCGAGCTCATAGGCTTTGACACCTGCCTTATGGCCACAGTGGACGTCGCCTATACCTACAGCGACATAGCTCGCTATCTCGTGGGCTCGGAGGAGCTTGAGCCCGGAAACGGATGGCTTTATTCGCAGTGGATGGGCGCGCTCGCCGACGATCCGTCCATGGACGGTCAGGCTCTCGGCGAGGCCATTTGCGACGCGTTCTACGCGGGCTGCGAGGAGGTCGGCACACAGGACAGCATAACGCTCTCCCTCACTGACCTTTCAAAGGTCGGCGCGCTCGTGGAGGCATATGACGCCTTTGGCGCGGAGGCTCTCACCATAGCGGCTGCCGATCCCGGGTTTTTCTCACAGTTCGGGCGCATAGCCAAGAACTGCGAGAACTACGGCGGCAACACGCGCGAGCAGGGCTATACCAACATGGTTGATCTCGGGCATCTCGCCCGCCTCTCCTCCGATGTGATGACCACCGCCGACGCGGTGCTTAAGGCTCTCGACGACTGCGTGCTTTACAGAGTAAACGGTCCGTACCGCATGGAGTCCACCGGGCTTTCGTGCTACTATTCGTATAACGGGGATATCGAGGACTATAACGGCTATACTCAGGTCGGCGCGAGCACCGCGTTCAAGTATTTTTACGGCTATGAGCTGACCGGCGCTCTTGACGGCGACGGTATGGAATATGCCGAGAGTCTCGAGATATCCGAGCTTGCCCCCGCAGCAGAGCTCAACGTATCGAGATGGGACGGCGCTCCCCTGGACGTCGACGCAAACGGTACGTCTTATCTGAACCTCGGCCCCGAGGCGGCGGATATACTCTCCGATATAAGCATCAGACTGTTCTATATGGACGAGGAGAACGACACAATGATGCTCCTGGGCTCGGACAACGACATAACCGGCGACTGGGACAACGGTATTTTCTACGATAACTTCCGCGGCGTATGGGGCGCGATAGACGGCTGCCTCGTATACATGGAGCTCAATTATCAGGGCGACGGCTACAACCTCTATTCCGTACCCGTTCTGTTAAACGGCGAGGATTACAACCTGCAAACAGCCTACGACTTTACCTCTCAGGAATGGAGCATCTTAGGCGCATGGCAGGGCATAACGGAATACGGCATGGCGGATAAGGAACTGCGGCTAATAGAGGAAGGCGACGAGATAACCACTATATGGAAGCTGGCCTCCGTCTCCGGCGACGACGACTTTGAGGATTATACGTCGGATACCGTGACCGTAACAGCAGATACGGCGTTTTCGGAAGCTCCGCTGTTCGACGGCACATATCGCATGGTTTTCGAGATGAAGGACGCCACGGGCGGCTATGCCTGCTCCGACCCCGTGCAGTTCGACTGCGCGGACGGCGTTATAACGACGACGGTATTCGAGGACTGACGGTAATATCGCCGGTTCCTCCGCATTGATAATATTGATCTTTCACTTAAAAGCCTCCGCCGCATTAGCACCGCGACGGAGGCTTTCAAATAAAACACATTAGGAAGGAAAAGATATATATAATTCGCGTTAAACGCGATACATATTTAGTCTGCTGCGGGAAATGATTTATTTAGGGGGGTGCAAACAGTCTCCGCAGCAGTGTTTGTTTGCATGGTTAAAGTATATAAGACAATTATTACGAATGTATGAAGTCGATATAACTTTTCGATGAATGCTGTGTGAAGTTTAGGTGATGGGCTGTATACCGGGAATAAGCTTCCCGCCTCCGCCATATAGCTCCGTGACGCAGTCGTTTTGCACGGGGCTTATGCACATGTCCGCGCACTGTTGCGGCGGCTGTTTTACCGGCTTTCCGCACGGCTTGCTAAGTCTTGTGAACAAAGTATAAACAGCATAAAAGGCGAGATATTTTGAGATATTAGGAGATAAATCGAGATATCATAGTAATATCCGGCATTTTTGCATGTTTTTTCCGTTTGTAAATATGCGGCTTTTCAATATAATAAACAGTGTTAGCACTCACCGATAAAGAGTGCTAACAAACCAAAAAGCAAAAGTTCCGTCTGTATCGTCAAACGACCGGACTTTAAGCATTATATTAAACAGGAGGTCAGTTATGAAGATCAAACCCTTAGGCGACAGAGTAGTCATCAAGTCCGTCGAGATGGAGGAGACCACAAAGAGCGGCATCGTTCTCCCCGGCAGCGCAAAGGAAAAGCCCCAGATGGCAGAGGTCATAGAGGTCGGCCCCGGCGGTCTCGTGGACGGCAAAGAGGTCAAAATGACCGTCAAGGCAGGCGACAAGGTCATATACTCCAAGTATGCCGGCACGGAAGTAAAGCTGGACGGCAAGGAGCTCATAGTAGTACGCCAGCAGGACATTTTAGCCGTTGTGGAAGACTGACGGCATAACATCAATTTAAGAGGAGATAAACATCATGGCAAAACAGTTACTGTTTGGTGAAGAGGCAAGACGCGCACTGGAGCGCGGCGTAAATCAGCTTGCCGACACCGTTAAAATGACACTCGGACCCAAGGGCAGAAACGTGGTACTCGATAAGAAATTCGGCTCCCCGCTCATCACCAACGACGGCGTGACCATCGCCAAGGAGATCGAGCTCGAGGACCCGTTTGAGAACATGGGCGCACAGCTCGTGAAAGAGGTCGCCACAAAGACCAACGACGTCGCGGGCGACGGCACCACCACCGCAACTCTCATGGCGCAGGCGATAATCCGCGAGGGCCTCAAGAACGTGGCCGCGGGCGCAAACCCCATGGGCATAAAGAAGGGCATTTTAAAGGCCGCCGACGCTGCTGTCGAGGGACTTTATGAGATATCCAAGCCTATCGAGGGCTCTTCCGCAATAGCTCAGGTCGCTTCCATATCCGCAAGCGACGAGGAGATCGGCGGACTCATAGCGCAGGCTATGGAGAAGGTCGGCAACGAGGGCGTCATCACCGTCGAGGAG
>CAYVOZ010000064.1:0-13712 GCA_964453325.1 uncultured Christensenellaceae bacterium | reverse complement strand
CCCATTGCCGCTGCATATGCGCCTATGAATTTCTTCAGACGGTAAATGAACATATCGAGAGCCAGCTGAGCGCGCGCGTTGCCGCCCTTTGCCGCCTCGTCAAGATCGCGAAAGTCGCTCGATACGCCGGATACGCCCTGTACGCCGCACTTCTTGTTGAGGTACGTGACGGCCTCGTCCGCGGTCATGCCCTTCTTTGCCATGAGGAAGGGAAGAATGGCCGTGTCCATATCGCCCGCTCTCGTACCCATTATTATGCCCTCGAGAGGCGTAAAGCCCATGGATGTGTCGACGCTCTTGCCGTGATCGACTGCGGTGATGGAGGAGCCGTTGCCGAGATGGCAGGTGATTATTTTGAGATCCTTCATGTCCTTGCCCGCAAGCTCTGCCGCACGTGCGGAGATGTATTTGTGGGAGGTGCCGTGGAAGCCGTAGCGGCGGATCTTGTATTCCTTATAGTCCTCGTAGGGTATTCCGTACATGAACGCCTTCTCGGGCATGGTCTGATGGAACGCGGTGTCGAATACCGCCACCATGGGAACGTCGCCCATGATCTCCTTGCAGGCCTCTATGCCGATTATGTTGGCGGGGTTATGCAGCGGAGCGAGCTCCACGTTCTCCTTTATAGCCGCCATGACCTCGTCGTTTATCTTTACGGAGCCGGCAAACTTCTCGCCGCCGTGAACGACTCTGTGTCCGACTGCGTATATCTCGTCCATGCTCTTCACGACGCCGTGCACGGGATCGGTTATAGCCTCTATAACGAGCTGTATGGCCTTTACGTGGCTCTTCATGGGCGTCTCGAGCACGAACTTGTCCTTGCCCGCGGGCTTATGGGTTATAACTGAACCCTCCATGCCTATGCGCTCCACGAGGCCCTTTGCCTTTACGCTCTCGTCCGTCATGTCGATGAGCTGATATTTGAGCGACGAGCTGCCGCAGTTTATTACGAGTATGTTTTTGCTCATTGTATTTGCTCCTCCTGCCTTATGCGTTCTGCGCCTGAACGGCGGTGAGCGCTACGAGTCCAACTATGTCGCTGACGCTGCATCCTCTCGAAAGGTCGTTGACCGGCTTTGCGAGACCCTGGCAGATCGGCCCAATGGCCTCTGCCTTGGCAAGACGCTGAACGAGCTTATAGCCTATGTTTCCCGCCTGGATGTCGGGGAAGATGAGCACGTTGGCCTGACCGGCGACAGTGCTGCCGGGGCTCTTTAACTGGCCGACCTTAGCCACGAGGGCTGCGTCCGCCTGGAGCTCGCCGTCTACCTGGAGCTCGGGAGCCTTCTGCTTTACGAGCTCGGTCGCCGCCGAGACCTTGTCCACGAGCTCGTGTTTCGCGCTGCCCTTTGTGGAGAAGGAGAGCATGGCTACCTTGGGCTCGATATTGAGCAGAGCCTTGGCGGTGGACGCGGTGGAGATGGCTATCTCGCAGAGCTCCTCTGCTGTCGGGTTGATGCATATCGCGCAGTCGCCGAACGCGAAGATGCCGTTTGCGCCGTACTCACAGTCGGGTACCTCGACAAGGAAGCAGCCGGATACTGTCTTGATGCCGGGTAAGGTCTTTATTATCTGCAGAGCGGGTCTCACGGTGTCGCCCGTGGAGTGGATAGCGCCGGATACGAGACCGTCGGCGTCGCCCGCCTTTACCATCATGGTCGCGAAGTATATGTTGTCCTTAACGGTCTGCTGTGCCTGACCGAGAGTGATGCCCTTGGCTTTTCTGAGCTCGTAAAACATCTCGGCGTATTTCTCGAAATCTGCCGACTTGGCGGGGTCGATTATTTCAACGCCCTCAAGGCTCTTTCCGCCGGCGACTGCCTTTATCTCATCGGGATCGCCAATAAGAGTGACCTTCGCATAGCCCTCGCGTGCGATTATTCCCGCCGCCTCGACCGTCCTGGGTTCTGCGCCCTCGGGAAGAACTATGTGCTTAACGTCCTTCTTTGCCTGTGCTTTGATCTGATCCATCAACGCCATTTTATCATTACTCCTTTTTTCTTAATGCAAATACATGCAAATAATGCTATATTATTTGTGAGGTTGTCTCACAAAACTTTATTATATAGTATAAAGCTCCGTTTGAAAAGGAGGAATTCACCTGAATTATGAAAATTTCGGCGATAATCTGCGAATACAACCCTCTCCACTCCGGTCATATATACCATATAAGACAGACCCGCGCGCTCACCGGCTGCGATATACTGATAGCGCTCATGAGCGGCTCCTTCGTGCAGAGGGGCAGACCCGCCGTATACGATAAGTGGGCGCGGACAAAGGCTGCTCTCGCCGCGGGCGCGGACGCAGTTATAGAGCTGCCCGCGCTGTATGCCACATCCTCTGCGGAGGGCTTTGCCTTCGGCGGAGTGAGCCTGCTCGACAGTCTCGGCATAATAGACAGTCTTAGCTTCGGCTGCGAAAGCACCGACATGGACGCGCTTCGCGCGCTGGCCGCCATGCTCGTGGAGGAGCCGTATGAATATAAAGCGGCTCTCAAGAGCGCTCTCGCGCGCGGGCTTTCCTTTCCCGCCGCACGCAGCGAGGCTGCCGGACTCATGATGCCCGGCTCCGGCGAGCTGCTGTCCATGCCGAACTCCATATTGGCGGTGGAATACTTAAAGGCGCTCATGCGGCTTTCGAGCGGCATAGCTCCCGTCGCCGTGCCGAGGCTGGGCGCGGGAGAGAGCGAAAGAGAGCTCGCATGCGAGCCGCCGTCCGCGCTCGCCGTGCGCACGGCCTTGAAGCAGGGCGCGTCAGCCGATACCCTGCTGCCGAAAAGCGTGCTGCCTTACTTTGAAGACGAACGCCCCGTGTTCTTTGAGGACGCCTTCAGTCTCATAGTATACCGCATACGCAGCATGTCTGCGGAGAGCCTTTCTCAGACGGAGGGCATGGCGGAGGGGCTGCACAACAGGATACGCGAGGCGGCGATGTCTGCGCGGTCTCTCGGCGAGCTCATAGCCGGCATAAAGTCCAAAAGATATACCGAGACGCGCATATGCCGCGTGCTCACGAACATACTGCTCGGCGTGTCCAAGAGCGCCGCAGCCGCATCAGACAACGCCGGGCTCTACGCCCGCGTTTTAGGCGTGCGCGAGAGCGCGAGGGGCCTGCTCTCCACGCTCTCGATGTACTCCTCCTGCCCCGTCATAATAAACCCGGCGGGCAGCTCGCACCCCGGACTTCTCGCCGATATATACGCCTCGGATATACACTCTCTGCTCTCGGGAAAGCCCATGGGCAGGGACTATACCGAAAGGCTGGTCATCATGTAAATACAGCATAACCCCGCCGCGCCGCCGCATATATATCTGCATGAAAAAAATGCTTTCAGGGCTGCGCCGCCGCGGGCTTTTCATTGCCTTGGCCGCGCTGTTCATAATAATCGCCATGCTGCTCTTTCCGTCCGAGGCCATGTCGGCGGCGGGCGACGCCGTCAGCGCATGGCTCACGGTCATACTTCCCTCTCTCATGCCGTTTGCCATAGCCGCCTCCGTGCTCACCGGAACGGGCGCAGTCTATGCCGTCTGCCGCAGGCTCGACGGCCTCTGCCGCGCCGTGTTCGGCTATTCCGGGCTTTTCTTGTACGCTTTTATTTGCTCCTGCATATCGGGATACCCTATGGGTGCAAAGCTGACCGCCGAGCTTAAGGAGCACGGCAGCATCGGGGAGCGCGAGGCTGATGCATATATCCGTTCCGCCAGCACCTCGGGGCCTCTCTTTCTCATAGGCAGCATATCCGTGGGCATGCTCGGAGATCCGTCCGTGGGGGTGCTTTTAGCCTGCTGTCATTATTCCGCAGCGCTTCTGACCGCGCTCGTAAACGGGCATATCTATCGCAGAAGCGCGGACGCCTCTAATAGTCCGGCGCGCCCGCCCGTCCGGCTGCCCATAGGCAATATACTGTCGGACGCCGTGTCCTCCGCCGCCGCGGGGATGCTTGCCGTGCTCGGCTTTATGGTGCTCTTCACGACCGCCGCACGCATGCTGTCCGTATGCGGGCTTTCTTCCTTTTTGCCGCAGGGTGTGTGCGTGCTTCTGACCGGCTCGCTCGAGCTCGCGTCGGGCTGTATGGCGGCGGCCGCTCTCCCGCGTCCGGCCGCTGTCGCCGCAATGGCTTTTTTCGCGGGCTTCGGCGGATTCTCCGTGATAGCGCAGTCCGCGGCGTTCGCGGCCCGTCAGGGCATAAGCTGCCGCGGGCTTCTTGCGTCAAAGCTCATGCAGGGCGGGCTCTCCGCGCTGCCGTGCGCTCTTATTCTTCGCGCAGCCGCTTATATACCGGCTGCATGCGGATGCTGCGCGCTCGCGGGGCTTCTGCTGCTCATCGTGCAGAGCGGCGCTCTGCTCGGCCGAAAAAAGCAAAAAAAGGATGCCCCGGTCTTGCGTTGACCGGGGCGCACCCTTTTTCTTGCTTCTTTGCGTGTTTTGAAGGCCGTAAACGCTTATGCGTTTACAGTCAGAACACGCCGGCTCCGTCAAAAAACACGGTTTTTAACGGTCTGTTATTTCTCTTTCTTGTTCTGGAGACGCGATGCGTTCTCTCTCAAAAGCTCCATGGCGTCCTTGTAGTACTCCTCGAGGTCCGCAAAGACCTCCTCGGCGTATTCCACAGACATCCTCTTCATGTCGGCGGTCTTCTGCTTCGTCTTCTCCACCACCTTCAGAGCCTGCTCCTGAGCGCTGCGCACTATAGCGCTCTCGCTCACGAGCTCCTGCGCATGTGCCTGCGCCTCTTTTATTATGGTATCGGCTTGAGCGTTTGCCGAGCTCAGCACATGATCCTTTCCGCCCTCTATCTCCTTGGCGTATTGCAGAGTGTCCTCCAGCGCCTTTCTGATATCGGCGATTATCTCAAACATTATCTGGGGATCTACCTGCTTGTTTTTGGAAAGACCGCAGGTCTTGGCAAGCTCTATCTCCTCCTGAAGCTCGTCTATCAACGCAAAGATATCAACATTTTCCATTTTCTATACCTCCGAAACCTTATATATTACAGTAACTCTATTATGTTTTCGGGAACAAAGCCCGTAACATCTCCGCCAAAGGTAAGAAGCTCCCTCACTATGCTCGAGCTCACCATGGAGCAGGAGGGGTTCGCCTGAATGTAGAACGTCTCTATGCCAGATATGGTGAGGTTGGCCTGCGCCATCTCGCTCTCGTACTGATAATCCGCCGCGCTCCTTATGCCCCGGACTATGGCGTCCGCGCCCAGCCTCTCCGCCGCGTCCACTAACAGCCCGTCGAACGAGACCACCTCGGTGTTGGGGAACGCCGCAGCCATGCGCATAAGCATCTCCACACGCTGTTCGGTCGTGTATCTGTATTTCTTATTTGTGTTTATCATCACGGCAACATAAAGCTTGTCCGCCATATGCGACATGCGCTCTATAATGTCCAAATGTCCTACCGTGGGGGGATCAAAGCTGCCCGGAAATATAAAGTTCATCTGTCCTCCTCACACAGCCACGACACAAATGCCTTGCCGTATTTTCTGCGTTTCTCTTCCTTTATGCCCGTAAGCGCGAGCGATCCGTCGTGCTCCGCCAGTATATAGCCGTCCTTTGCGATAAGTCCCCTTTCAAGGACCGTGCGCACCGCGCTTTCATAAAACCCGGACGCATAGGGCGGATCCATATATATGTAGTCAAAAACGCCCGCAAGCTCTGTAAGGGCGCTCTCATAACCGCAAGTCATCACCGTCGCTCTGTCCGTCAAGCCGCAGCTTGAGAGGTTTTTCTTTATTATGCCGACGCTTTTCGGGTCTATGTCCGCAAAGACGCACTCCCGCGCGCCCCTGCTCAGCGCCTCGATGCCTATCCCGCCCGAGCCGGCGAAAAGGTCGAGCCAGCGCGTGCCGGCAATGTCGAATTGCAGAGAGCCGAATACCGCCTCTTTTACTCTGTCGAGCGTCGGCCTTGTGGCAAGTCCCTCGGAGGACACTAAATTTTTACCCTTTGCGCTCCCCGCGATAACTCTCAAGGCTCATTCTCTCCCGGCACAGTCTGCATGTCACAGGCGGATGTTCCGCCAACATCATATTACTTATATTGCGTCGGATTGTAAAGCATTTTTTGTTCTCCCGGGCGCTGTGTCCGTCCCATATTTACAGATATTTCATATTAAGGAGCATATACTCTTGGGACGCGTTTGGATATCCCGGTCAAAAGCTCATAGCTTATCGTGCCCGCGACAGACGCAAGCTCGTCCGCGCCGATATGCCTTCCGAACAACTCGACGGGGTCGCCTTCTTTTATATCCGCGCCCGTTGCGTCGAACATTATCTGATCCATGCACACTCTGCCGACCTGCTTTATGCGTCTGCCTGCCGCAAAGGCCTCCGCCCTGCCCGAAAGCGCGCGCTGATAGCCGTCCGCATAGCCCGCCGGCACCGTGGCTATCACGGTATCTCCCGTTGCGGTATATATCCTGCCGTAGCTCACTGTATCTCCCGCCTTTATGTGCTTTATATTCGAGACATAGCTCATAAAGCTCATGACGGGCAAAAGACTGACGCCCTTCATATCCGTCTCGGCGGACGGCGGATAGCCGTACATCGATATGCCCGCGCGCGCCATGTCAAAGCGCGCCTCCGGCACGGTGAGCATGCCCGCGCTGTTGGCCGCATGGCATATGGGCGAAAGCCCCGCTGCGAACACGCGTGCGCGAACACAGTTGAATCTGTCGAGCTGTTTTTTCGCAAAGGAAAGCTCCGCCTCGTCCGCAGATGCAAAGTGCGTGAACAGCCCCTCCGCCTCCACGTCCGGACATTCCGACAGCGCTGCGAGCAGTATGCCGAGCTCTTCGTCCGTCACAAAGCCTATCCTGCCCATGCCGGTATCGGCTTTTAAATGCGCCTTTGCGCGCTTTCCCGCGGCGCTTGCCGCTTTTTGCAGCTCAAAAACGTGCTCCGGCTTATATACCGCGACGGCTATGCCCTCTCTCACCATCGTCTCACAAGCCTTGGGCATGACGGAGGACAGCACGAGTATATTCGCATCGGGCAGCACGCGTCTCAGCTCGGTCGCCTCGTCGGGATTCGACACGGCGAACCATTTAAGCCCGATCTCCCATGCCGCGCGCGAGACCTGCGCCATTCCGTGGCCGTAGCCGTCCGCCTTCACGACCGCCATGAGCGGTACGCCCGCAGCCTCTCCGAGAGCCCTCAGATTATGCTTCAGCGCTTCCGTGTCTATAAGTACATATGTATCTCTGAGCATCCTGCACCTCTGTACGGCAGTTTTTCTTCAACGACTATATTACTCCGTTTTTCTTAATAAAACAATGTGTATGAGGCTCCTCAGGGCGGACGTTTTTATGTCGAAATATCTTGCTTTCGCGTTACACACGTGATACTCTTACATATAAGAAAGTAATTATTTAATACTACACCGACATTATTCCATCATTCGGAGGTCACCTTATGAAGCAATGTGCAAACGGACATTTTTTTGATGATACACGTCATGCGTCCTGCCCGTACTGCGCGTCCGCGCAGCAGCCGGTTTCCGCACCCTTTGGCGGCGGGAAGACCGTCCCGCTCGCAAACGCCGCTCCCGACGCGGGAAAGACCGTGCCGCTGTCCGCTCAGCCGGCGTCCCCCTTCTCCGTGGGAAAGACCGTGCCGCTCGCGGGTATCCCCTCCGATGCGGGAAAGACCGTCGGCCTCATGCAGCAGAAGACGGGCATCGACCCCGCCGTGGGCTTTGTGGTATGCATCGAAGGCCCTCACCGCGGCGCCGACTTCCGGCTGCGCGCCGGGCGCAACTTTATAGGCAGAGACCCGTCGATGGACGTCTCTCTCACCGACGACGTCACGGTATCGCGCGACTCGCATGCGCTCATATCCTTTGATAACAGGCACAATACGTTCATACTGTCCCCCAGTCAGGGCAGAGGGCTCACCTATCTCAACAACGAGCCCATTGAATCCGCGGTGACGCTCAGGGCCTATGACCGCATAGAGGTCGGCTCTACCAAGCTCATCTTCCTCCCGCTTTGCTCTGATGAATTCAGCTGGGAAAGCTGAGCATGGACAGGCTCGTCAAGGTACTGGAAAGTCCGTTAGCCGCGGGACTGCCCGTAAGGATATGGCACGTAGTCGCGGCTGTGCTCGTGCTCGCTGCTCTGGCGCTTATAATATGGCTGTGTATTATGCATAGACCTCGATCGAAAAAGCGCGCCGCTTCCGGCACGACCTTAAGACCGGCAGCGCAGGACGCGGCCGGGACATATTATCGCATATCGAACCTGCAGGGCGTCGGCGCACGCACGGAGCAGCAGGACGCTTTTTATATCTCTCCCGTATCGGACCATCCCGAGAACGGGCTTCTTGCGGTGCTGTGCGACGGCATGGGCGGCATGAGCAGCGGACGCGACATTGCCGGATACGCCGTCTCTAATATCAGCTCGCGCTTTCCCTATGGGAGCGAAAGCATAAACGAGGACGCGTTCCGTCTGATAAGCGACATAAACGGCGAGATATACGCTCACTACCGCGGCATAGGCGGCACGACGCTCGTTGCGGTGTATATCGAAAAGCACACGCTCAGGTTCTGGTGCGTGGGAGACAGCGATCTCATGCTTATGCGGGACGGCAGGCTGTATCCCGTGAACTGCCGTCACGAGTATCTGAACACCCTTTTCACGGACGCGGTTTTCGGACGCGGCTCTGTTGCGGCCGCCCTTAACAACCCGCAGAAGGGCGCACTCACGTCCTTTATGGGAGCGGAAAGCAAAGTGACTGATATGGCGCATATCCCCTTTGAGCTCAAGGCGGGCGACAGGCTGCTCTTATGCTCGGACGGAGTTAGCGACGTGCTCAACACCGGCGCGCTTTGCTCCATTATGCAGCTCGACCCTTACGATATCCCCGGGGCGCTGGAGCGGGAGATACTTTCCGCAGCGCTTCCCGAGCAGGATAACTATACGGCAATAATTATATCTGTTGATAAATAGCACGGAGGAAAAGTAAATGAAAAAGAATCTGCCAAAACTGATAATCTCTATCGTACTCATAGTATGCTCCCTCGCCTGCTTTGCTCTGGGCATCGTAGGCGCGCTTAATGCGCAGGGCCATAAGCCCATCGACAGCAAATACGGCATTGCATGGGTATACTGCGAGTGGTCGGACGGCGAGAATACCTATGGCGGCTCCGGCACAGGCTTTGCCGTCGGCAAGCCCGGCGAGCCCGTGGAGTATTTCGTCACTAACGGACATGTGGTCGCGGGCGTCTATACCTACGGCGGCTCCATAAAGCTGTACTTCGACGCAGCCGAAAACGATTTTGTATATCCCAACCTCGTATACTATTCCCCGCAGGAGGAAAAGGACATAGCCATTTTCAGGCTCCCTTCCCCCACCACAAAGCGCGAGGCGCTCATTATCCGCGAGTCGGACAGCGTCGAGCAGGGCGAGGATGCATATGCCATAGGCTATCCGGGCATGTCCTCCAACTATCAGGAATATAAGACCTACGGACTCGACGACGTCACCATAACGAGCGGCATCATCGGCAAGCGCACCGACTATTCCTTTGCGGAATACGACGCCTATCAGATGGACGTATCGACCTACGGCGGCAACTCCGGCGGTCCCCTCGTCGATACGCGCGGCAACGTAGTCGGCATAAACGTCGCCTCGGCGGTCGATCCGGATACCGGCGGCAGGACCACTATGCATTATGCCATAGTCATAGACGAGCTCACGAGGATACTCGACGACGAGCGCATAGACTATACCGTGACGGGCTACAACGACTGGATGATAGACGTATTCTTCCCGCTCGGCGGCCTGCTCCTTGCGGGCGGCATAGTGCTGCTCATACTCACGCTTAAAAAGAAGTCCTCCGCTCCCGGAGCAAGGCCTGCCGGAAAAGCGGCCTCTGCCGCAAAGCCCGTGCTTCGCGGCGTGACAGGGCTGTTCGCGGGACAGAGCTTCTCGCTCGAGCGCCCCGTAACGCTCGGCAGAGACAGCTCGCGATGCAGCGTCGTCTTCCCCGCGTCCACTCCGGGAATATCCTCCTGCCACTGCACGGTGTATTTCGACGCGGCAAACGGCACGTTCGTCCTCACGGACTCCGGTTCCTCATACGGCACGTTCCTCGTGAACGGACGCAAGCTCGCGTCCGGAGTTCCCGAAAGGCTGACGGACGGCGATATGTTCTATATGGCCGATCCCTCCGTTAAATTCAGCGTCGGCAAAGAGTAAAGCGAAATGAGCGATATTTGCGTATATACCGGAGCCGGCGGGCAGAGCAATAACAAGGACGCATTCAGATCCTGCGACAGCGATATGCTTTCGGCCGTTCTGATAGACGCGGGCAGCGCGCCCGTTTCCGGCTCTGTCGCGGACGCCGCCGCGGAGGGCGCGCTCCTAATGCTGCACTCGGGCTCCACGCCCGCAGACGCGGTGCGCCTCATCTCGCAGCGGCTTTCAGATGCGCAGGCCAAAGAATGCGGCCTCGATATATGTCCGCGCGCCGCTGCGCTCCTGATAGACTCGGGCAGACTTACATATGCCGCGCGCGGCGACGTCAGGGTGTATCGCTTTTCGGGCGGCAGGCTTATTGACCGCAGCGAGGACGAAAGCGCGGCATATGCCGAATATTTGAACGGAGCGATATCCTATGAGGATATCCGCATGTCGCCCGCGCGTCATACGCTCTTCTGCAAAAGCGGCGACGCTGCGCAGCACAGCCTTGAGCTCGCAAAAAACGACGCCGTGCTGCTTTGCAGCGACGGCTTCTGGCAGTATATTTACGAGACCGAGATGGAGATAGACCTTATAAAGTCGGTCTCGGCGGAGGCGTGGCTGCGGTATATGATGCTGCGCGTCGTCTCGAGGTCCATGCTCGACGGCGACAACCTCTCAGCTTTAACGTATTTTAACCGATAGGAGCATTCGGATATGGATTTTGAACATGTATGCTACGGCTGCTTTAAAGAGAAAAAAGGGCCTTACTGCCCGTACTGCGGCTTCAGCGAAAAGGAAGAACAGCCCTTTGCGGCTCTGCCTCTCGGCGCTGTGCTTGCGGGCAGATATATCGTCGGCAAGGTGCTCGGTATGGGCGGCTTCGGCATAACCTATCTCGGCTTTGACCTGACTCTCGAGATATGCGTCGCCATAAAGGAGTATATGCCGTCCGGCATAGCCACTCGCACCGGCGATAAATATACCATGACCGTGCTCTCAAGACATAACGAGGACACCTTCCGGACCGGCGCGCAGCGCTTTTTAGACGAGGCGCGCACTCTGGCAAAGCTGCACACCATACCCGGCATCGTATCGGTACAGAATTATTTCAACGAAAACAACACGGCGTATTTCGTCATGGATTACGTCGAGGGCATAAGCATGAAGGAATATGTCGCCTCCGTGGGCGGCAGGATATCCTATGAAAAGACGCTCGAGCTCATGCTTCCCGTTTTAAACGCCATGAGCAGAGTCCATAAAAACAATCTGCTGCACAGGGATATCAGCCCTGACAACATATTCATAACCGCAGACGGAGGCACAAAGCTGCTCGATTTCGGCGCTGCGAGAAACACCGACAGCGAGAACAAGAGCATGTCCGTCATATTAAAGCACGGCTACGCTCCCGAGGAGCAGTACCGCACCCACGGCAATCAGGGGCCTTGGTCAGACGTGTACGCAGCAGCAGCCACGATGTATCACTGCATCACCGGCGTGCTCCCCCCGGACTCCATAGACCGCCTGCACGAGGATACCCTGCTGCCTCCCACCGCATACGGAGCGGTCATGCCGCCCTATGCCGTCACGGCCATTATGACGGCTATGGCCATACAGTCGGAGTACCGTTATCAGAGCATGGAGCAGTTCATAGCCGCCCTCGGCGGAATGCCCGCGGGTACATATGCGCCCCAGCAGGCCTCGTCCGTGCGTACATACGCTCCGCCGCAGGCCGGGCAGGCATATCCCCCTGCATTAAGCGAGCAAAAAGTAGGCTTTTTCAAGAAATTTTACGGCAACAAGCCCGTATTCTGGCTTTGCACGGCGGGCGCTGCGGTCGTTATAGCGCTGGCGATAATACTTCCCATAACGCTCACCGCCGATAAAAAGCACGCGGAGCCGGTGGATACGGATACGCCGCAGGCCGTCCATACTCTCGCGCCCTCCGTACCGTCAGCCGCTCCCTCCTCCCCCGCCGATGGACCGTCGCCCTCCCCCGAGGCCGTATACGCTGGAGAAACGGTCGCGGACGAGGATATGGGCTTTGAAATGACCGTCCTTGACGGCTATACCTCCGAGAAGCATCAGAACGGCGGTCTGTATTTTTCCGGTACCGACTATGAGATGCTTTTGTCCTACCGCGATACGGACGGCGTCGGCGGCGCTTTATATGACATGGAGGACGCATATCAGCGTATAATGAACGGCGATTTCGGCATAGACA
This sequence comes from uncultured Christensenellaceae bacterium, assembly GCA_964453325.1. Lineage (GTDB taxonomy): Bacteria > Bacillota > Clostridia > Christensenellales > Christensenellaceae > JAZRGP01. The sequence continues at coordinate 1,299 of CAYVOZ010000064.1, read as the reverse complement.
GGTATACGGGCTTCACCGGCATCATGCTTTCCGACGCCGCCGATACCGAGGTGAACGGCGTTCCCGCCAAGTCCATACCGTATACCGCATATAACGGCAGCGTGCCGGGCTCGGGAGAATTGATCGTATCGGGTCACCCCAATGTTTTCGGATGCTATTTAAGCGTATACTTTGTCGCGGACACGGCGAATAACGCCGACGCCATACGCTCACAGTGCTCGCTAATGTGCAGATCCTTAAAAGTGACCGGCGATCCTGAGCTCCTTTACGATCTCGATCTCATAAAGAGCGACGATATGGGAATACGCCTGCTCATGGATATGGATTACTGCGCGGGCGGATATGAGGATATGGGAGGCACTATCGCCTTTTACCCTGTAGATGGCGCGAAGGACCAGTGCTGGGTATATGTAGAGCATACCGATATATCCATGGGCAGCACGTTCGACGAGATATTCCAAAGCTATTACGACGGCTTTAGAACGCAGCTCCCGGACGCCGACGTCACCATGGGAGAAACGGCGGAGGCCTACACAGGACGCGCCGAGAGCATGGAGACATCCTATACGATCACGCAGTCGGACTCCTCCTACAGCGTACTCGTACAGGTAATGAACTTCAACGGCACATACTGGACGATAGCAGCGTTCGCCGCGACCGAGGAGCAGGCCTCCGCTGTATATGCGCCCTATCTGCTCTCGACATGGTCGCTCGACCTCATGGCGGGATGATATCCGCGCCCGGTGCGAAAAAGCCTGCGCGGCGCTTATCCGCCGCATAGCATCAAAGCCCCGGCACACGCTTACTCACGCCCGGAAGGACCCGCAAAAGAGTCACTCCGGGCTTTTAAAGCATAAAATCGCGTACTTTCCCGGACCGCAAACTTTTGCGTTTTCGCTCCAAAATGTGGTTGACAAAGAAATGCCCATAGTATAAAATATGACTTGCGGTCTTGAAAAGGACACGCAAAAATGGCGGCGTAGCTCAGTTGGCCAGAGCAATCGGTTCATACCCGATCGGTCATCCGTTCGAATCGGATCGCCGCTACCACGAAAGAACGGTAATTTTGATAGAAAGTTGCCGTTCTTTTCTTTTATCCAAAAAGCCCTGTATATGGGCGTTTTCTGCACATCTGAAGGAAAATCGAAACCGCTACAGCGTATTGCCACAGCGGTTTTTGTGTCTAATTTTTCGGTTTTGAGCCGGAAACCTCGCCGATTGCCCATGCTATCGTTAAACTTATGGGCTAAGTCCATAATTGAAATGCCCGACTGCATCTCTTCAATATCTACGACTTCT
>CAYVOZ010000063.1:0-13862 GCA_964453325.1 uncultured Christensenellaceae bacterium | reverse complement strand
AGCGTTCGGCTGTTAACCGAAATGTCGTTGGTTCGAGTCCAACAGGGGGAGCCATCCAACGTTGCCTTTATAGATGCAACGTCCAAAAAGCCCGTAACAACGGGCTTTTTTGGTACTTTCAACTTGATTATTGCGAGATGATTTTCCGTAGATGCAAAACCGCTTTTTTGCGGACAAATTAGACTTGAACGGTAATATTAGATAAACGGAGCAAAGGCGCCGATATGAAATCACAAAGATTTCGTACCGGCGCCTTTTTTGTCGCTGCGTATATAGCAAAGAAGAATAGCAGATATTGCGTATAAAAAAGAGAAAGGAGAAAAAACATGAACGACATCCCCAAACCTTGGCAGATAGAGTATTACAAGAAAACCTATCCGCCCGGAACACGCATAGAACTCACAAGCGACATGGTTGGCGAGAACATCCCAGCCGGGACTCAAGGAACGGTAACTGTTGTTGACGATATTGGCAGCATACACATGGCGTGGGACAATGGCAGATCGCTTGCAGTCATCCCCGGCGAGGACAGCTTTAGAAAAATAACGGAAGTACCCATTATGCCACCACCCCCGGCAAAGCAAAAGAAGAAGGATCGTGGTCGGGATAGATAGCGTAGTGCTCACTCTCGCCCTTCTGTTCCTTCTGAAAGCTGTAGATAATATGCTTTCCACCGGCAAAGCAATTCTCGTGCAGCGAAATCGCCCCATCCTCGCCGCACTCTCCGTTATCCTTTCCCAAATCATCTTTTACAAGCTCATAAACGAAATATCGACCTCGGAAAACAACCTTGCGCTGTATATCGTATCCATAGCAAGCGGCGTCGGGACGTTTATCGCCCTCAAGCTCGGCGACCGCTTTTCCAAAGAGCGCACATACGTCAACGTTATACTCTCGGACGATAAAGCCGCCATGATGGAGCTGCGAGACTTTCTGAAAGAACATCATATCACCAACCTTGCCACAGACGGATACACGAAGGACTGGAAAAAGACGATAGCCATTACAGCATACGCGGAAACCAAGGAACAGAGCCGCCTCATAGATAAGTACATCCACGACAGCAACGCCAAGTTCAAACGCTTGATACAAAAGCAATAAGGAGGATCACGCCATAGAGAAAATGAACTCACCCAACCGTTTCACTGATGAAGAAATGTCTATTGCTCGAAACACCGACCTTCCATCTCTGCTCGAAAGCCTTGGCTACAGCGTTGTCAGGAAAGGACGCTTCCATTCAACAAAGGAGATGGATAGCCTCATGATACGAGACCGAATAAAATGGTTTCGATATTCAGAGCAGATCGGCGGCGACGCCATCACCTTCCTTCAGCACTTTAACGGCATGAGCTTTCAAGACGCCGTGAACGCACTTCTCGCCTTTAACGGGTATTCCCGTGACGCACCCGCACCCTTCAAGCCAAAGCTCAAAGAAGCTTCAAAAGAAGAAAAGATAGAATTCATACTGCCTGCACCCAGCGCCGATAACCGACGTGTATATGCCTACTTAAAAAAGAGAGGCATCGCACATCAGGTCATCGGCGCTTTTCTTGATTCCGGGCTGCTGTATGAGGACGCCGAACATCATAACTGCGTTTTTGTGGGGAAAGACAAAACCGGCAAAGCTGTGTTCGCATACAAGCGCGGTACTTACGACAAGGACGGCTCGGGTTTTAAGGGCGACGTCCCCGGCAGCGATAAGGCTGTTGCGTTCCCGCTGTTCTGCGATCCGGAGAAAGACAGCGTTCATGTGTTTGAGGCTCCCATCGATCTCATGAGCTACATGACACTTCACAGGGATATGACCTCTAACGCCGTAGCCCTGTGCTGTCTGCATGACGGGGCTCTGGAAACCTATCTAACCGACAACCCACACATCAAGAGCATTGTACTGTGCCTCGATGCTGATAAATGGGGCAAAGCCGCAGCCGAACGCATTTCAGAGAAGTACACATCCCAAGGCTATACCGTTTTGGTCGAAGCTCCCTCACAGGGCAAAGACTGGAACGAGTATTTGCAATTAAAAAACACGCGAAAGCGAGAAAGGACTGATGCGAGATAAAGACTATCACAGTAAACCTATATGGCGGCCCCGGCGCTGGCAAAACGACTGCCGCATGGGAGATCGCCGCAGAGTTAAAGAAAGCAGGCGTAATAACGGAGTATGTTCCCGAATACGCCAAAGAGCTTGTGTGGGACGGCAAGCTCGACCTTCTGGACGGGAGCTTCATGAATCAGAAAGCCCTCATAGCGGAGCAGGCGCACCGCATCGAAAGGCTTCAAGGCAAGGTGTCAGTAATCGTTACGGATTCGCCCATACTGCTCGGACTGCTGTATCAAAAAGAACAGTACCCGGAATTAGAGCGATACGCCTTTGAGCAATATGGACGGCACAACAACTATGACCTGTTTGTACATCGAGGCGACTTCCAGAACTTTGAGCAGGCAGGCCGTATCCATACGCCCAGCCAGTGCGCCTCCCTCGACGCAGACATCATGCTGTTTTTGAAGCAGAACGGCATCCCCTACAGCGATTACCGGCGAAACGAATCAAATAAGGCGGTAGAGATCATACAGCGCACTATCCAATCGAGCGAACAAACGAAAAAGCAAACCAAACACCACTATGAAAGATAAAAAGGAGAATCACTATGCTTAAAATCACCGCCATTGGCAACCTCACAAACGCCATCGAACTCAAGACCAACGAAGCAACCGGCATCCCTACCGCCATCCTCCGCATCGCTTCCGACCGTAAATATAAGGACAAGGACGGCAACCGCTTGATCGACTTTATCTCTATCAAGGTTCGTGGCAACCTCGCAGAACGCTGTGCGCAGTATGCGTATAAAGGCTGTAAGCTCGCCGCTTCTGGCGACTTTGAAACTATCACTTTTGTTGATGAACCTTCCCGTCAGCCCGGATTCCTTGTAAAAGGCTATGAGGTGGAATTCCTTTCTCCCCGCAAGCCCGCAGAGCAGCAAGAGGAGATCACGGACGAAGAACTGAACGCCGTGCTTGCGGATATCGACGAATTGCCCGCTGTAAAAGCCGCCGAATAACCGAAATTAATGAAGAAAGGCTGTAGATATAATGAAGAACACTGGAACTGCATACATGAGTACCGAGCGCACACCAATAGTGCGTGAGGATTTTGCAGAGCTGCTCCCGCCTTTGTCGGATGAGCAGCTCTCTTTGTTAGAAGCGGATATCCTTAAAAACGGCTGCTATGCCCCGCTCATCGTCAACGAGGATTTGGTCGTTGTAGACGGGCATAACCGTAAAGAGATTTGCGATAAGCACGGCATCCCGTATAGGATGGCCGTGTTTTCCTTTGAAGATGACCTCGAAGCCAAACAATGGGCACTGGATACCCAAAAAGGCAGACGCAACCTCGAAAAGTGGGAGCTTGGCAAGATAGCCTTGAAGCTCAAACCGGATATAGAGGCACGAGCAAAAGAAAATCAGGGGGCACGCACAGACCTTTCTGTGAATTCACAAAAAGGTTTATCCAGCGTTGATACGACACAGGAGATGGCTGATTCCGTTGGAATCGGGCAGCAGACAATGAGTCGCATAATTAAAATCGATGAACACGCTCCCGAGTCTGTGAAAGAGGCGCTTGATAACAACGAGATATCCATCAATCAGGGCTACAACATCACAAAACAGGTAGAACAGCTCCCCGAGGACGAACAGGAGCTGGCGGCCGCCCAAGCCATCGAATATGAGAAAGCCAAGAAGGAACTGAAAAAATCGGACGCTGAGATCGACCGCCGAAGCAAGCTCGCAAAGGAGATAAGCACGGCTTTCAGCAAGGCTATACGCATAGAAGCTACGGAAGAAAACGTGCGCTGCTGGGTTGAGTGTACCCGCATGACCGTCCCCGAAATGGGCGATTCCATCAAAGAAGCTCGTGAGATCGCAGAGATTTTCGATACCATCGCTGAGATCATCGAAACAAAAATAATGCCTGAGGATTGGAGGAACGCTGATGCCGACGAAACAGACGACGAAAACGCCGCAGACGAATACGAAGAAGCCGACGCCGAAGCCGAGGATACCCAGTGAAGCCGAAGCTGAAATCATGAAAACGCTGTCACGCAATATGCGTATCAGCACGGAACAGATCGTCGCCATCCTCGAAAAGCATCATGTGTGCGGTGACGATAAAAAGCTCCAGCGCAGCTATCGCAGGCGTGTCGGTCAGCGCCTCATGGCGAGCATACGGGACGAGGACGGAAAACGGGAGCTGTTCGCAACGCCGCGTGAATCCGGCGGTAACGAGTATGTGATCGTTGAGGGCTGCAACGATGTTAAGGCTTTGAAGGATATTCGCAACCGCCTTCAGCGCAGCATGGCGGGGCTGGACGCTTCCGCAGGCAAGGTAAGAAAACGCATCGGTTTCCTGGAACGCTTTACCGGCTTTGTTCCGCCAAGGCGCAGGAAAAGAAAGAGGCGGTGAAATGAGCAACGAGATAACAACAAAAAAAGACGTCCTCAAAAAGATTGCGACGGAGCATTTACTATATTCAAACCGAATCTCCTCATATACAAAGCCTGAATTATTTGAAAACGCCTTGTGGATACACGCTATAGGCATGGTTTATGATCACATTTTGGAGTATCGCCTTGAACCGGATGATCTGCGTTTATTATCGTCACTTCAAAAGCCCCTAAATTCGGTTGCACGGGAATACATGAAAGCATACGAATTTGATGATTTCGCAATGTCTATCGAGGATGGAATAACGGTTGCCGGAAATGAGATCAAAAGCTCAAACCCCAAGCTGTTTGCCAATCTCAGGTATGTGAATGTTGGCGATGCAGATAGGGCTCGCCTTATGAAGCACATGCGTGTTGTCCACGGAGGATACCGGACGCTAAAGCTGCGGTATAGTCGCGGCGGATGATAAAGCTGCGAACGCACCAAAGACAGAGAAAATTGCCTATTAAACAGACGGTATGATTAAGCGTTGCACAATATGATGAGATCAATATTGCGTGTTGAGCTGTCAAACAAAAGCGTCTGCGACAGTGTAAGCTTTGGCGCGGCGACCCAAAGCGATGCGGGCAGAATATGGTATTGCTGCTTCGCAAATTGAGTGGATAAAAGGTTTCCGACATCCTTTTTTTGTATATGAAAGACGTTTATGATAAGGAGATGTGAAAATATGAGGGAAATAAGGAGAGCGATAAGCGGACTGATTGCCTTGCTGGTGGCTCTCTTAATGATAGCGGGCGCTTTGCCTATTGTGGCCTTGGCTGAAAATGTAGAGCCAACGGTAACGGCAGAGCCAAGCGCAAGCCCTTCGGTTGAGCCTGCGCCAGGCGCAGAGCCAAGCCCGGAGGCAATCGGTGATATTGTGCCGGATGAAAACTACGAGACGGAGGAAGCCCCAGTCCTCTCCCAAGAGGCGCAGAGCTTTGTGGACGCTGTAAGCACTCTTGATAAGGAAAGCGTCATCGAAGCGGCAACAGCTTACGGTGAGGCGATAAAGGCAATTATGGCAGACCCCGGAAATGTTGAGTTGACCGCCGAGGCGGACAGGACGGGCGAAGCCTTTGACGAAGCTATGAAGTGCGTAAACGCCGCGCTTGCGCTGTATGGCGCTGTGCCGGAGACGGAAACGGAAAACGAGCTTGTAGCGGCGGCGCACGGCGAGCTTGCTTCGCTTATAGACGAGGCGAACAGGCTGACAGGCAACGAGCCGGTGCTGCTCCCCGCCGCCTATCCCGCAATGACAGGGGACGACGCATATCTTACCGATCTTTCCATTACAAGCATTTCAGACGGCACAGGTCCGTTTGACGCAAACAACGAGCCGGGCAACGACCAAAGCTCAGGGAACAAGATAGTGCGCACGTTTGATACAGTGAACTATATCTACAAAGCGGATATGGCGCTTCGCCCCGGTAAAGGCCCGTTTGGAGAAGCGCGTGTGAAGGTGGAGGCCGTGCTGCCGCTGACAAGCGAGGAGGCGGAATTTGACCTGACGTCCATGGGCTGGATGGCAAATCCTGTCATAACGACGCAGCAGCGTAGCTGCGATTTCAACGGCGACGGTGTGATATCGGAGGATGAGAAGAATATTACCTGTCAGGTGCTGACGGGCGAAAAGGTGCGGACAAGCGAAAACGACACCGTTGTTCCGGGCGAGTTTTCCGAGCCTGTCTCCATAAAGGTCAAAGCTATGCAAAACGGCGATATCGTAAGGCCGGTGATAAGCGCAGCGTTTGTGCAAAACACATGGGAGGGCGACTGCCCGAATGCAACCGGAGAGATGGAGCATGCAGAGGAGCGAAAAACTGTTACAGCGGAGCCGGTAACGGTATCTGCCGCGCCGAAGTATAATATTCTCCTGCTTGCGGGCAGTGATTATAAGGAGACGTTTAATTTCAATTCGGGAAACACTACGGGCGACGTATTGGCGGCAAATTACGGCATAGGCAGCGTGGTGGGAAGACTTACGCGGGTGGGCGTTACCGTCCAGCTGTATAACGGCGACGCTTCAAGGGGGCTTAAAGGAATAGAGCTTCCAAGCGGTCCTATCACCTTCGATATAAAGGTATCTTCAAGCTATAAGCCAAACGACGGAACGGCCAAGGATGTTACGGACGATTATACGCCGCTGCTGTGGAGCTATGAGGGCAATCAAAGGCACGGCAACTGGACGACTCAGGACGACGGCAGATATATGAAGGGCGGCAAGCAGGGAAATTCCGCCTATGATTTCGCGCCGTATAATATTCCTACGCAGGCGGGCGTAAACGGCGCTCTTCCGGCGGGGCAGACAAATCATTATTCCTGCACGGACGGCGGAACGTGGATGGCCTCACAGACGGAAAGCACGATAAGCGTTACAGTCAAGGATTATGTTGTAGATATAAACCATTTCCCGACAGGAACACATTCGACTACGCCGCTCATGACCTTTGGCGCAAACGTCGGCAGCTTTTCTGCGGGTGAGTTCTGGATAGTTCAGCCGTTCAATAAGCTGAACAGCGAAAATACTTCGGGGAATTATGACATTGTAGACGAATATGGCGACGGGACCTTTACCACAGTGATAGAGGACTTTAATATGCACGCCGAATCTATCGGCGGCACGGAATTTGACGACGGCGGAGAGGGCAAAAGAGAAGCCCAGACAAAGACGACTGACGATAAGTCCTCCGTTACAAATTATCTTACAAAGGCGGGAGAGCTCGATAACCGCGTTTATTATACAGCACCCGATAATACGGAATTAAAGGAGCTGGGCACGGACGGAGAATACGCCACCTTTACAAACGGCAGAGATTCTGTGCAGCCGGGGGAAAACCTAATATTGGTGGGCGGCTTTAACTATAACGAAAACAGCGAAGCGGGCAACAAACCCGCTTATTCCACCAGCCTTATGAAGTTTGACGCCTCAGCGATAGAGCTTACGGGAACGGAGCATAAGGGCGCTGGCTCGCCAAAGGTGCTGTATGCTGTGAAAAAGGACGGCGGAGGGAACTGGACGAGCGACGATGAGCTTAAAAACGCGGACGAGGACGACCTTGTGTTTTATGCGTCCCTCGAAGACATACCCGATGGCAAAACGTGTGTTGCGGCTATGCTTGTATATTCGGGGACGCTCGGAACAGGGCAGTATAAGGTCGGCTTGGAGGCGAAGGTAAAGGAAACAGCCGAGCCGGACAAGGTTTGCATGTTTACCGAGATAAGCCGCGTTTGGTCTGCGGAGCATCTTGCCACGGCGGGCGTTGCGGCGTCCGCTCTGCCCTCGTGGACGGCCGCGGAGACGGCGCTGAGCGATTTTCCGAGCGCGCATTACAGCTCGTGGTTTAAAAATTATACCAAGGAAAGCTATGACGAAAACGGCGCAAAGGGCACCCATTCGGGGAGCTATCAGCAGGGGGATTCGCTGCTGATCGTAGGGTATAAAACATATATAACAAAAAACACAGAGCAGCAGGTCAAAAACGAATTGGGCGAATGGATAACCAAGGACAACTATAACCTGGACAACGACCAGCGCATAGTTGATTTTGTGCTGAAGCCCCGCTGTGCAACGGACAGCGCCGTAGCGGGCGAAGTGAAAACGACAGTTACCGTAACGGACACACTGCCAAAGTATTTGACCTACAAAGCCGGCAGCGCCTACTTCGGCGGAACGTACGTGCAAACCTCAGAAAACGGCGGCACGCAGGGGCGTATCGACGACGGCGTTCTTACCGAGCCAAACAGCATTGTGAATAACGCTGACGGAACGCAGACGCTTACATGGATAATTCCGAATGTAACGGTCAATTCCACCATGCCCGCGATCCATTATTCCGCGACCATAGGCACAAAGGGCAACGAGGCTACCGATGTTCCGGCGCTTTCCACTACCGGCATGGTAAACGAAGCGCATATCTCCGGCACGGGAGACCATCGCGAGCAGAGCGTTGCGGGCGGAAATAAGGCCGAAAAGGGAATAACGGTCACGCGCGGCGCTGCGTCGAGCTTTGCCAAGATCGCCCTCACCCCTGTGACGGATGCAAACGGCATGGCGGGCTACCGTATTCTTTACAGCAACCCAAACAATACGCCGGCGACAGATGTGGTGCTGATGGACACCATGCCATATGACGGCGACAGCCGTGGCAGTCATTTCTCCGGCGGGTATACGATGCAGGACTGGAGGCTTAATAAGGATCGCGTCACCGTCGGCGGTCTCAGGCTGTATTACACTATAAATGAGGCATATAAGGAAAAGACTACGGCGGCGGCTTCGGGCGGTGTGACAAAAGCGGAGATAGAAGCGGGCTGGACGGAGGTTCCCATACTCTCGGACGGCACGGCTCCGGGCTTTGACGGAATAACGCCTGTGGCATGGGCGCTGGTGGGGACGATAGGCGCACAGCAGACGGTAGAAGTGGATATGTATATGAAGCTCAAGCCAACGGAGCCTAAAGCCAACGACAGGTATACAAATTCCGTCTCGCAGGGGCAGAGCATAACTACCGTGGATGTTTCCACCGTTTCGCGCACCCTGGAGGGTCTTACATGGATGGACTCCAACAGGAACGGAATACAGGACAGCGGCGAAGAAAAGCTCTCCGGCGTAAAAGTCATGCTCTTCAAGCTGAAGGATGGAGGCGACCCCGCTCGCAGTGAAGATTACGAATTATTTAATACCACTATAAACGGCACCTCAACGCCAATGAGCGTAAAGACAGGCAAGGCAATGGACGTGATAACGGGTTCGATAACGGACTGTGCGCCGGGGCAGTATAAGTTTACAAACCTGCCTGCGGGGACATATGCCGTGGAATTTACTCAAGGCGATGTGCGAAATTTTTCTCTTTTGACCGCCACGCTTGCAGATCAGGGAACGGGGATTACGGCGGATTCCCTCGATTCGGACGGAGCGCCTTTCTACAACGCGGCCACCGGTAAGCTTTTTGTGACAAGGATACTTGATATCGTCCTGCCGGAGGCGGAGGACATGTCCGTCGCGCTCTACGAAAGCAAATTCCACGACAGCGGCTTCTATGAAGCCATAAGCTATGAGTTCACCAAGATACAGGGCGCGGACACGGCAAAGCCGCTTTCCGGCGCGGAGTTTACGGTATATAAGGCAAACCACACGCACACGGACGGATGCAGGGGGCTTTTGCCCGGCGGCACCTGCACCTTCATCGCAAGCCAGACCGCGGATACAACGCTCAGCGATACCGTGTGGGATCTGACTAACCCCGTCTGCACCGCAGCAAGCGGCAGCGATGGCAAGGTGAAGCTGACGGGTCTTGCCTACGGCGTGTATATGCTCGTCGAAACAAAAGCGCCGGAGGGCTACGAGCTTTCGCGCGGCTGCTGGCTGCTCGATGTAAGGCCGTCCAACGCAAGCCCCGTAACGATAACGGCAAGCGCGGCGTCAGTGACAGCCCTGCCGGGACAGCCCAACGCCTTTATAAAGCAGACGAACGGGGGTATAGACAGCTACTTCCTGCCAAACTACGAAAAGATCGTCCTGCCCGTGATGGGCGGCGCGGGAACGATATTCTTCACCGTGGGCGGCATCGTGCTTATAGGCGCGGCGATACTGCTTTTGATACTCGCCCACAGGAAGAAAAGAAGGTAATGATCATCCTCTGTTCAACAGCGGCTTTTTCGCTGTCAATATAAAAAATAATACTTAATATAAAGGAGCGATGACATATGAAGATGATGTTTGGTCTCTTTTTTTACCCTTTTTACCAAATACATGAAGCAATACAGGAATTAAAAGCTCATTGGGCGATTAGGCCATTGAGAAAAACCTCGGCCGAATAAAAGCGGCTTCCGATCTAAAGGAACGCGTAACAGACGACCGAGCTGTTTTCGACAGACTTGGCGTAACCACTACAAGTTTTTTCTGAAAACCCGATTTTTCTAAAAAAATATTCAAAAAAAACATCGAAAACGGCGAAAATCCATCAAATCGGATACCGGGCGAATACCGGCACTTTGCTACAATGACCTCGAACAGCTGAAAATGTGCTTGCATATACGCTGTCCAAAAGTAAAGAGAGAGATTGCCGCATATGAGCGAATCATGAGCTGCGGAGGCAAATAGAGAGGTGGCATGGGTGATGCATCTGCTGTCCCGTGATTAAAAACTATGGAGCGAAAAGCGCAAAGAGAATATCTTCATGCAGCGGCGCATAGCAGCAGAGTGAAAGCCCGGCAAATGGAACACCGCAGAGAACTGATATCAACAACGGTTTGGATAACGGTAGCGCTGGCAGTCATTCTGCTCTTGACGCAAGTGCTGTTCGGAATTGCGATAGTAAAGGGAACGTCGATGTATCCGGAGCTCAACGAAGGGGATGTGGTGGTATATTGGCGGCTTTCTGGAAGTTATGAACGGGGCGACATCGTATTGGTGGAAACGGGTAACGTCCGAGAGGACTATATAAAGCGGGTGTGCGGACTGCCGGACGAGACGTTCACCTGCTCGGATTCCGGAGATGTGCTGATAGACGGGCAGACGCTAAACGAACCGTACATCTATCAAGAGACATATTCCAAGAATGGCGGTACGCAGAGCGTGGCGCTGAACGCAGAGCAGTATTACGTCATGGGCGACAACCGCGGGGATTCGCGGGACAGCCGGGACTACGGCTCAGTGAGCAAGGAGTGCATAGACGGCAAAGTGATCATGATATTGCGGACATATTGAAAAGCAATATTTATATATACGGGATAGGAAACCTTGAATAATAAAGGAGACGAGAACATGAAGAAAAATCGAATCGGGCATGGCATAATGGCGATCGTTCTTGCCGTTATAATGATCGTAGGCATCGTGCCGATAGCCGCGTTAGCAGAAAACGGCGGCACGATAACCGCCTTTGATGTGTCTAAAACTGAAAAAACGGTGGAGGCAGGCACTGAAATAGCAGATATAGGGCTGCCGGACAAGCTCGTCGCCACTATGGAGAACGGAGAAAAGATGCAGATCCCTGTAACATGGGAATGTGACTTATACAATAAAGACGTGGCGGGGACATATACGTTCACCGCTGTTTTGGCGTCTGGGTACACCTATGCTGAGGCAAGGCCTACGGCAGCGATTACGGTAAAAGCGCCGGAAACCCTTTCTAAAGAGGGATTCGCAGCGAACGGCACAGGCGAGGTCAATCAGGGCCTTATAGCCGAGTTTTTGCCTGTTACCAACGATCGCAACACAGGCGGTATCGGTCAGATGCGTTTGTACTCCAGTCTGTCGAGTACAGATAACGATGAATACGCGGTGGTGCATCTTCCCATCACGAGTGTGCCGGGGCTGGAGTTCCCGCAGTTTGCCGCAAATGAAGCGGGCGATCTCGTATTTGAGGTCGAGGGTACGCAATTCACTCTTGTGAAGGATGAGGAAGGCAACCCTTCATATATAGAATACAGGCTGGGCGTCGGCGATACCGTCGTGGCGCTGCTTCAGGTAAAGGTCCCTAACGGTTACAGCTCGAACCCCACAAAGGTCACGTTTGGTGAGCCCGAGCCGCAGCTTGACGAAGACGACAAGCCCACCTTCACGGGCAATCAGGAGCTCACCGGAGGCGAGCTTTCGTATAACGCCAAATTCGGCTGGCAGCCGGTGAATATCAACGCCAGCACGTCCACTACACAGGTGGTGCGCGCAGAGTCCGGCTACTCGCTCAAAAACGACATAAACTATACCATCACCGCCGCGAACGCCTACGGTGGCGCAAAGACGGGCGTGATATATACGGCGGGCTATACGCTTGAAAATACACTCATACTGCCCGATGGCGTCGAGTTCCCCGCAGGGGAGCGCGAGCTCTCGGCCGATGGCATGACGCTTACGATAGACGGCGTGACCATCGCCACGTTCTCGCAGCCGGTGGAATCCGCTGCAATAACCGGCAATAATACGCTTGAATTCAAGTACGCGAAGGACAACGATACTCTTGACGCAAGCGGCAACCCCGCGGAAGGAAAGACAGCGGCGGAGCTTGCCAATCTGAGCCTGAATGTCAAGTTGGTGGGAACGAAGCTCAAAGTCACAAATCCGGATACGGCAAACGGCGGGAAGATAACCCATGCCACAAGTTTTGAGGCGGTTCCCTGCAAACAGAACGCTTCAAATTCCGCCAGCACCGACGATGTTGAGACGAACATAACTGTTCCTGACGAAGCGGTCAGTGTGACAAAGAGCAATAGCCCAAAGGGGGGAGGTGAACGGTATGCCCGAAATCAGAGTAATAAGCCCTACTAAAAAGGCGGTAAGAAAACGCAGAATGGGCGTGTACGCAAGAGTCAGCACAGACTCTTCGGATCAGATCACCAGCTATACGGCGCAGATTGGATACTACTCCAAAATGATTGCGGACAATCCCGATTGGGAGCTGGTGGACGTGTACGCCGACGAGGGAATATCGGGAATGCAGCTCACCAAACGAGACGAGTTTTACCGCATGATGGAGGACGCACGCCGCGGCAGACTGGACGAGATATTATGTAAGTCCGTATCACGGTTTGCGAGGAATACGAGAGACTGTCTTGCGGCTCTGCGGGAACTGAAAAGCCTTGGAGTCACAGTCAAATGTGAAAAAGAGAATATAGACACTGAAACGCTCACCACGGAGATCATGGTGAGCGTTTCAGGTTCTCTGGCACAGGAAGAATCCATATCCATGTCGCAGAATATGCGCTGGAGCTACCAAAAGCGAATGCAAAGCGGTAGGTTCATCACTTGCAACGCTCCCTTCGGCTATCGGCTAAAGGACGGTAAGGAGATGGTGATATGCGAGGAAGAAGCAGAGATCGTCCGCTGGATATTTGACAGCTATCTGGACGGCATGAACCTATACGAGCTTGCCGACGCTGTGACATCGACGGGCTTCCCCACAAGCGAAGGCACTCCCTACTGGCAGAAAAGCTCTATCAGTTATATCCTGCAAAACGAAAAGTACATAGGTGATTCGCTCGGGCAGAAATCCTGCGGCACAGACACATTCCCATTCCGCAGCGTGGACAACAAAGGGCAAAAGCCCCAATACTATGCAGAAGGAACGCATCCGGCCATTGTGGATAAGGACACATTCGAGCGCGTCCAAGCCCTTATACGCTCCCGCCGCCCAAAGAGCGCAGGAATGCGCGGAGAATACCCACTTTCAAGAAAGATAGTTTGCGGAAACTGCGGCACTGTGTTCATGCGCCGGGTGACAAATAGCGGACTTGTGATGTGGGTGTGTCGACAGCACGACAAGGATAGAAGAATCTGCACATTAGGCCGTATACCCGAAAGTGAGATATATGCGGCGTTCATGATAATGGCGGCGAAGCTCAAGGCAAATCTAAGCATCATTCTCGCCCCGGCGATATC
>CAYVOZ010000062.1:0-13947 GCA_964453325.1 uncultured Christensenellaceae bacterium | reverse complement strand
GACCTCGAGTCCAAATACGGCGCGGCAACGGCCGATATAAAGGAAATGCTTAACGCCGACATAGCCGACAACGTGAACATCATACTTGAGACCGGCGGCTGCAAGGACTGGAACAACAACGTTATAAAGGACAAGACCAATCAGCGATACCGCCTTACGAACGAGGGCATGGAGGTGCTCGAAAGCGACCTCGGGAAAAAGTCCATGACAGACCCGGGAACTCTTTCCGACTTCATAAAATACAGCAAAAAGAACTTCCCCGCCGATAGGTATATGCTGGTCTTTTGGGATCACGGCGGCGGCTCGCTTTCCGGCTACGGCTACGACGAGCTCTTTCCGTCCGACTCCATGACGCTCGACGAGATAGACGCGGCACTCAAGAGCGGCGGCTGCAAATTCGATATACTGGGCTTCGACGCATGCCTCATGGGTACTCTCGAGACGGCTATAGTCGCCGAGCGCTATGCGGACTATTTCATAGCGTCGGAGGCTATCGAGCCCGGCGGCGGCTGGTATTATACGAACTGGATCTCCGAGCTTTCCGACAACACGTCGGTAAGCACTGTCGAGCTCGGAAAGACCATAATCGACACTTATGTGAAAAAGAGCGCGCAGGATTCGTCCGCGAGTCAGACCACTCTTTCCATCATTGACCTTGCCGAGCTTTCCGTAACGGTACCCGCGAGCCTCTCTCGCTTTGCGAGCTCTACCAACGATATGCTCGACGGGGACGGATATGACGAGGTCGCGACTGCCCGAAGCAGAGCGAAGGACTTCTCCACGTCCACGAGCATCAACCAGATCGACCTTATACACTTTCTTGACAATCTCGGCACCGACGAGGCGAACGACTTCTCCGACGTGCTTAAGAGCTGCATAAAATACAACCGCACGAGCAGCAATATCTCGAACGCCAACGGCGTATCGATATACTTCCCTAATTCCAACCTCGGCAAGGTCAGCTCCGCGGTCAATACTTATAAGAAGATAGGACTTGACGACGATTACAGTCAGTGCATAAAGAGCTTCGCGAGTCTTTCCACAGGCGGCGCGATCGCCTCCGGCGGCTCGGGCAGCGCGCTTTCCACACTGCTCGGAGACTTCTCCTCGTCCGGACTTTCGGGCGATTCCGGCGGCATAGGCTCGCTCCTCGGAAATGTGCTTTTGGGCTCGGGCTCGTCCTCCTCCGGCAGCGGCAGCGACCTCGGAAACCTCGTCAGCCTGTTTACCGGCAGCTCGGGCAGCGGCTCTGTAAGCTCGTCGGGCTTTGACCTGTCGAGTCTCGGCGACCTTGATTGGCTCGACCGCTCGCGGGCCGTCGAAAGCGCGGACTACTACGCGGAGAATATGCTCGACGCGTCGCGTCTTTCTGTAACTAAAAAGGACGGGCAAAGCGTCATAGCCCTCATAATCGAGCTTGAGCTAAACGTTTTCGTGGACGACGGCGACGGTTATATCGATCTCGGACTCGACAACGTATACGAGTATAACGACGACGGCGATCTTATCATGGATTACGACGGCACCTGGCTCGCGCTCAACGGTCAGATCGTCAGCTATTATATGATAAGCAGCGACGACGGCGCAATAACCGGCAGAGTGCCGGCAGTGCTGAACGACGAGCGAGTCAATATCATCGTGGTCTTTGACGAGGAGCATCCCGCGGGCGTCGTCACGGGAGCGCGCAAATATTACGATCCGGAGCTCACCACCACAGAAAACCGTGCTCTCATACCCATTGAGGTCGGTGCAGAGATCGACTACCTGTGCGACTATTACACCTATGACGGTCAGTACACGGATACCTATTATCTCGGCGAGCAGTATGTAAGCACAAAGCCCATGAACGAATGGACCGTATCAAACGACCCGATAGGCAGCTATGATTATCAGATGACCTACCGCGTTACGGATATATACGGAGGCCATTACTGGACAGAGGCTTTAAAGGGCTGATATAATTACTTTTGCTTTTCAGCATGATAGTGTGATAAAATAACCTCCGGACGCGCTTATAATATAAGCACCGCGTCCGGAGGTTTTTAAATGCGCCAAGGCGGCTCTGCAAAACAGTATATATGCGGTCTGAGGGCGGGATTGCCCGTCATATTCGGGTTTATCCCCATAGGCATAGCATACGCCATAATGGCGCGTCAGGCCGGCTTCAACGTAACGGAGACGGTGCTAATGTCTGCGGCGGTGTTCGCCGGAGCCAGTCAGATGATGGCGGCGGGCATGTATGCGCAGGGCTCTGGCATAATTGCCATAATACTCGCGACCTTTATATTAAATCTGCGCCATCTCATTATGAGCACCTGCGTTATGAACAACATGAAAAGCGAAAAGACAGGCACACGCCTGCTCGCTGCGTTCGGCGTCACGGACGAATCCTTTGCCATATTCACCACCGAAAAGGAGGACCGCACATCCGCGGCATACTTCTTGGGGCTTATTACTGTCACCTATTCCTCATGGGTCGCGGGAAGCGCGCTCGGCGCTCTGCTCTCCGATTTTTTGCCCGCAGTTATAACCGCGAGCTTCGGCATTGCGCTTTACGCTATGTTTATAGCGCTGCTCGTACCCGGGCTCACGCATAATATGCGGCTGTGCGCGCTCGTCGCGCTTACCGCTGTCGTAAATTCCGTTCTTACGCTTTTAATACCGTCAAGCTGGGCGCTCATAATATCCACGCTGCTCTGCGCGTTCATAGGGGTTTTCTTTGTAAAGCTCCCCGGGAGCGGGGAGGTCAAAAATGAGGATTGAAATAATACTGCTCATAATCGGCATGTGCGCGGTGACGTATATACCGCGCGCCATACCCGCGATTTTCATAAACAAGCTGCGCGTCCATCCCAAGATAGAGGCGTTTTTAAAGCTCATACCCTATACCGCCATGACCGCGCTCATATTCCCCGGTTTGTTCTCCGCAGACGCGGCGCACCCCGAAATGGGAATATTAGGCGGCGTCACCGCCGGTATACTGGCATGGCGGAGGGCGCCGCTTATGGTCTGCGTTTTAGCTGCAATAGCCGTGGATATCGTTCTTTATCTCATTTTTTACTGAGCTTAAATATCTATGGCCTCATAGTCATCCGAGGATTCGCAATACGCGCAGCGATACGTCTTTTTGTCCTTATCCACGAGCGTGAAAATATGATCCATCTCCCTCTCCGTCGAGGTTATGCAGCGCGGATTCTTGCAGTGCAGCACGTTTTTGAGCTCCTGCGGGAGCTCGAGGTGCTTTTTCTTTATGAGCGCGCCGTTCTTCACGAGATTTACGGTGATGTTCGGGTCTATATACCCGAGCGCGTCCAGGTCTAAATCGAGCTCGCAGTCTATCTTTATAATGTCCTTCTT
Source organism: uncultured Christensenellaceae bacterium (assembly GCA_964453325.1). Classification (GTDB taxonomy): domain Bacteria; phylum Bacillota; class Clostridia; order Christensenellales; family Christensenellaceae; genus JAZRGP01. The sequence goes on along the minus strand of CAYVOZ010000062.1, from coordinate 10,590 downwards.
GCCCATCTTTGCGCTCTTTACGTTCTGTATCAGCGCAACGCAGCAGTCGAGCTCGTCAAGGTGAAGATACTTATACACCGCCATGCTCCTGCCCGCCTTTATGTGATCGAGGACTATTCCGTTTTCTACTCCGTCTATGTTCATAAAAGTCTCCTTTATGCCTCGGGCGTGAGTCCCAAAAGCTTCATTATGAGCGCCATGCGAATATACTTGCCGTTTCTGACCTGCTTAAAATAGCAGGCGCGAGGGTCGCTGTCCACCGCAACGGCTATCTCGTTGACTCTCGGCAGAGGATGCAGCACGGACAGGCTCGGGCTTGCGCCCTTCATCTTATCAGCGTCGAGTATGAATCTGTCCTTCAAGCGTATATAGTCTGCCTCGTTGAAGAACCTCTCCTTCTGCACGCGCGTCATATACAGCACGTCGGCGTCCTTTATGGCGCTCTCCATGTCCTCCGTCTCTCTCCAGGGTATGCCCGACTTATCCATCTCCGCTTTTATATAATCCGGGCAGCGCAGCTCCTCCGGGGATATCAGCACAAAGCTTATATCCTTATACCGCGAAAGCGCGAGTATGAGCGAATGTACCGTTCTTCCGAACATGAGGTCTCCGCACATTGCGACTGTCAGGCCAGACAGTCTCCCCTTTTCCCGCTTTATCGTCATAAGGTCTGTGAGCGTCTGCGTCGGATGGCTGTGTCCGCCGTCTCCCGCGTTTATGATTGGCACTATCGATGTGCGCGATGCGTGCCTCGGCGCGCCCTCCTTGGGATGGCGCATTGCTATTATATCGGCGTAATAGCCCACCGTGTGCACAGTGTCCATCACGCTCTCGCCCTTTGCGGCAGAGGAGCTGTCCGCAGCGGAAAAGCCTATCACGCTGCCGCCGAGCTCTATCATAGCCGCCTCAAAGCTCAGGCGTGTACGCGTGCTCGGCTCAAAGAACAGCGTCGCAAGCTTCTTACGCTTGCAGACCTCGCAGTATTTATCGCCGTCGGCAATTATGTTCTCCGCCGTTGCTATAAGCTCGTCTATCTCGTCAACCGTGATGTCTCTTATGTCTATAAGATGCTTCATACCGCGCAGCCTCCGTTCCCAATCCAGCCCTCGTCGGACGGATCGTCGCGGAAGCGCAGCAGCCTCGCCTCGTCCTCCGCGTTGATATAGCCCTCCTCCACGGCAACCTTTACGAGCTCGTCAAGGCTCGTGAGGCTGACGTTTTTCACATTCGCTTTCTCAAGGCGTTCGAGGCCCTTTTTCATGTTATAGGTGAATATGCTGACTATCCCATCGACCTGTGCGCCGGCCTCTCTCAATGCCTCAACGACGTCGATAACGCTGCCGCCTGTGGATATAAGGTCCTCTATCACGACGACCCTCTGTCCGGGCTCAAGCTTGCCCTCTATGCGGTTCTCGCGTCCGTGATCCTTTGAGCCGCCTCGCACATAGCCCATGGGCATATCGAGTATATATCCGGCTATAGCCGCGTGCGCAATGCCCGCAGTGCTCGTGCCGAAGAGCGCCTCACAAGCCGGATACTCGGCCTTTACCGTTTCGGCTATGGCTTTTTCTATTCTTCCTCTCACATCTGGCGCGGATAGCGTCAGACGGTTATCGCAGTAAATAGGGCTCTTTATGCCGCTCGCCCATGTAAAGGGCTGCTGCGGCCTTAAAAAAACCGCCCCTATCGATAAAAGATCGCTTGCAGTTTGCTTTTTGATGTCCATATAAGCTCCTTATCAGTCTGTAAATTCTCTTAAACAGCGCTCATACGCGGCGAGGGGGTCTGCCGCGGCGGTTATGGGTCTGCCCACTACTATATAATCAGAGCCGAGCTCCTTTGCCCGCGCGGGATCGGTGACGCGTACCTGATCTCCCTTATCTCCGTCCGCGAAGCGTATGCCCGGAGTTACGGTGATAAAGCCCTCTCCGCAGACCTTTTTTACGGCGCCTGCCTCGAGCGGAGAGCACACTACGCCGTCGAGTCCGGCGTCCTTTGCGTTCGCCGCATAGTGCGAAACTGTCGTTTCCATGTCCCTATCTATAAGCAGCTCTGTTTTAAGGCTTTCGGGAGTCGTGGACGTGAGCTGCGTGACCGCTATAATTATCGGGCGCTTTCCGACGCTCTCCGCGCCCTCAACTGCCGCGCGCATCATAGCCGCCGTCCCTGCCGAGTGCACGTTTATCATGTCCGCGCCGAGCCTTGCGAGCACAGCCATGGACTTTTTAACGGTGTTCGGGATATCGTGCAGCTTAAGATCGAGGAATATCTTATGCCCGTCGGCCTTGAGCTTTTCCACTATTTCCGGCCCCGCGGAATAGAAAAGCTCCATGCCGATCTTTACAAAAGGCTTTCTCTCGCCGAATTTCGATAAAAAAGCGTATGCCTCCCCGGCTCCGGAAAAATCGAGAGCGATTATAACGTCCTTTCCCATATCTTCACCTCGCACATTCATTTATTATGTCGTTTAAGCTTTCTATGCCGAGCGCTTCCATTTCCTTTGGAAGCGCCTCAATTATTTTTTTGCATACGAACGGATCCTTGAGGTTCTCCGCTCCCACCTGTACGGCGGTCGCTCCCGCGAGCATCATCTCTATCACGTCCCGCGCGGACGAAACGCCGCCCATACCCATTATGGGGATCCCCACCGCGCCCGCAGTCTGATATACCATACGCAGCGCTATCGGGAATATCGCCCGCCCGGAAAAGCCGCCCATCGTGTTCGCTATCACTGGCTTACGCGTTTTTACGTCTATTCTCATTCCAAGCAGCGTGTTTATAAGGCTTATGCCGTCCGCTCCCGCGTCCTCGCATGCGCGCGCTATCTCGGTTATGTCCGCGACGTTGGGCGTAAGCTTCATGAACACCGGCTTTTTCGTGACCGTCTTCACGGCGCGCGTGACCTCTGCGGCGGCTTTTGCGCTTGTGCCGAAGCTCATGCCTCCGTCGTGCACGTTGGGACAGCTTATATTGACCTCTATTAGGCCTATCTGCTTGCAGCCGTCCGCCTTTGCGGCGCAGCGCTCGTACTCCCCAACGGAAAATCCGCTTATATTGGCAATGACGGGCTTAGAGAAAATCTCCGGCAGCTTGGGCATTATGTCGTTCACCAGTGAGTCTATGCCCGGGTTTTGCAGCCCGACCGAGTTTATCATGCCCTCCGTGCATTCCGCTATCCGGGGCAAGGGATTGCCGTATCTCGGACTCTCTGTAGTTCCCTTCATGGCGAAGCTGCCTAATATGTTGATATCATAATACTCCGCCGCCTCGCGTCCGTAGCCGAATGTGCCGCTCGCGGGTATAACGGGATTATCGAGCTCTATGCCGCATAGATTTACTTTCAGATCCATTGCTCTCATAATAAGCTCCAGTCAAGCGTACTCTTTCTGAATATAGGGCCGTCCTTGCATACGCGCTTCGCTCCGTCCTTTGTCATTATGCTGCATCCCATACACGCGCCGAAGCCGCAGCCCATGCGCGCCTCGAGGCTTACCTGTCCCTCGCCGTCCGACGCCTCGCAGACTGCCCTAAGCATAGGCAGCGGCCCGCAGGCATAGAAATATGCGCTGTCTTTCGGCATTGCGTCCGTGACCAAGCCTTTTATGCCCATGCTGCCGTCCATCGTCGCAATGCGCAGCTCTGCGCCCAGCTCTCTGAACTTATCGGTATAGAACGCGCCTCCCGCGTCCGCAAAGCCGAGCGTGACTACCGGCTTTTGCCCCGCCGATATCAGCGTTTTTGTAAGATGATACAGCGGAGGTATCCCTACCCCGCCGCCTATTACCGACGGCCGGTCTTCTTTTACTATGCTGAAGCCGTTTCCAAGCCCGGGCAGCGCTTTAAAGCTGTCTCCGGGCTGCATCTCACTAAGATATCGCGTCCCATCGCCCACGACCTTAAAAACTATTACCGGGCCTGCGTCTCCGATATCGGCTATGGATATAGGTCTGCGCAGGAAAAGTCCTTCTAATTCGATATCCATGAACTGTCCGGGGGCGGTGAAAGAGTCCGCCGCACCCGAAAGCTTAAGCTCGTATATGCCCTCACAGAGCCTGTTGTTTTCCCTGACTGTATACCGTTCCTCTCTTTTCAAAGGCTCCTCCGCATTAAGAATCGATGGTCGATATGCCTATGGTTATCTCCTCGAGCACGTCCAGGAGCGCGTGCACTGTATCGAGTGCGGTGAACATCGTCACGTTGTTCTCGACCGCGCAGCCGCGAATGATATATCCGTCCGACTGCTGCTTTAATCCGCCTATCTCGCGCGTGTTTATGACATAATTCACATGCCCCTTGCGCAGTGAATCCAGTATCTCGTTGCTGCCGTCCGATATCTTTCTCATCATGTGAGTATGTATGCCATGCTTTTCGAGGAACGCAGTCGTGCCCTCAGTAGCCTCTATATTGAAGCCCATGTCATAGAAGCGGCGTATGAGCGGCAGCGCCTCGTCCTTGTCCTTATCGGCTATCGTCACGAACACCGTGCCGTAGTTGGCGACGTTCATGCCGGACGCCTGCAAAGCCTTATACAGCGCGCGAGTGAACTTCTTGTCGTAGCCTATCGCCTCGCCCGTCGACTTCATCTCCGGGGAGAGATACGCGTCTATGCCGTGCAGCTTCGAGAATGAGAACGCGGGAGCCTTTACATACCACTTGTCCTTTTCCTTCGGATAGACCTCTGTGATGCCCTGCTCCTTAAGGCTGACGCCGAGCGCCGCGAGCATGCCTATATCCGCAAGCGACCAGCCCGAGGATTTTGAAATAAAAGGCACGGTGCGCGAGGAGCGCGGGTTGACCTCGATTATATAAACGTCCTCGTTTTTATCGACTATGTACTGTATGTTGAACAGTCCCACGATGCCTATGCTGAGACCCAGCTTTACCGTATAGTCGATTATCTTCTTTTTCGGTCCCTCGCCCACGCTGAACGTCGGATAGACGCTTATGCTGTCGCCCGAGTGTATGCCCGTGCGCTCTATATGCTCCATTATTCCGGGTATGAAGACGTCCTTGCCGTCGCATACCGCGTCGACCTCTAATTCTCTTCCGAAAATGTACTTATCAACCAGCACTGGCTGCTCTGTATTGATCTCCACGGCGCTTTGCAGATACTGCCTTAGCTCGCTCTCGTTCGATACTATCTGCATCGCTCTGCCTCCGAGCACATAGCTCGGGCGTACGAGCACGGGATAGCCTATCTCCTCCGCCGTCCTCACGCCCTCTTCTATCTGCGTGACCGCCTTGCCCTTGGGCTGCGGTATGCCGAGGCTTTCCACTATCTTTTCAAAGCAGTCCCTGTTCTCTGCAAGCTCGATGGCGTTTACGCCCGTACCCACGAATTTCACGCCGAATTTGCTCAGGGGCTCGGCGAGGTTTATGGCTGTCTGTCCGCCGATAGTGACTATCACGCCGTCGGGCTGCTCTATCGTAATTATGTTCATGACGTCCTCGAGCGTCAGCGGCTCGAAATACAGCTTATCTGACGTCGTATAATCCGTCGAGACGGTCTCCGGGTTGTTGTTTATGATTATAGCCTCATAGCCCGCCTTGCGTATCGCCCATACCGCGTGTACGGTGGAATAGTCGAACTCTATGCCCTGCCCTATCCTTATCGGGCCGGAGCCGAGCACGATTATCTTTTTATGCTCGCTTATGACGGACTCGTTCTCCGTCTCATAGGTCGAGTAGAAATACGGCACATAGCTGTCAAACTCGCCCGCGCAGGTGTCTATCATCTTATAGACGGGCATTATGCCGAGCTCTTTTCTGAGCGTGAACATGTCGTGCTCGCTCATATCCCAGAGCTGGCCGATATATTTATCGCTGAAGCCCATGCGCTTCGCCTCATAAAGCACGTCCGCATCTTTTTTGTTTGCGGCTATCTCGCTCTCGAACTCCACAATGCGTCTGTATTTATCGAGGAACAGCATGTCTATCTTCGTTATGCTGTTTATAAGGCTTATATCCGTGCCTCTGCGTATGAGCTCGGCTATAGCGAATATCCTGTCGTCGCGTCCGTCTTTTATGTAGTCCGAAAGCTCGTCCTCGCTCATGCCGTCGAATTTCTTGAGCCACAGATGGCACGCGCCTATCTCAAGCGAGCGAACGGACTTAAGTATGCCCTCCTCGAGCGTTCTGCCTATGCTCATGACCTCGCCCGTGGCCTTCATTTGCGTGGAGAGCTTGTTGGAAGCGGTATTGAACTTATCGAACGGGAACCGCGCTATCTTCACTACGACATAGTCAAGAGTAGGCTCGAACGACGCGGGCGTGTTGGCTATGCGTATCTCGTCGAGCGTGAGGCCTACTGCTATCTTTGCCGATACGCGCGCTATCGGATATCCGCTCGCCTTGGACGCGAGCGCGGACGAGCGCGAGACCCTCGGGTTGACCTCTATGAGATAGTATTTGAACGAGTGCGGATCGAGCGCAAACTGTATATTGCAGCCGCCCTCTATCTTCAGTCCGCGTATCACGCGAAGCGCGCTGTCGCGGAGCATCTCGTATTCTTTATTCGTGAGAGTCTGCGCAGGCGCAACGACTATGGAGTCGCCCGTATGGATTCCGACGGGGTCTATGTTCTCCATGCTGCATATCGTGATGGCGGTGTCGTTGGCGTCGCGCATCACCTCGTATTCTATCTCCTTATAGCCCTTTATGCTCTTTTCCACGAGCACCTGATGCACAGGCGAGAGCGAGAGCGCGTTTTTCATATGCTCGAGCATTTCCTCGACGTTGTCCACGAACGCGCCGCCCGTGCCTCCGAGCGTATACGCGGGGCGCAGCACGACTGGATAGCCTATCTCCTCAGCGGCGCTTAAGCCCTCCTCCATGCTGTGAGCTATAACGGACGGAAGCACCGGCTCGCCCAGCTCCTCGCACAGGTCCTTAAAAAGCTCTCTGTCCTCGGAGCGCTCTATACTCTCTAATTTTGTGCCTAATATCTCCACTCCGCACTCGTCGAGCACGCCCTTTTTGGCGAGCTGCATGGCGAGGTTAAGCCCTGTCTGTCCTCCGAGTCCCGGGACTATGGCGTCCGGGCGCTCGTAGCGCAGTATTTTTGAAATATACTCGAGCGTCAGCGGCTCCATGTATATCTTGTCCGCTATATGCGTATCCGTCATTATCGTCGCAGGGTTGGAGTTGGCCAGCACTACCTGATAGCCCTCTTCCTTGAGCGCCATGCAGGCCTGCGTGCCTGCATAGTCAAACTCTGCGGCCTGGCCTATGACTATCGGGCCGGAGCCTATAACGAGTATTTTTTTAAGGTCTGTTCTCTTTGGCATTATTTGCGGCCCTCCTTCATGTTTTCGATAAACCTGTCAAACAGATACTCCGCATCCTGCGGGCCGGGAGAGGCCTCCGGGTGGAACTGTATGGCAAAGACTCTGTCCTCGTCGCAGGCCACGCCCTCGACAGTGTTGTCGAGCAGATTCACATGAGTTATTCTGAGCGGCGGCTTTACGCTGTCGGGGTCGAGCGCATAGTTGTGGTTCTGGCTCGTGATGTCTATCTTTCCTGTATCGAGGTCGCGCACTGGCTGGTTCTCGCCCTTGTGCCCGAATTTCATCTTAAACGTCGTCGCGCCGTAGGCAAGGTTTATCATATGATAGCCCATGCAAATGCCCATCATGGGTATCTTTCCGCGAAGGTCCTTCACGAGCTTCACTACCTCGGGCAGATCCTTGGGGTCTCCTGGGCCGTTCGATATCAGCACTCCGTCCGGCTTTAAAGCCATGACCTCTTCGCAGGACGCGCTGTAAGGCAGCACGGTAACGTTGCAGTGATGCGCGTTAAGACGGCGTACGATGTTGAGCTTGAGCCCGCAGTCTATCACGACGACGTCATACTCGGAGTTTGCCGTACGGGAATACCATTTCTTTTTGCAGCTCGCGCGCTTCACGCTGTCATGCGGCATTTCGTATTCTTCTATCCTTTTAAGCGCTTCTTCAAGAGGCGTATCGGCGTCCGTTATGAGCGCTTTGCCGCTTCCCTCCGAGCGTATCATGCGCGTTATCATGCGCGTATCCACTCCCGAAAGCCCCGCGACTCCGTTCTCCTCCATAAGCTCCGCGAGCGTCTTTGTATATCGAAAGTTGCTCGGCGTGTCGTTATACTCTCTTACTATGAGCGCCTTTAACATAGCGTATTTGCTCTCAAAGTCCTCGTCGGTTATGCCGTAGTTGCCCACGAGCGGATATGTCATGACGACGCCCTGATCCGTATAGGACAGGTCGGTCACCGTCTCCTGATACCCCACCATACCCGTGTTGAAAACAAGCTCAAACAGCGCGTCGTCTTTAGAACCGAACGACGTTCCGTAGAACTCACTGCCGTTTTGCATTACAAGCTTTTTGTCGCAGCCCCTTGCCATACTGTCCTCCCGTCAAACATAGTGTATAAAATATCTCCAAACACCTTCCTGCCCGCAAAAGGAGTGCTCTTGCCTTTTGACAAGAAGCGGGCGGGATCGATGCTGTATTCCGTGTTTAAGTTTATCACTGTCAGGTCGGCGCGCTCGCCGACGGCTATAACGCCCGGCTTAAGGCCGAAGCGCCTGCGCGGCGCAACGCTCATTAGCTCTGTGAGCCTTTCGAGCGTAATAATGCCCGTCCTTACGAGGCAGGTATATGCTACAGGAAAAGCTGTCTCGAGCCCGACTATGCCGTTTTTGCTCCCCGCTATGCCCTGCGCTTTCTCTTCATAAGAGTGCGGAGCGTGGTCGGTCGCTATCATGTCTATCGTGCCGTCCTGTATGCCCGTTATTATCGCCAGCCTGTCCGCCTCTCTCCTTATGGGCGGGTTCATTCTATAGGCTCCGTCGTCCTTTAGCATTCCGTCGGACAGTGCAAAGTAGTGCGGTGCGGTCTCGCAGCTCACGGACAGCCCCTCTGCCTTTGCACGGCGTATGAGCTCCACGCTCTCCCTTGTCGATATATGGCAGACGTGATAAGGGCATCCGGTCTTTCTCACGAGCTCTATATCCCGCTCTATCTGCGCCCATTCGCTTTTGCTGCTTATGCCTTTTAGGCCGTGTTCTTTTGCATATTCACACTCGTTTATGACTCCGCCCGCCGCAAGCGCGTCGTCCTCGCAGTGCGCCGCTATAAGCTTGCCCTCTTTTTTTACGGCAAGCATGGCGCGCTCCATAATGTCCGCATGCTGCACTCCCCGCCCGTCGTCGGAGAAGGCTATCGCGTCTTTCATTCCGGCAATATCCGCGAGCTCGTTGCCCTTCTCTCCCCTTGTGATGCAGCCTATGGGATAGACCGCAATGCTCGCTGTGCGCCTTATGATATCTGTCTCGACCGACAGACTCTCCGGACAGTCCGGCGTCGGGTCGAGATTGGGCATGGCGCAGACAGCCGTAAAACCGCCTCTCGCCGCGGCAGCGGTACCGCTTTTTATGGTCTCCTTATAAAAAAAACCGGGCTCCCTCAGATGAACATGTACATCTGCAAGACCCGGAAATATGTGACAGTCGGCAACGTCTAAGAATGAATCGTGTTCCTTATCGGGAATAAATCTCTCGATGCCGACAATGATTCCGTCGTGCACCGCTATATCCTTGCGGCTGAAAACCCCGTTTTCATATACAAGTCCTCCCCGAAGAAGAAGTCTCACATCGTCACCCCGTCAATTCATAATCCTAAGTATGAATATTATCATGTCTGTTGTTAAAACACAACAGTTTTTTACAAAAATAAATAAAAATAATTTTTACGTGCATAAATATACTAAAAACCCGGGTCTGCATAGCAGCAGCACCCGGGTCGCAAAATACAACAGTCACCTTACAGGGAATAAAGAACTTTCTTCAAATACTCAACGCCAAGTCTCGGAGAGCTCAGCACGGGCTTTTTGATATGTCCGAGCAGCGGCAGCAGCACCGTCATGCTGCCCTGTGCGAGCACTACAACGTCGTTCGTCTCGGCAGCAGCCTCGACCTCGCCCAACACCATCTTATTATGAGTCTCGACGTCGCCCTTTTCGATGAGTATCATCATGGCGTCCTTTACGAGATGGATATCGATCTCTATCTCTTTGCCTGCGCGGCGCGCCATCTCCTCTACGAGACGGACGCTCGGGCCTACCGTCGTGGGGACGGTCGCTATAACGGCTATCTTCTTTCCGAGCTCAACGGCCTTTCTCGCCATAGCTTCGTCGACCTTTACTATAGGCACGTCTATAAAGGGTCTTATCTCGTCGGCTACCTCGCCCACGCTCGAGCACTGGTTGAGTATAACGTCTACGCCCTTGGCCTGTGCCTGCTGATAGTATGCATACAGTCTGCGCTTTACGTTCTTGGTCGGGCCGCCGTTGGCGTTGACCTCGGCTATAAGGCTGTCGTCTATTATCTGTACTACGGACACCTCGGGCATAAGCTCATTGCAGAGGCCCTTGAGCTCTGCGGAGGATACCGCGCTCGTCTGTACTATTCCTACCGATTTTCCCATTTCCGTTCTCCTTTTTATCTTAAGCTCTTTATGAAATCCAGTGCGCTGCCCCAGGCTTTTTCAAAGCTGGATCTGAAAAGCACGACCGGGCCGAAGTCCTCATACTCTGAGGGCTCTATGGCGTTCACAAAGT
>CAYVOZ010000061.1:7922-14193 GCA_964453325.1 uncultured Christensenellaceae bacterium | reverse complement strand
AAAGCCGTCATGAAGGCAGCCTCCGAGTCCCCCGAGTGGAAGGGCATCATAGGCTATACCGAGGATAAGGTAGTTTCCTCCGACTTCTATACCGACCCCCGCACGTCCATATTCGACGCCGACGCGGGCATCAGCCTGAACGAGCACTTTGTAAAGCTCGTCGCATGGTATGACAACGAGTGGGGTTATAGTAACAAGCTCGTCGACCTCATCGTGCACATGGCAAGCGTAGACGCGAAGTAAGCGCACGCATCAGAATGACCAAACGCCCCTCCCGCAACGAACAGCGAAAGGGGCGTTTTTATATCCGTCAAAAGCTGTGCTTATCCGTGCTTTTTCAAAGCTCCGGCACGGGCAGGTCGTCCACGGGGACGTCGTCGTCGTCCTCTTCCAGAAGCTTTTCTATGTCAATATCCTTGTTCACGCGCTCCTCGATCTGTATCGTGAGCTCCGCCGCCTTGCAGGACAGCACCGCGCAGTCGTGCGCATTCAGCCCCGCCATCACTCCGTAGCAGAGCGCCGCGGTCGCGCTGTCGCCCGCGCCCTTTGTGCTCTCGACGTGCACGCGCTTGGGCGATACCGTGCCGACCTCCAGTCCGTCCGCATATACCATGCCCTCCGGCCCGAGCGAGACGAACGCGCGCTTTACGCCGCTCTCGACGAGCATCTCCGCCGCGACCAAAAGCCCCGCCTCCGTGGAGAGGTCTATGCCCGTGAGCGCAGAAGCCTCGGTCTTATTGGGCTTTATCGCAAAGAGCTTCGGCAGCACGCCCCTCAGCTTTTCCGCCTTGGTGATGCTCACAGGGTCTGCTATTATGGGCACGGTGACGTGCTCGGCTATGTATTCTATGGCGTCTATGCCGAGGTTCGCCTCTATAACGCAGGCATCCGCCTTGTTTATCTCGTCAACTATACCGGCTATGTGCTTATCGTCGAGCTCCTCCATGATATCCATATCCGAAACGGCGGCATAAAGCTCGTCGTCATAATCCGTGACGGACAGATATATACCGCTCCTGCCCTCCACGAACACCGAATAATCGAGCCCTATCCCCGCATCACGGCAGTTCTGTTTGAGCGTCTCGGAAAACATATCGTCGCCGAACGGCGCGACAAGCTCCACCTCCACATTCATGCGCACGAGATTCTCCGCAATATTCCTCGCCACGCCGCCGGGCAGCATGGTCGCCCGCCCGGGATTCTTCTCCTTTGGCTTTATCTGAACGCCGGAGGTCCCGGTTATATCTATATTTATTCCGCCAACCACAAAAACGCGCATAATTTCACCCCATACGGTTTATTTTATATAGCCTTTACGATCGATATTATCATTCTATCATAAGCTGCCGCAAAAGTAAAACAAAAATCGACAGCCTTGTCTTTTTTATCGAAAAGCTATATCCGGGCAGCGACGCATGCTCTAAACGAGCTCCGTCACGCCCTCGAACGTATATTCCGCCGGGCCGGTCATAGTGAGCGCCCCGTCTGCGGAGCAGCGTATGACGAGCGTGCCTCCGCGCATGTTTACGGCAATATCCTCGTCCGCCGGCAAAAGTCCCGTCCTTACGCACGCCGCCACGGTTGCCGTCGCGCCCGTGCCGCACGCAAAGGTCTCGCCGCTGCCGCGCTCCCATACGCGCATATTCACTGAGCTTTTGCTTTTAATATGCACAAACTCCGCGTTCACGCCCTCGGGAAATAATTCCAGTTTTTCTATTACCGGTCCCGCTGTCAAAACAGGTGCGGTCTCCACGTCGCCGCAAAGCATCACGCAGTGCGGATTGCCTACTGACAGGCATACGGTCTCGTACTCCGTCCCCAGCGCAGTAAAGCGGGCGTGCAGCGGATCGTCTCCGGTGAAGGGTATATCCCCGGGTTCAAAGCTCGCGCGGCCCATATCCACGGTCGCGCTTTTGACAACGCCGCCCGATACCGAAAGCCGGAGCTTCTTTATCCCGGCGAGCGTCTCCACGCTTATTACGTCGCTTTTTACATAGCCTCTCTCGTATGCGAGCTTGCCCACGCAGCGTATTGCGTTGCCGCACATGCGTCCCTCGCTGCCGTCCGCGTTGAACATCCTCATCCTGACGTCTGCGGTCTTTGACGGCAGCATGAGCACGAGCCCGTCGCCGCCTATGCCGAAGCGCCTGTCCGAAAGCACGCGCGCCGCATGCTCCGGGTCTATAAGCTCCGTTTCAAAGCCGTTTATATAGATATAGTCGTTGCCCGCGCCCTGCATTTTTGTGAATTTAAGCATTTATACGTATACCCCCGTTCATGTTGCGCATACGGCAGTCCCTTGCATAAAAAAAGTCCGACCGGCGCCGCCGTCCGAACCCCATTGTTCCGCGCTTTCCCCATATTATAGCCAAATACGCGCGTTGTCAACCTTTCTCGCCCGCAAAAACGCTTTCACAGACGGCTTTCCGCCATTTTCATGGCGTAGCCCTCAAGGTTGTCCGCCTCGCTCACGGTAAGGCTCGTTATATTGAGCGCGTCCGCCGCCGCCAAGAGCGTCGCTATGCCGTATATTATTATATCCGCGCGCTCGGGCTGCAGGCCTGTCACGCGTTTTCTCTCCTCAAGCTCTAAGGAACAGAGCTTTTTAAGTATCGTCGCAGCCTCGTCCGTATGCAGTACCGCGTTCTGCACGCGCACCGGGTCGTATTCCGCGAGCTCGAGGTATATCGCCGCAAGATTGGTCGCACTGCCGCCGAGCGCATAAAACACATCGGCATCTAAAGCGGGCAGCTCGTCAAAGAGAGAGCGCGCATAGTCGTATGCCGCGCGGGCTCCGTCCCCCGCAGAGAGCTCCGAAAAGCTGTTCTTGGCGCGCACCGCGCCTGCGGGAAAGCTCCTCGCAAAGCTTATAACGCCGTTCTCCCCGGCGACTATCTCCGTGCTGCCGCCGCCCACGTCTATTATACCCGCTTTTCTCTTGCCCGCCGCGCCGGCAAAGCCTATGCGCGCCTCCTCCTCGCCGGATATCACGTCCACGGAAATACCCGTACCGTTCTTTATCGCCTCCAAAAGCTCTCCCGCGTTCTCCGCGTCGCGCATGGCGCTCGTGGCAAAGCAGTATACCGGCAGCTCCGGGTGCTCCGCCGTGCTTATGCGCGCAAAGTCGGAAAGAGCGTTCCTGACCCTCCCGCAGGCCTCGGCGCTTATGCGTCCGCCGCTGAAGCCCTCGCCCGTGCGCACCGTGCGCAGCGTTTTATATACGCGGCATATCCTGCCCGCCTCTCTCCCGCAGAGCATCATGCGCGCCGAGTTCGTGCCTATATCTATCACATAGCAAAAAAGCTCCATATCAGTCCCCGCCTTCCCCGGACGCCCCGATATCCTCAGAATCCTTGAATACTATCTCGCCTTCCTTGACCATGCCGAGCCTGTCCCTCGCGGTCCGCTCGACATATTCGTCTGTACCCATATACGATATCTCGCTTTCGAGAGCCTCTATGCGCTGCTTCAGCTCCGTCTGCTGCGTCTTTAACGCATCGAGCATCTCGGTGCGCTCCTTGAGCGCGGACTGCTGGGATATTATCGTAATAAACAGAACGATCACGGTCACTATAAATAACACCCATATGAAAACGGGCTTTATGCCTGTTCTGCTCCTTGTCCTCATTTCCATTTATGCCTCTTTGTTTGCCTATGAGCTGACCGCCCGATATGCGAAAAGCTCCGCATGACCGAATTTCGGATACGCATTATATCCGCTACTGATATTACACCTATTTTTTTATCACTTGTCAACTTTCTTCATCTTAAATTTACATTTGATATATCTGACGACCGGGAGTATCGCCGCCATATACAGTAAAAAGCCTATGCCCAGACCTATGAGATAATAGCCCCTGAGCACTATATCGGCCGCCTTATACAGCACAAATACCGTCACGGCGGACGCTGCGGCGACAAATAAAAGGTCGGATACCACAGCCGCCGCTTTATTGGCTATGAGCCGTCTCGGTATCCTGAAGAGCGAATACAGCACTCCGACGATAATACCCGCATATATAAAAGCAGCCAGTATATACGGCTGCGAAAGCGAGCTGTAGATTATGCTCACCTGAAGACCCTCTTAATGAGCCCGCCCTTTCCGAGCCTCTGTTCCTCGTGGTCCGCATAATCTATCGCCTCTATGAGGCCGTCTATGACTATCACGCCCTCCGTCAGGTCGAGCCGGTTGACGTGCAGGTCCCCGCCCGTGACGGTCATCATTCCCTCCCCCGTCAGAAAAATGGCCTCGTTCTCGTTAAAGCTGTCCATATCCTCCACAGAGGATACCGTTATGCGCTCCCTGCCCTCTATAGTGACTCTGTGCGGCTTTTTATCCGGCTTTTTGAGCTCTTCCATGCTTTTCCTCCTCATTGCATAATACGGCGCTTTTACGCGCTGTCTATCTGTATATATATTCCCTCCCGGTGCGGTCATATGAGCCGTTCTTTAAAAACGGGCAAACGAACCTTTCGGAACAAAAAAAGACCCCGCGCGCTTTTGAATGCGGAGCCCTTTTCTTTGCGATCCCTTATATGCCTTAAAGCACGCTGTCCGCCTTAAGCTGCTCGACCTCCTCGGGAGTATAGCCTAAAAGCTCTCCCAATACCTCGGCGTTGTGCTGGCCGAGAGTCGGAGCGGGATTGAACGTGTCTATCTTGTGGTTCGTCAGCTTTATCTGGTTGCCCGTGAGCTTCATCTTGCCGACGACGGGGTGCTCGCACTCCACGAACATCTCCCTTGCGCCCGCGATATGCGGATCCTTGACGACGCGGTCTATGGTGTTTATGGGCGCGGCGGGTATGCCCGCTGCCAGCATGATATCGACGGCCTCGTCTATCGTGAGCGTCTTTGTCCACTGCTCGATGAGCTCCTTAAGAGCGGCGTTGTTGGCTATGCGGTCTATGTTGCTTACGAATCTCGGGTCCGACGTGAGCTCGGGCTTGCCCATGACTCCGCAGAGCAGGCCGAAGAGCTTGTCGTTGCCCGCGCCTATGACGCACGCGCCGTCCGAGCACTCGAAGCTGTCATAAGGATAAAGCGACTCGTAGCGGTTGCCTATGCGCTCGGGCACTCTGCCCGTCATGAGGTATATCACGTTTATTATCTCGAGTGAGGATACCATGGAGTCGACGAGGGACACGTCTACCTTCTCGCCCTCGCCCGTCATGAGCTTATGCACCAGCGCAGCTAAAATGCCTATGCAGCAGCTCATGCCGCCGTTGACGTCGGCTATCGCCGTGCCTGTGCGCGTGGGCTGTCCGCCCGGCCAGCCCGTCGTGCTCATGAGTCCGCTCATGGCCTGACCGATTATATCGTAGCCCGCGCGCTTGCTGTACGGGCCGAAATGACCGAAGCCGCTGACGCAGCCGTATATTATGCCGGGGTTTATCTTTTTAAGCTCCTCGTAGCCGAGGCCGAGCTTATCCATAACGCCGGGACGGTAGTTCTCTATGACTATATCGCTCTTTTTTACGAGCTCGCGGAATATCTCCTTGCCCTTCTCGGACTTGAGGTTCAGGGTTATGGAGCGCTTGTTTCGGTTGAGGTTCATGAAATAGCCGCTCTCTTTTCCGCCGTTTTTGCCTTCTATTATCGGAAAGTTCGCTCTCGAGTCGTCGCCCTTGCCGGGAAGCTCGACCTTTATAACGTCCGCTCCCATGTCGGCGAGCATCATGCCGCAGTACGGGCCTGCCAAAACGCGGCTGAGATCGAGTACCTTTATACCGTCGAGTAAGCCTTTGCTCATTTATTTATCATCCTTTCGTGTATTGCATTGTGTATTCTTTAAAAAAGGCCGCATCAAGGCGTGAAATAGTCCTCAAGGCAGCCTTGCTTTTTAAATCGGGCTGTTTTAGCTCCAGATCTCCTCGTCGGAGGGCTGCTTCCAGTCCTTCTTAACGTAGCCGATCCTCGACTTGTTGAACAGATGGAACCATGCCAGGTTCTCGCTTATGGAGTTGTTGCCCCAGCTGCCGCAGCCAAGAGTCGTCGTCGGAGACAGGCTGTTGGCGAAAGCGCCGCCGTTCATCGTCGCGCAGGTCTGGTTGATAAGTATGCGCGATACGGGCAGCTCGACCGCCGCGTATTCGATGTGAGCCTGGTTGTTGGACTGTATGGAGGTGGAGTGACCGGCGCCCTCTACGAACAGGTTCGCCTTTGCTATCTCGACCGCCTCTTCCCAAGTCTTATAGGTATAGGTGCTCATGAACGGGCACATCTTTTCCTTGCTCAAAACGTCGTCTGCGCCGTACTTGTCGGTCTTGACTAT
>CAYVOZ010000061.1:0-7912 GCA_964453325.1 uncultured Christensenellaceae bacterium | reverse complement strand
CGTCGGCGAGCTTCTGAGCGCTCTGGCCTACGAGGTCCTTGTTCATCACGCCGCCCGGGAAGATGGCCTGTCTGAATTTATCTACCGTTGCGGGATCGTCGGTATAATACGCGCCCTGCTTTACGAACTCTGCCATTATCTCGGCGTGGTTCTTCTCGGGAGCGATTATCGTCTGGTCGCCGGAGCAGATTATGCCGTTGTCGAACGTACGGCTGTCGATTATCTTCTTTACGGTGCTGGGCAGATCGACGTCGTCGTCTATGATGCCCTGTACGTTGCCCGCGCCCACGCCGTAGCTCGGCTTGCCGCTGGAATATGCGGATTTAACGACGCCCTTGCCGCCGGTGGCGAGCACTACGTCGACAGCGTGCATAAGGTCGGTCGTATCGTCTATCGAGGGGTTCTCTATAGAGAGGAAGATATCCTCGGGAACGCCCATCTTTTTAAGCTCCTCGTGATACATGTCCGCGAGCACCTTGGTGCACTTTCTTGCGCGGGGATGCGGAGCCACGATTATGGAGTTGCGGCCCTTGATGGCAAACATGCCGTTGCACATCGGGGTGACTATGGGGTTGGTGCAGGGCATTGCCGCGCCGACTACGCCCATGGGCTTTGCGACTATGGCCAGACCGGCTTCCTCATCGACCTCTATTATGCCGACGGACTTTTTGCCCTTCATGCTGCTCCATATTATTCTGGATTTGCCGAGGCACTTTGCGACCTTGTGCTCATAGACGCCCATGCGGGTCTCTTCTACAGCCATCTTCGCAAACATTTCGGCATTGTCGTAAACGACCTTTGCCATCATCTTGCATATCGCGTCCACCTGCTCCTGAGTATAGTTCTCGATCTGCTTCTGCGCGATGCGGGAACGAGCCACCAAACCGTCAACGATCTCTTTAGACATTGTTCTTAAAACCCTCCGATTTTTTTGGTTCTGACTTCTATGATCACACGGCAAAATATACGCCCAAATTGGTCATACCAAGATTTTATTCCATTACATATACATTGTCAACACATATTTTGCCGAAAATCGCTTAAACACTGAAATTTCTCATAGTTATTTTTCGATTTCCGTAGACAAGTCCGCCAATGAGTAGTAGAATATTTTTAACAAAAATGAAGTTGAGCGTGCAGCTATGACGGAGAACAGTACAAACGAAACATCAAAAAAGCCCAAGCTCTACGAGGGTATCGCGGACAGTCTTTTGGCGCTCATAAAGAGCGGAGAGCTGAAGCCCGGCGACCGTCTGCCTGCAGAGCGTCAGCTCGCAGAGGATCTGCATGTCAGCCGCACCGCCATACGAGAGGCTCTGCGCTCCATGGAGAGCATGGGCTATATCGAGTCCAAGGTCGGCGGCGGCACATACATAAAATCCGTCACGTTCGGCAGCGTCATGGACCCCTTTTCCGTCATGCTCTCACAGGACGAAAAGCTTTTAAAAGAGCTCGTGGAGGTCCGCGTGCTGCTCGAGGGCGAGATCGCGTCGCTCGCGGCAAAGAAGATCACCCCGGAGCAAATGAGCGCTGTCAGCGCCACCCTCTATGAGATGCGTCTCGATATCGACGCGGGCGGCAACGGGCTCGGCGGGGAGAACGCTTTTCATAACTCGCTTGCACTAATAGCGGATAACTCCGCTCTGTCGCTCATACTCAATATGTGCTCCGAGCTTTTATCGAGGAGCCGCGAGGCCACTCTTACTCTGCCCGGTCAGCCCGAAAGCTCGCTCTCCGACCACCGCGAGATATTCGAGGCCGTCTCCGCTCATCTGCCCTCGCAGGCCAGCAAGCTCATGCGCAAGCACCTTAAAAAAGCGCGCCGCAATCTTGAGAAAGCGACGCGAGGCAAGTCCAAAAAGCAAAGCTGAGCTTTTATCAAAGCATTTAAAACACCCTGTATGCGCAAAGGAAGGAGCTTTGGCACCAGCTGCTCACGCAGCTTCTGTACACGACCTTTCCCTTTCCCGAGGACGCGTCGTACATCATGCCGTCACCGGCGGCGATGGCGACGTGTCCCTTTCTTTTGCCCATCGTGAAAACTATGATATCGCCCTTTCTTACGTCGGAAAGCGAGCCTATGCGGCGGAATTTATCGGTCGTGCGCCACGTGTACGAGGTCATGTATTTTACCGTGACGCCCGCCTTGTTGAGGCACCAGTATACGAAGCCCGAGCAGTCGAACGAATCAGAGCCCTTGTGCCCGCCTCTGTACGGACAGCCTAACTTGCTCTTGGCGATTGCTATGAGCGCGTCCGCGCTGCCCGTTGCGGAGGGCGTCTCCGGCTGCTGCGGCGGCGTATCTGCTCCGCCGGTCTGCGGCTTTGACGTCGCGGCGGGCGTCGTCGACGCGGCCTTTTTCGCCGAGTCGGAATAAAGAAGTGCGGAAGTGTTTTTGCCTATCTTGCCGTCCTGGGACAGCTTGTTCCGCTTCTGAAACGCCTTTACGGCCTTTTCCGTGTTCTCTCCGAAATACCCGTCTATGCCCGATTTTTTGATGTATTTTAAGTCGCACAGCCTCTGCTGTATCTTTTTGACCGCGCTGCCCGACATGCCGAGCGTCACGGTGAAGTATTTTGCGGACGACGACATGAGCAGAGTCTTTGTCTGCGGGCCTATATACCCGTCGGCAATAAGCTCGTGCTGCTCCTGAAAGAGCCCCACCGCCGTTACGGTGTCCCTGCCGAATATGCCGTCGGGCTCGGTATTTAAGTAGCCTAACTTTTTCAGCCTCTGCTGCAGAGTCTTTATCTCCTCGCTGACCTCGCCGTACGCCGCATAGTTCGGCTTGGCGCTGTCGCTGTACAGCATTTCCTTTGTCTGCTCGCCGACCTTTCCGTCGTCCTTAAGGCTGTTCGTCTTTTGAAATTTCTTTACCGCCGCCTCGGTATCCGTGCCGAAATAGCCCGTCGCACCGGATTTTAAGTAATCGAGCTCCACGAGCCGCTGCTGTATCTCCGTTATATCGTCGCCCTCGTCGCCCGCAGACGCAACGTATACCACCGCGTCGTCGTTCATGAGCAGGTCGTATACCGCGTTATTTATCACGCCGTCCGGCTCCATGCCGCTGCGCCTCTGAAACGCCTTTATAGCCTGCAGCGTCGTCGGTCCGAATAGCGGCGTGGGCTCGTCAAAGTCCATATAGTTGAGCTCCATGAGCCGGTGCTGTATTGCAGGCACAAGCTCCTCGTCCGTGTCGCCCTTGTTCAAAAGTATTGGCACGGGGGTGGGCTCGGGGGTCGCTGTAGGCGCCGGGGCCGTGTAAACATCCCGCACATTCTGTGCAGGCACGGCGGCGACCTCATTTTCATGCGCACCCGTGGGTATCAGCACGGCACAAAGCACGCCCGCGATGACGACCGCGCCCGCGCCCGCAAGTATCGCGATGCTCCTTGTTCTGCCCATGCGCTCAAAGAACGCACTCACGGCGTCGGCGATACCGATGTATGTCCTGCGGACATACCGCTTTATACTCTTCAAATAATAGTTAAACTTTCTCTTTGCGCGTCTCATAGCATGATTATCCCACATTGCGTACGGTTTTTGTCATATATGCTGTAAACAAACGGTAAAGCGTGATTCATATTATTGTTAATATTATCCTTTTTATAGGGCCTTTTGTCAACAGCCCCGAGGCTTGCGGCGGCGCGGGTATTGGTTTAAAATAAGGGCATGAAAAGCATCAGATTCGGCTGTGTGGTCATGGCTGCGGGCTGCTCCGAGCGGTTCGGGGCGAATAAGCTCTTAACGGACGTCGGCGGGAAGCCGATGTATATCCGCGCGCTCGGCGCTATACCCGACGGAGTATTTTTCCGCGTCGCCGTCGTCACGCAGTATGACGAAATAGCGGACGAGGCAAGGCGGCGGGGCTTTACCGCGATCATGAATCCGCGGGCCAAAGAGGACGGACAGAGCGGCACGGTACGGCTCGGGCTCAATGCGCTCGCCGACGCCGACGCCGTCATGTTCATGACTGCGGATCAGCCCTTTCTCACAAGCAGCACTGTTCGCGCTCTCACGCGGCTTTATGCCGAAGACCCCGGCTGCATAGCCGCACCCGCCGCAAACGGAGAGCGCGGAAACCCCTGCATATTCCCGTCCTCTCTGTTCGGCGAGCTCATGTCGATCACGGGCGACAGGGGCGGCAGTTCCGTTATACGCCGCCATCCCGGTCTTTTGCGGCTTTTGCCGGTCGAACCAAGGGAGCTCATGGATATAGACAGTGCGGAGGATATGGATAACGCCGCGTTATGTACTGCCCGGCGGCCTAATAAATGCATCGCGGCCATAGGCGCGGGAGGCAAGACCTCCCTTCTGACGGCGCTCGCGCTCACCTCCGGCGTACGGGCGTGCCTCACGACGACCACACACACGAGCAGGCCTGGCGGCGTCATGCCCTTGCTGCTCTCCCCCACTCGCGTGGAATGCATGGAGGCATGGCGCACGTCTAAGGCGTTCGTGGCAGGCTCGGACTGCACCGGCAGGCTGGGCGCGCCCGCCTCTTTCGAGGCGCTGTTTGACGCGGAGCTGCTGCTCATAGAGGCGGACGGCTCCAAGATGCTTCCGTTAAAGCTGCACGCGGAGCATGAGCCCGTCATACCCGAATATGCAGATACGGTCTGCTGCCTCTCCGGTATGAACGCTCTCGGACGGAGCATAGAGGAGACCACGCACAGAAGCGAGCTGTCCCTGGCGCTGACGGGCAGAGCCCCTCATGAGACAGTCGACGAGAACTATATTGCCCTTTTGACAAAGCTTTGCAGGAAATACACCCCCGCAAACGCGGAGTTTATAGCCGTTTTGAACCGCGCAAAGGACATGGCGGCGGCGCGCCGCGTGAGCGCGCTGTTGGCGAAGGACGGCATAAGGAGTATAATCATCCGTGAATACGACGGAAAAGGAGACTTTTATGAGCATATCGCCTTTGATCTTCATAAAGGGAGCCGGTGACATCGCCACAGGAGTCGCCTCAAGGCTTTGGCGCGCGGGCTTTCGCCGCATATGCATGTACGAGCTGCCAATGCCCCTGACCGTGCGGCGCACAGTCGCGTTCTCGCAGGCGGTCTATGACGGCAGCGCGGAAGTCGAGGGCGTGCGCGCGGTTTATGCGCACAGTTCGGGCGACATGCGGGATATTTTGGACTCCGGCGCGATACCCGTATACACGGAGAGACTGCCGTATAAGCCCGACATACTTGTAGACGCGCTCATAGCAAAGCGCAACACCGGCACCGCGATAACTGACGCGGCGCTCGTGATATGCCTCGGCCCGGGCTTCTGCGCGGGCGAGTGCTGCCACGCCGTTATAGAGACAAAGCGCGGCCACGACCTCGGACGGGTCATCACGCGCGGCTGTGCAGCGCCGAATACAGGCATTCCCGGAGAAATAGGCGGATACACGACGGAGCGGCTGCTATGCGCCCCGGCGGACGGCGTCTTTATCCCCTCCGCGTCCATCACGGACACGGTAAGGGCGGGCGACGTCGTGGGCAGCGTGGGCGGCGTACCCATGACCGCGAAAATAGACGGCGTTATACGCGGGCTCATACACGAGGGCGTCTGTGTGACAAAGGGCCTCAAGTGCGGCGACGTGGACCCTCGCGGGGACGCCTCGGCGTGCTTTACAGTATCTGATAAGGCGCTCGCCGTCGCTGGCGGCGTGCTCGAATGCGTATGCGCCTTTTCAAACGGGGAGGAGCTTTTATGAGCACGGACGGAATAATGCTCACCAAGCTCGCGGAATGCGCGGGCTGCGGCGCAAAGGTGGGAGCGGGCGAGCTATCGAAGCTGATAGACGGACTGCCCTCTAAAACGGACGACGCGCTTTTGGTCGGCTTTGAGCGGCGCGACGACGCGTGCATATATAAGCTCTCCGACGAGCTTTGCATAATAGAGACGGTGGACTTCTTCCCTCCCGTCGCGGACGATCCCGTGATATTCGGGCGCATCGCTGCGGCAAACGCTCTATCCGACATATACGCCATGGGCGGCGAGCCTTTTTTGGCGCTCAATCTGCTCTGCACGGCAAAGTCGCTCCCGGACGAGGCCGTGCGCGGCATACTGCGAGGCGGCGCGGAGAAGGTATTTGAGGCAGGCGCGATAATCGCGGGCGGGCATTCCATAATAGACGATTCGCCGAAATACGGGCTCTGTGTTACGGGCAGAGTACACCCGGACAAAATAATCAAAAACTGCGGCGCGCGCGAGGGCGACGCGCTCATACTCACAAAGCCTCTCGGCGTAGGCATCACCATGATGGCGGCAAAGGCGGGGCTTGCAGACGGCGCGCTTATCGATAAGGCATACGAGCAGATGCAGACGCTCAATAAATACGCGCGCGATATAATGACGGGCTTTGATGTGCACGCGTGCACGGATATTACGGGCTTCGGGCTTTTGGGGCATCTGTGCGAGCTGACCGAGGGCTCCGGCATAAGCGCACGGCTTAGCTTTGACGCTCTGCCGGTATTAGACGGCGTTTACGAGCTGGCGCGCATGGGGATGTTAGGCTCCGGCGCATACCGCAACCGCCGCTATGCCGGGCCGCGCTGCGATACGGGCCGCTTATCCCGCGAGCAGGAGGACATACTCTTTGACCCGCAGACCTCCGGCGGGCTTCTCATATGCGTCGCGCCGGACGATGCTGACGCGCTGTGCCGCGCCCTTAAGGCCGACCCGCGCATACAGTCCTCCGCGAAAATAGGCGTATGCGAAAATACGGGCGGTCCGCTCGTGACTGTGGAGTAACCATATCATTCACTTCGACAGCAATTGAAACGCTCGGTCAATGGCATTATAAAAGCGCCGCTATAATTTCGCGGCGCTTATTTATTTCTATTTGCTTATCTTCTTTTGTTCTCTTCTATATATTCGCTCGCGGCGAGCGCGGCGGCTGCGCCGTCTGATACAGCGGTCACGACCTGTCTAACGCGCTTTGTGCGTATATCGCCCGCTGCGAAAATGCCCTTTGCGCCTGTGCGGGTGTCCTCGCCCGCGTTTATATACCCGCTGTTGTCGAGAGAGACGAGCCCCTTAACTATCTCCGTATTCGGACGGTAGCCTATCGCCAAAAAGCAGCCGTCGAGCGGGAGCCGCTTTACCTCGCCGGTCTCCTTGTTGCGCAGGAGCACGCCCTCGAAATGCGTATCCCCGAAAAACTCCTCGGGCAGCATGCCAAGAAGAAACTCTATGTTCTCTGCGGATTGAGCTCGCTCCACAAGCACGCTCTGGGCGCGGAATTCCTGCCTCCTGTGTATAAGATATACGCGCTTTGCGATGTTCGAGAGATAAAGCGCATCCTCGAGCGCGGTATCGCCGCCGCCTATCACGCAGACCTCGCCGCCTCTGAAAAAAGCGCCGTCGCACGTCGCGCAGTAGGATATGCCCTCGCCCTTAAAGCGCGATTCCCCGGGTATATCGAGCTCTCTCGGACTCGCGCCCGCCGCGACTATAATGGCTCTGCATTCTATGTCCCCGTCAGTCGTCCTCACCGTGCGGTAGCCGTTGTTCTGCTCTATCCCTGTCGCCGAGGCGCTCCTTATCTCCGCGCCGAAGCGCTCTGTCTGCGCGCGCAGTCTCTCGCCGAACTCCGCGCCGGATATGCCGTCGGGAAAGCCCGGATAGTTCTCCATGAGGTGCGTATTGGTTATCTGCCCACCTGCGTACTTTTCCTCTAAAATGACCGTTTTCAGGCCTGCGCGCGCGGCGTATATGCCTGCGCTCATTCCGGCGGGGCCGGCTCCTATGATAACAACATCCGTCATAAAATAACTCCTTAAGGCGATCTTAAATTTTAGTATACCATAGATCCTCCCCGAATACCCGAAGGAAAATGGGACCGATTTGTCAAAACATTGAAAACACAGTACGTCGGGTTTCGGTTAGTGTAAAATAGTTCTGGGGTTTTGGAGAA
>CAYVOZ010000060.1:3430-14279 GCA_964453325.1 uncultured Christensenellaceae bacterium | reverse complement strand
TTATTTTTTTGAGCGGAGCGGCTATGACCGCATACTTTTTAACGAGATTTGCGACGGTCTGAACGCCTATTCTTTTATTTTGCAGCGATAAAAATAGGGGAGGGAGGTCGTATGTGCCTTTTTCCTGCCGTTCCTCAAGATAATTCAGCAACGCCTGCTCGGCCTCGTAGTCATAGTATAAAAGCGTCTGATTTCCGCCCTTGCGCGTGATCCGGAGGCACATATCCTTCATGTTTACGTCGGAAATATCGAGACCGACGAGCTCGCTGACGCGCATGCCGGTCGTTAAAAAAATCACAATTATGGCGACGTCGCGTTTTACGGTCTTGTTATGAAATTTTCGCTGCTGCTCCGTGAGTCCTTCGCCGGACTCCACGGTATCCACGAGCCGCGCGACCTCGTCGGGTGAAAGTCTTATTATGGCCTTGTCGTGCAGCTTGGGTGTGATGATCAGCTCTGCGGGATTCGACTTTATATGCTGCTTTTTATAGAGATACTTAAAGAGAGACCTTAGGCTGGCGATCTTTCTGGCCTTGCCGCGCTCGGAGTTCTCGTGCTCGACGTCGTCAGCTGTGATATAGTATCCGAGATATTCTATATAAAGCTCCATGTCAGTCAGCGTGAGCTCTCCGAGCATTTCCGTTGTGATCCTGCTTATAGGCACGCCGCCCAGCTTTTTGTTCTCGGAGGAAAGATATTTAAGGAACACGCGCGTATCGTAGGAGTAATTAAGACGCGTAAGCGTGGAGGTCGTGTTTTCGACAGCGCGCAGAAACTCGGAGAACCAGTCGGGCAGCTCGTTCTGGATCTCGCGTATCTTCAGGAGATTATTTATGTTGCGTTGCTCATAATATGTACGTTCTGGCATAATGCTGTTTAAACGCCTTTCTGAAGCGATAATATGCTGTATAAGCAAATTATAAGCCGAAAAGCCGCAAAACGCAAGCAATTATATGAAAAACTTGTGTTTTGCGTATAGTTATAAATGTGCTTCCCCACGATAACGGAACAGGATTTTCCGGACAATATAAAACGACGGCGGTTTTCAGCCGTCGTCGGAGTCTGTTTTCTTTGCACGCTTCTTTATTTCACCTGTTGCAAGCGCATCGCAGACATTGTTGTATTCGTTGTCGGAATGACCCTTTACCTTTGTCCATGTTATATCGTGCGTCATGGCGAGCTTCATTAGCTTTTTCCAAAGCTCTATATTTTCGACCGGCTTTTTAGCCGTCGTCTGCCATCCGTTCTTTGACCAGTTGAACACCCAGCCCTTGGAAAATCCGTTTATAAGATAGCTGCTGTCCGAGAAAAGCTCCACCTCGCACGGCTCCTTTAAGGCCTCCAAGGCCTTTATGGCTGCCGTGAGCTCCATCCTGTTATTTGTGGTCTCCTTGGAATATCCGCTTATCTCCTTTTTTGCGCGGCCGTATATAAGCACGCTCCCCCATCCGCCGGGACCGGGATTTCCGGAGCAGGCTCCGTCTGTATATATTTTAACGGATTTCTTCATTAGCACAGACCTCATTGATTCTTAACAAGCGACATCACGATGTGACAACACAATATTAATATACCCAAACAAAAGATAATGCAGCAAAAAACAAGCAAGCTGTCAAGCAAAGGCGATGAATTGCAGCTATTGCCCGGGAAAGCGCTGGCCACGCAGTTACTGACAGTTTTATGTACCTTCGTCGGTTTCGGCGCTCTCCTGCACCGGTGCATCGGAGGCAGTTTCCTCTCCGGCAGCCTCAGCACTGACGTCCTCCTCTATAACGCTTTCGTCAAAGACCTCGCCGAGGGTGAGACTGTCCTCATTAGTCACGGAGGCAAAATAACTGTTAAAGCCCTCGACGGAGAGCTCCGCAGAGGCCTGCGCATCGACGTCGTCACGGTCGGCGGCTATTATGGCGGCAAGAGCGGCTATCCTGTCCTTCTCTGCGGCTGCCTGCCATTCTGCCTTTTTCCATGTGCGCACAATGTCCGCATCGGGACCGGACGCCTTGCAGGCCAATACCGAGAACAGCAGTAAAGCGGCAGCGATGAATATAACAAGCTTTTTCATATGATATACTCCTTCCGTAAAAGAGCCTCTGCGGTCACATTACGAGCGCATGAGCAAAATCGTGCGCATCAAAGGGACGCAGATCGTCTATCCCCTCGCCCACTCCGATATACCGCACCGTAAGCCCCAATTCTTCCTTTATTGCCAGCACGACTCCGCCCTTTGCGGTACCGTCTAATTTTGTGAGTATTATGCCGTCTATGCCCGATGCGGACAGAAATTCCCGGGCCTGGTTGACTGCGTTCTGTCCTGTCGTGGCGTCGAGCACTAAAAGCGTCTCACGCTGTGCCTCGGGGAACTTTGTGTCTATCACGCGGGATATCTTTGAAAGCTCGTTCATGAGGTTTTTCTTGTTATGCAGTCTGCCCGCTGTGTCGCATATAACGACGTCGGTGCCTCTGTGCTGTGCGGAATCGAGCGCGTCATATACCACCGCGGCGGGATCGTGGCCCTCTCCGTATTTCACTATAGGCACATCGGCGCGCTTTGCCCAAAGTGCAAGCTGCTCGGAGGCAGCGGCTCTGAAGGTATCCGCCGCCGCAAGAAGCACACTTTTGCCTTGCTCCTTATACATGGCGGCTATCTTGCCTATGGACGTCGTTTTGCCCACTCCGTTCACGCCGACTATGAGCATTATGCGCGGATAGGTCTCTTCACTGCGCTCACTATCGAGCATGCCCTCAATTATATCGCAAAGAGCGGCTTTTACCTCGTCGGAGGACTTGATGCCCTCCTCCTTTATGCGTGCGCGCAGAGCGGATATGATCTTCTCCGCGACGGGAACGCCCGTATCGCAGAGTATGAGCGTTTCTTCAAGCTCCTCCAAAAGATCCTCGTCTGCTCTCGTGAACGCGGAAAATATAGAATCGAGCCTTCCGCGCGTCTTTTTCATGCCTTCCTTAAGTCTGTCAAAAAATGCCATATCGTTTCCTCTTATTTTTTCAGGCTCACGCTGACGAGCGTGGATACGCCCTTCTCCTGCATCGCGACGCCGTACAGGCTATCGCAAAGCGCCATTGTGGGTTTTCTGTGAGTTATAACAACAAACTGCGTATTCTCGATGCGCTTCAGATACTCCGAAAAGAGCCTTGCATTCGCCTCATCAAGCGGAGCGTCTATCTCGTCAAAGAGGCAGACCGGAGACGGGTTTATGGATATCATGGAGAACAGCAGCGCTATAGCCGTAAGGGCGCGCTCGCCGCCGGAAAGCAGTGAAAGCTGTTGCAGCTTTTTGCCCGGGGGCTCTGCGGATATATCTATGCCGGCCTCGAGCACGTCGCCCTCTCCAAGCGTGAGCTGTGCTCTGCCGCCGCCGAAAAGATCAGTGAATATGCGCTTGAAGTGCGTGTTTAAAAGCTCAAACTTCTCGCGGAAGGTCACGCGCATGGACGAAAGCAGGGATACGATGACCTCTGTGAGATCGTCCTTTGCCTTGACGAGATCCTCGCGCTGACCCGAAAGCTCAGTCTCTCTTGCGGACACGCGCGCGCAGTCTTCAATGGCGTTCGGGTTTATCGGTCCGAGGTCTCTTATGGCGGTCTTAAGCTCGTCCGATTCACGCGCAGCGGTAGTATAGTTTATCTCGGTCTTAAGCTCCTCCGCCAGCGCGTATGTGAGCTCATGATCCTCCCACAGCTTCTGCTGAGCGTGTTCTTTTAAAAGCGTGGTCTTCTCTATCTGCGCCTCGGTCTTATATCTGCGCTCTATAAGCTCTGTCTGACGCGATCTGGAGTCCGATGTGCTTTGCTGCAGCTTTTGCACCAGCTCGTTCATGCTCAGTCTTTCGGCTTCCTTTTCGTCATAGCTTGTCCGCAGCTTTAATAGCTCGCTTTCAAGTCCCGCTTTGTGCTCCTGTGCTTTTTTATTCTCTTCATCAAGTGCAGCTATACGAGTCTGAAGATCGTTTATCGTATCGGTCAGAATATCGAAGCTTTCCTTTGCGTTCGTCTCCTCCGCCGTCAGTCTGTCGATATTCGCGTCCAGAGCCTGCGTATCCTTGGCTATCTCCGCAGAACGTATTTTGAGCTCACTAAGACGCTCTGAAAGCGCTTTTCTTCTGCCGAGCCTGTCGTCCTCGGAACGCATGAAATCCTCCTCCGCCTTTTTTGCGGATTCGGCGCGTTCGGACAGCTCGGACTGCTTTTGCTCGTTATCGAGCTTCTTAGCCTTGAGCTCTTCTATACGCTCCTGTATCTGCGAGTATTCCGCGTTAAGCTGAGCCTCGGCGTCTGTATTGGCGTCTATGGAGTCAGTCAACGCATTAAGGCGCTCCCGGCGCTCCGCCGCCGATATCTCCATTTTTGAAAGCTCGTCGGTCAGAGACTGCGCAGCGGAGGAAAGAGCGGACGCCTCCCCGTCTATGGATCTCATGAGCGCGTCGTGCTTTTCCTTGTCGGCAAGAGCTTTTTTTATGCGCTCCTCTGCGGCGGCGATCCTGTGATCGCGCGAGAGCAGACCTATTTTATTAGAGGTCGTGCTGCCGCCGGTCATGACGCCGCCCGGTCTTATAAAGTCGCCGTCGAGTGTCAGCGCTCTGAAGGCATAGTCGCCGCTTCTCATGACGCGTATAGCGGAGTCCATGTCCTTTACAAGCACTGTGCGTGCGAGCGCAAACTCTATTGCCGGAGTCACATAGTCCTCGTGCTCGATGACGTCGCTCGCCACGGAGATAAAACCGCTGTCCGTCAGCGTCGATCTTTCCTTGTCCGTCAGCCTGTTGACCTTTAGGGCGTTAAGAGGCATGAAGGTCACGCGCCCCAGATTTCTCCGGCGCAGAAATTCGATTATTTGCTTCGCGTCCTCCTCGGTATCGACTATCACGTTTTGCAGCGTGTTTCCGAGCACGGTCTCTATAGCGGTCTCGTATTTTGCGGGGACCTTTATGAGCTCCGCAAACGTGCCGCGTATAAGCCGCTTTATATCCGGCTCTGTGCGTGCTATCCGCATAAGAGCTCTTACGCTCTGAGAGTAGCCGTCGTATTCCTCCTTGAGCTCCTGCAGAAGCTGCTTTTCGCTTCTCGCCTTGGCAAGAGCGTTGCCTATGCTCTCGGCTTCGGATTCCAGCGTCTGACGCTGCGACTTTATCTCGTTGAGCTTGAATTTCTTCTCGTTGATCTGTGAGGCGACGCTCTGCATCTCGTCGCGGGACCTGTTATAAAGCCTTTTTTCCTCAATTGCGGTGAGGTTTTTCTCCGCAGACTCCTTTTGAAGCGCGTCTATCCTTTCAAGTATGCCCGAAAGGCTTTTCTCTGCGGCCTCAAGATGTGCGCTCAGCGCGGACAGCTCGTTTTTGCCTTCGTTTATATTCCGGGAAATGCTCTCGATCCTGTCCTTTTCGGCAAACAGCTGCGAGCGCTTTTCGTCGAGGGTAGAATCGATATCGTTTATGTCAGAGAGCACGCCCTCGTATTCGACGCGGAGAGACTCTTTCTCCGCTTCTGTTTCGCTGCGCCTGGTCACGAGCTCCGCTGTCTGTGCCTTGAGCTTTTGTATCAGGGCAAGCTTTTCCTCGCGC
The DNA here is from genome assembly GCA_964453325.1 of uncultured Christensenellaceae bacterium. Classification (GTDB taxonomy): domain Bacteria; phylum Bacillota; class Clostridia; order Christensenellales; family Christensenellaceae; genus JAZRGP01. The sequence continues at coordinate 8,703 of CAYVOZ010000060.1, read as the reverse complement.
TGAGCGTCGGTGCGTTCGGTCTCCGCGAATGCGGACGCCTTTCTCTCTTCTGCTACGGCAATGCTTCCGCCGGTCTGCTCTATGCTCTTTACAAAACGCTCTATCTGCTCCGAGAGCGCGTTCTTTTCCAATATGATGCTGTTTAAGCGATCTGACAGCCGCGTGCTCTCCTCCGAAGAATCCCCCGTCTGCTTTTGCAGCTCTGCAAGCTCCGAGGCTATATCCGAGAGCTCCTCGTTGAGCTTTTGTATCCTGTTCTCGAATCTGACGTTATTGTATAAAAACAGATTGGCGTCGACTATCCTCTGACGCGAGTACAGACTCTGGTATTCTTTTGCCTGCTTTGCCTGTTCGCATAAAGGCCCTAACTGCTCGCGGAGCTCCGAGAGTATATCGTCTATACGCGAGATATTCTCCTCGGTCTTTTCCAGCTTGCGCTCGGCCTCCTCCTTGCGCGCGCGGAACTTCATTATGCCTGCGGCTTCTTCAAAGACCTTTCTTCGCGCGGTGGGACGGTTTTCGAGTATCTCGTCGATCTTGCCCTGCCCTATTATGGAATAGCCCTCTTTGCCTATGCCGGTATCGCGCATAAGGTCGATTATGTCCTTAAGGCGGACGGCTGCGCGGTTAAGATAATACTCGCTTTCGCCGGAACGGTACATTTTACGCGTTATGGTGAGCTCGGAGTATTCTATATCGGCGCGGCCGTCGGAGTTTTCAAAAACGAGGGAGACCTCCGCATAAGCCTTTCTCGGACGCGCCTCGGTGCCCCCGAAGATAACGTCCTCCATTTTTGCTCCGCGCAGGTTTTTGCTGCTTTGCTCGCCGAGCACCCATCTTATAGCGTCTGCGATATTGCTCTTTCCGCTTCCGTTCGGTCCCACTACGCCGGTTATCTTATCGTTTAAAAAAATCTCCGTCTTATTGGCAAAGGATTTGAATCCGTTTATTTCGATTTTTCTTAAGTACATGAAGTGTCCCCTTCGCCGCAGATATATGTGCAAACACAATATATTGTAGCACAGAGGAGATGATGTTTCAACAGAAAGCGTTATATTTGCTTAAAATGAGGTACTATCGGTGTGAACGTTTCTCTCTACCCAATCAACGGTGAAATCGATGAATTTTGCTGCCGAGGCGGAGAGCTGCGCTCTGTTTTTGACCGAAAGAGCTATAGTCCGCGAGGCGGGCGGCTCTAAGGGCTTTATATCGATATCGTAATGTCTTCCCATCAAAAGCAGCTCGGGAACAACGGATATGCCTAATCCCTGCGCGACCATAGCGATGAGCGCATAATCGTCCTTCGTGGTGTATTTAACGTTCGGCTTTATGCCCGCCTTATCGAGCGCTCGGTGTATATCGTGATCCGAGGTCTGTGGCAGCGTTATAAAGGGCTCCTCGGCGACGCTCTCAACGGGGATGGCGTCGAGTACGGACAGCCTGTGACTCTTGGGCATAATGACGAGCAGTCTGTCCTCGGAAAGAGTGACGGTATCGCAGCCGGAGGGCGCAGGCAGAGATATAAAGCCGACGTCTATCTCGCCGTCCAGCAGCCACTGCTCCACGTCGAAATAGTCGCCGTTGAACATGGAAAACTCTGCCGAAGGATATGCTTCCGTGAATTCTTTTATGATGCCGGGCAGCCAGTGCACCGCAACGCTCGTAAAGGCGCCGACCCTGAGCGTACCCTTGACCGAGCTTTTAAGGGACTCGGCTTCCTTCAGCATTATATCGTCGGCCTCTGTAACGCTCTTTATAAGCGGAAACAGCCTTTCGCCTTCGGATGTGAGCCGTACGCCCGACCTGCTCCTTATGAGCAGGCTGGCATCGAGCTCCCTTTCGAGATAGCTAAGCATATGGCTTATACACGACTGAGTATAGCCAAGCTCCTCGGCGGCCTTAGTAAGAGAGCCGAGCTCTACTGTTTTAATGAAGGCACGGTATTTTTTTATGCTCACACAGCGCTCCTTAAGCTCAAAGCCCGCTATTATGCCTGCCGTTCCGGACGACGGAGCTCACAGGCTATCGCCGACAAAGCACCCGAGCGCGAGCCTTAAGGCGTTCGACGCGGCGACGATGCGTAGCCGGTCGCGGTCGGAGTGTATGCCGTAGCCGAGATTCAGCTTTATAACCTTGGTTTGGTTAAACGAATCTATGCCTATATATACGAGACCTACGGGCTTCTCAGGCGTGCCGCCGCCGGGTCCTGCAATGCCCGTCACGGAAAGCGCTATATCCGAGCCCGAGAGCGCTCTTAAGCCGGACGCCATCTCTCGCGCGGTCTCCTCGGAAACTGCGCCGTATTTATCGAGCGTTTCGGTGCTCACGCTCAAAAGCTTTATCTTGGCTTCGTTCGCATAGGTGCACACGCCGTATCCGAACACCTCCGAGGCTCCGGGTATGTCGGTTATGCGCTTGGCGAGCAGACCGCCCGTGCAGCTCTCCGCGACAGCGACCGTCTTTCCGTGCTGCTTGAGCTTATTCACGAGCGCGGTCTCGAGGTCCGGTACGTCTATGCCGTATATGAATTTTACGAAGCGCTTCTTTATCTCCTCTACCACGGGAGCCATCATGCGCTCCGCCTCATCGCCGGTCTTTGCGGCGGCAGTCACGCGCAGCATGCATTCGCCGTCCTTCGCATAGGGCGCTACAGTGACGTCGGAGAGCGTATCGATATAATCCTTGAGCTGATACTCCATGGCGCTCTCGCCTATGCCAATCATGTGCAGAGAATGAGACTTGATGATCCTTTCGGAATAGCGCATTAGAAAAGGCGTGACCGATTCGTCCATCATGGGCTTCATCTCGCGCGGAGGCCCGGGCATGAGCACCGCCGTTTTGCCATTCTTCTCGACCGCGAGACCCGGGGCTGTTCCGTTATTGTTTTCAAAAACGACAGCGCCGCAGGGCATATATGCCTGCTTTTTATTGTTCTCGGTCATGGTTATATTGCGTTTATTGAAGAAGCCCTCGAGCCTTTTAAGGCTCTCCGCATGCAGCTCCATACCGAGCCCGAAGTAGTTCGCGACTGTCTCCTTTGTGAGGTCGTCGTATGTCGGCCCGAGACCTCCCGTCATTATGACGAGTTCGGCGCGTTCAAATGCGATATTGAGGCAGTCCGCGAGCCTCTCGGGATTGTCCCCCACTACCGTATGGTGATAAACGTCTATTCCTATAGCTGCGAGCCTGCCTGCAATGTAGGCTGCGTTGGTGTTGACCACGTCGCCGAGCAAGAGCTCCGTACCGACGCACAGTATTTCTGCTTTCATATTTTTAAGTGATTACTTCCTGTTCTGTATAGTTTTTGTGTATTTCAGTATAGGCTTTCTTGCCGCAGTGACCTCGTCTACTCTCCGTATCGGCGTTGTATAAGGCGCGTGATGCAGCTTTTCAGGGTCGGTATGGGCGGTTTCATATATATCCTTCAGTACGCTTACGGCGTTTTCTATAGTCTCCGGGCTCTCTGTCTCTGTGGGCTCAAACATGAGCGCTTCGTGGACAATAGCCGGGAAATACATAGTCGGCGGGTGGATGCCGCTGTCCAAAAGCGCCTTTGAAACGTCGAGCGCGGACACTCCCGTCTCTTTTTTGAGTTTTTCCGCGGACACCACGAATTCATGCATGCAGACGTCTCCGCTCGCGGGCTCCAAAAACTCCGACAGGAGCTTATACATATAGTTTGCGTTCAGCACTGCCTTTTCGGACGCGTCCTTAAGACCCTCTGCGCCCAGAGAGAGTATGTACGCAAGCGCCTTTACGCATACGAGGAAATTTCCGTCAAAGCTTCTGACTCTGCCTATGCCGTCAGGCATGCCGGGCAGGAAGCGCGATAGCTTCTCCTTGCAGGCTACGGGGCCGGCGCCCGGGCCGCCGCCGCCGTGAGGCGTGGCAAACGTCTTATGCAGATTGAGATGCATGACGTCAAAGCCCATATCTCCGGGACGCGATATGCCCATTATGGCGTTCAGATTCGCGCCGTCGTAGTAAAGCAGTCCGCCGCAGCCGTGCACTATGCCAGCTATCTCTTCGATGTTTGGGTCGAATATACCGAGCGTGTTCGGGTTCGTGAGCATAAAGCCCGCCGTGTCCTCTCCGCAGGCGGTTCTTAACGCGTCAAGATCGACGGTACCGTCGGGTGCGGACGCAATGTTAACGATCGTCATTCCGTTCATGGCGGCGGATGCGGGATTTGTGCCGTGCGCGGAGTCCGGAACGATTATCTTATTGCGCTTTGAGTCGTTGTTATGCTCGTGATAGGCGCGTATAAGATGCAGTCCGGTATACTCGCCGTGAGCTCCCGCAGCGGGCATGAGCGTTATATCGTCCATTCCCGTTATTTCGAGCAGGCTGCGCTTGAGGTCGTCCAAAACTCGCTGCGCGCCTGTGCAGGTCTCAGGCTCCTGCAGCGGATGCAGCCGTGTAAAGCCGTCAAGAGCCGCGACGGCCTCGTTTATCTTGGGGTTATACTTCATAGTGCAGGAGCCCAACGGATAAAAGCCGTTATCCACGCCGTAGGCTCTGCGGGAAAGCAGCATATAATGCCGCGTGAGCTCCGCCTCGGATAGCTCCGGAAGCTCCAATTCCGTTTTTCTCAGGAGGCTTTCGTCAAACTTTGCGGTGCTTACGCCTTTTTTATCGGGCAGCGTCGCGCAGCGGCGGCCCTTCACCGATCTTTCAAATACGAGCTTGCTTTCCATAGTCAGCGCACCTCCTTTAAAAGGGCGTCGTAAAGCGCGTCTATGCGCGTCTTGTCGGTGCATTCCGTGGCGCACCAGAGTATATTGCCGTTTGAAAGCGGCAATCCGCCCAAAATGCCGTGTTCTGCCAGCCTTTTATTGAGCTCGCAGGCGTCGGTCGGGCATGTCGTGACAAACTCGTTAAAGAACGGAGCTGAATATTTGAGCTCAAAGCCCTTTATCGAGCATATTTTCTCCGCGGCATAATGTGCGTTTGATGCGCAGAGCGCCGCGACCTCTTTTAGTCCCTCCGGACCTATTGCGCTTAAGTATATCGCGGACGTCAGAGCGCAGAGCGCCTCGTTTGAGCATATGCTGCTCGACGCGCGCTCTCTTCTTATGTGCTGCTCCCTGGTCTGCAGAGTGAGCACAAATGCGCGTTTTCCGTCCGCGTCCGTAGTCTCGCCGACTATCCTGCCGGGAAGCTTTCGCACGAGAGCGTTCGTGCAGGTCATTATACCGAGATACGGGCCTCCGTACGAGAGCGGAATGCCCAAGGGCTGCCCCTCCGATACCGCAATATCCGCTCCCGATTCC
>CAYVOZ010000060.1:0-3420 GCA_964453325.1 uncultured Christensenellaceae bacterium | reverse complement strand
TCTTAAGCAAAGCCATGCTGATGGGATACTGGCTGATCACCGACCTTGCGCCGGAGCCATGCGCTATATCCGATATCGGAGAAAGCTCCTCGATATTTCCGTAAAAGTTAGGCTGCTGCGTTATGACGCAGGCAGTCTTATCGTCTACGAGCGTCCTTAAGGCGTCAGCGTCCGTGAGGCCGTCCTTTTCGGGTATGAGCTCAAGCCTGAGCCCTTTTCCGGAAAGATATGTCCTTATGACGTCGAGCGTGCGCGGGTTGACAAGAGACGAGGCTATAACGCGGTCTCTCCCCTTTTCCATGCACATAAAGACCGCCTCTGCCGCCGCTGTCGCGCCGTCGTATACGGAAGCATTTGAAACATCCATGCCCGTGAGCATGCACATCATGGACTGATACTCGAATATGCCCTGCAAAATGCCCTGGCTTATCTCGGGCTGATAAGGCGTATAGGCAGTCACAAACTCCTCGCGTGCGGCTAACTGAGAAACCACAGCGGGTATAAAGTGACAGTACGCGCCCGCGCCTCTGAATACGGACTTAAAAACCGTATTCTCGGCTGCTCTGTCCTCAAAGTATTCTCTGACCTCCTGCTCGCTCATGCCCTCCGGCAGTCCGAGAGGCCGCTTGAGACGGACGCCTTCCGGTATACCCGAAAAAAGCCCGTCTGTTTCGGCGAGCCTGCTCATGCGCCGGATATCCTCATCCGTATGAGGCGTATAGTAGTGCATTCTATTCCTCCTCTGCAAGGAATTTGACGTACTCGTCCTCACTCAAAAGCTCCGCCTTGTCCGTAACGTCCTTGACCTTTATTATCCACGTGGTGAGCGGAGCCTCGTTCAAAAGCTCGGGCGCGTCGTTAAGCGCCGTGTTGACCTCGGATATAACGCCGGTCACGGGGCTGTAAAGAGAGGAGACGGCCTTAACGCTCTCGATATACGCAAACTCATCCTCCGCCTCAACGTCGTCGCCGGGCACGGGCAGATCCGCATAGACTATATCGCCCATCTGTTGCTGAGCATAGTCGCTTATGCCTATAAGAGCATCGTCGCCTTCAAAAACTATCCATTCGTGTGATTTTAAATACTGCATTTTTATCCTCCCGGGATCACTTATTTCTTTTGTAGAACGGCAGCGGCACAACGCCGGCCTTCAGCATTTTTCCTCTTACCTCAAGCTCGACAATCGTGCCGGGCTCGGAAAGCTCTATCGGCACATATGCCATCGCTATCGCTTTCTTGAGCGTCGGCGAATGCGTGCCGGAGGTTATTCGGCCTATTTCTTTTCCGTCGTGATATACGGTCATGCCCTCGCGCGCGATGCCTCTGTCTATGAGCTCGAGGCCTACTCTCTTTATTTTCGGCTCTCCCCTGCTTATGAGAGCGTTTTTTCCTATAAAATACTCCTTTTGCAGCTTTACGAACGTCCCAAGTCCGGCCTCGAGGGGTGAGATACCGTCGTTCATCTCGTGACCGTAAAGCGGCATCGCCGCCTCTAATCTCAATGTGTCGCGCGCGCCCAGGCCGCAGGGTATCAGCCCAAATTCCCCACCGGCAGCGAGAAGCGCATCCCAGAGCTTTTCCGCGTTCCCGGCCTCGGTATATATTTCAAAGCCGTCCTCTCCGGTATATCCCGTACGGGATATAAGGCATTTGAAGCCGCATATCTCCGCGCCGTCCTTAAATGTGTAGTATTTGACCGGAATGGAGTCGATATCCGTCAGCCTGCACATTATATCATACGAACTCGGCCCCTGTAGCGCTATCTGCGCAACGGAATCGGAAATATCCCTAAATTCGACGTCGCCGGATATGTGAGAAGCTACCCATTCTGCGTCCTTATCCCTGTTCGCCGCATTTACTATAAGCAGATATTTATCTTCGTCGAGCTTATAAACCAAAAGATCGTCGACCACTCCCCCGTTTTCGTTCAGCATCGGGCTGTAGCGGCACCTGCCAGTGCTCATGCCCGACATGTCGTTGCAGAGAAGCGTCTGCACGTTTTTAAGAGAGTCCGGGCCTGTGAGCGTGAGCTCGCCCATATGAGATACGTCGAAAATTCCGGCTTTAGTTCTTACGGCTTCATGTTCCTTGATGATCCCCGTATCGAACTGAACGGGCAAAAGATAGCCGCCGAACTCGACTATGTGACCGCCTGACTGCTCGTGCTTTGCATAAAGTGGAGTTACCTTTGACATCGCCGCCTCCGTTTTCTTTTGAATAATACATTACTATTCTATATAGACTCGCATAAAAAGGCAAGAATGATTTGACGATATTGCCGCTTTGCGGCGGGTAAGAAGCAGACGGTTGTATCGATATATTTCGGTCTTGACTAATACAGTCAAATGACATAATATGATTACATAATGATGTGTAAAAAGCAGCGATCATGCAACATAGTGTCCCGGAAAACGCTTACAGTGTACTACAGACATAATTTTTTGTGATACTCCGCATAAAAATGCGATATACCAAAAGTGTTTAGCTCCGCTTATTGCGGGTTATATACAAACCAATAGAATAAGAGAAAAGGAAGAGGTATTTTAAATGAAGATCAAAAACATAACGGAGCCTGCAAAGTTTTTTGAAGAGCTTACACACTGCAAGGGCACAATAGAGCTTGTCACATCAGAGGGAGACAGACTTAACCTCAAGAGCAAGCTTTGCCAGTATATTGCCCTCACGCAGATGTTCAAGGACGCAAGCATTGACGAGCTGGATCTGATCGTATCGGAGCCCGAGGACATGGCTATGCTGCTCGATTATCTTATAAGAGGATAAAAACCTATATGCAAGAAAAAGCCACCGGTCACACGGTGGTTTTTTCTTGCCCGGAATTACTTATTTCTTCGGCTTATCTGCCTTCTTGCGTTTGAAGATGAACGATCTGAACAGTATGAGATACATCACTGCAAGCAGCAGAACCAGTATGCAGAGCGTGAGCCATTCCCATGTCTCGCTTCTGGGAGCCACGCCCATGAGCAGCAGCATCGGAAAGCCGAAGACTATGGCCCAAAGCTGCTGATATATGAGGTTGCTGGAGGCGGGCGTTTTAAAGTATGGATCGGTCTCGCGCAGAAGTATCACGCCTGTGCTCGCAGTTCCCGTAAGCATGCCGTAGAGCGACAGAAACGCCTGATCCTTGTAGTCGGGAAAAAGCTTGCCGCTGATATGACGCATCTGGAAATACGTCACGACGGCGCCCGCAACGCAGATAAGCACAAGCGGTACGATGAACTCGGTATGCTTGAAGGCGGAAAGGTCTATGGCGGCTATGGAGGCAACGACCATCACGTCAAACATCAGTCCCGCGATACGCGAAAGCATGAAATTATTGAGATATTCTCTCTTTATGATGCGTACCTGCTTGAGCTTGCGAAAGACGAACTTGAACAGCATTGCGACGACCGAGCCTATGA
>CAYVOZ010000059.1:8642-14404 GCA_964453325.1 uncultured Christensenellaceae bacterium | reverse complement strand
TCCAACTCCGGAACGAGCTCCTTCACCATCACCGCGAACCGCCTTAAAAAGCGTCCGCGAATAATGGTGCTGCAGAGCAGCCTCGAGGAATAAGTATTTTTTTAGTCTGCGGACGCGCGCACAGGCCGCGCGTCCGCAGATGTTGTTTATTATCACAGTTTTTTTCAGGGGACTTTCTATGAGCAGCATAATGATAATAGGCATAGCGGGCGGCACGGGCAGCGGAAAGACCACGCTCGTGGAGCAGCTTTGCGAGCGCTTCGGCGAGGATATAAGCGTTATAAATCACGATAACTATTACCGTGCGCATAACGATATGGACTATGAGGAGCGCTCAAAGCTCAACTATGACCATCCCGACGCATTCGAGACCTCGCTTCTGATAGAGCATTTAAAGCTGCTGAAAGCAGGCAGGACCGCCGAATGCCCGGTATACGATTTCACGGTGCATAACCGCTCCGACCGCACGGTCACGCTTTATCCGTCAAAGGTCATAATCGTGGAGGGTATACTTGTATTTTCCTCTCCTGAGCTCGCGGAGCAGATGGATATAAAGATATTCGTCGATACCGATGCGGATGTGAGGATACTTCGCCGCATACGCCGCGACGTGAACGAGCGCGGACGCAGCATAGATTCCGTCATAAGCCAGTACCTTACGACGGTAAAGCCCATGCATGAGCAGTTTGTAGAGCCCTCAAAGCGCGTCGCGGATATCATAGTTCTCGACGGCGGATTTAATCTGGTCGCGCTCGATATGATAATAAGGCGCATTAAAGAGCATATCGAGGCATAGCCCGGAGTGCCGGCGCACTTCGTACCGGATAAAAGGGCTTTTGATTTTTACGATAACATATAGGAGAAATGTTTATGAGCAGCTATAAGATCATCGACGACGCTCCGCTTCGCTGCGGCGAATGTCCTATGTGGGACTGGAAGGCTCAGAAGTTCTACTGGTCGGATATGCTGGCGGGCAAGATATTCTGTTATGACCCGGCGACCGGCAAAAAGAGCTTCGTATGCGAGGGCAAAAATGTATCCGGCTTCACTATGAACGAGGGCGGCGGCTTTGTATGCGCGACCCATCAGGGACTGTATCTCTGGGACGGGAAGGACGGCTGGACGCTCATAGCAGAGGAGTTTGCGGGTCAGGCGCTGCACTGCAACGACGCGATCGCGGACAAGAGGGGCCGCGTCATATTCGGGACGACGTTCTACGATCAGACCGTCGGCGATAACTATGTGCGCGGCAGACTGTATTCCGTGGACGTCAAGGGCGGCATCTCGATAATAGACGAGGGCTGGGGCCTCCCGAACGGCCTGGGCTTCTCCCCGGATAACAAGATAATGTACGCGGTCGAGACCGTCACGAGAGAGATATACGCATATGACTACGATACAGAGACCGGAAAGGCGACAAACAGGCGCGTTGCGGTAAAGATACCCGACAACGAGGGCATTCCCGACGGCATGACCGTGGACGCCGAGGGCTGCATATGGTCGGCGCAGTGGTACGGATATCAGGTGGTGAGATATTCGCCCGAGGGCAAGGTGCTTTTAAAGCTCCACGTTCCGAGCGGCCAGACGTCCTCCGCCATGTTCGGCGGAAGGGACTTTGACGAGCTTTACGTCACGACGGCGGCGGAGGTCGTGAGACTGTCCGCGGCTCCCGAGGGATACGACTTCGACGCGGAGCATAATGGCAGCACGTTCTGCTTTAAGACGGGCTATAAGGGCGTGCCGGAGAACTTTGCGAATATACACATAAAGTGACGTTACAGGGATAAAGGAATGATGGACGGAGCGCTTGAGCCGCGGGGCCTGCGCTCCGTCCTGTTTTGTCCCGCCGTTTATGGCCTGCAATGCATATGCCCGGCTGCGGCGATACGCGCGGAATGACGGACAAAAATGCTCCCGCGCCCACATTTAAGCTCGATATTGTGTGTAAACTGCATACCGGCGGAGGGCGGCGCTATTGCTTTTTCGGGCTGTTTTGATATAATTACTTAGGTTGCCGCGCCGCTATGCGGCTTTTGGCTGTACCGTTTTTTAGAGAGGCGGCTTTTAATGAACGAAAAGCACCGTGATTTTCATGTAGGCGCAAGCTTTGCGAAAACGCTTTCGATACTGCTCCTGCTTGCGCTGACTGCCTGCATTTTCATTCTTTCATATATGCTCGTAAGGGAGTACTGGGACGAGGTGGTAGAGCTTCGGCTCGCTGTCGTGCTGCCGTGGTATATCGTGCTCGTAATGCTCACCTTCAGCTTTCTTGATTGCTTCAACTATTCAGGCAGGCGATACCATATGCTGCTCTATTCCGCGTATATCGGGATCATACTGTCCTCTGTTATCATGCTCTCGTTTCCGTATGTCATAATCGGCGCGCAGATATCCAAAAAGGTGCTGTTCGTCAATGGGGCGATAATGGTCGTAGCCCTGCCGATCTGGCTAAAAATAGCGAGGGAGCTGTTCTTTAAGTTCCGCCCGCCGAAGCGCACTCTGCTCATAACCGACAAGGATTCCGAAGCGTGGATGATGCAGAAGATAAACTCCACGAGCAGGCTCTTTTCCGTGGAGGGTACGATAAGCCCGGCCGACCCGGGGCTGCACGCCGCGATATCGGAATACAGCGCGGTGCTGCTCGGGAGCATCGGGCTCGCAGATAAGCATAAGATAGAGGAGTATTGCGCCGCGAACCGCAAGACTGTGCTTTTAAGACCCGAATACACGGATATAATGCTGATAAACGCGCAGACAGAGCAGTTTGACGACCTCATGATAATCCATACGGGGACGTTCGGCATATCCAGTATGCAGAAGCTCGTCAAGCGTATATTGGATATCGTATTCTCGTCGATAGCGATAGTCGTTACGTCACCCGTGATGCTGATATGTGCGCTGCTGATATATTTAGAGGACAAGCACAACCCGTTTTATACACAGGAGAGATATACCTACAGAAAGCGCAGCTATAACGTCATAAAGCTGCGCACCATGATACCCGACGCCGAAAAGCAGAGCGGACCCATACTCGCGGAGGCGGAGGATAAGCGCATCACAAAGGTGGGCCGCGTGCTGAGAAAGCTGCGCATTGACGAGCTGCCCCAGTTTATAAACATACTGATGGGCGATATGTCGATAGTAGGCCCCCGCCCCGAGCGCCCGTATTTCTATGAGGAGATATGCGCGCAGATGCCGGAGTTTGCGCACCGGCTGTCCGTAAAGGCGGGACTCACGGGCATGGCGCAGGTAAACGGAAGATACTCCACTGACGCGCATGAAAAGCTGATGCTCGACCTTATGTACATACAGAACTATTCTTTTATGCTCGATGTAAAGATAGTCATTGAGACCGTGCGCGCCGTCTTTGAAAAGCGCGCTGCGGACGGCGTCGATAACAGCGGCGCGGAAAAAGCCGCGGGCAAAAACGCCGGCGAACAGAACGGAACGGGCGACGGAGAAGCCCGCAGCTGAATCAATGAAGGAGAGCCTATGAGCGTACTCATTACGGGAGGCACGGGGTATATCGGATCGCATACGTCCGTATGCCTTATGGAGAACGGATACGATACCGTGCTGGTCGACAACCTCTGTAATTCAGACGCAGCCGTCGCGGACGCCGTGGAAAAGCTCGGCGGCAGACGTACGCGCTTTTACGAGGCCGATGTGTGCGACGCCGCATCGATGCGGCGGATATTCAGTGAGAACAGAATCGACGCAGTGCTGCATTTCGCGGGAGCAAAGGCGGTCGGCGAATCCGTCGAAAAGCCGCTTCTTTACTATCGCAACAATATCGACAGCCTGCTTGCGCTTCTTGAGACGATGAAGGAATACGGCGTGAAAAAGCTCGTATTTTCGTCGTCCGCGACGGTATACGGGGATATAAACACGCCCCCGTTCACGGAGGATATGCCGGTTTCCGCGGTCAATCCGTACGGCAGGACAAAGCTTTTTTCCGAGGAGATATTAAAGGACGCGGCGTATGCCGATAAAGAGCTATGCGTTGCGCTGCTGCGGTACTTTAACCCCGTCGGTGCACACGGGAGCGGGCTTTTGGGCGAAAGCCCAAAGGGCATACCCAATAACCTGATGCCGCGCCTTACGGATGCGGCAAAGGGCAGCCAGCCCTGCATCAATATATACGGAGACGACTACGATACCCCGGACGGAACGTGCCAAAGGGACTATATACATGTGTGCGACCTGGCCGAGGGGCATGCCGCCGCGCTCAAAAAACTGGAGTCCATGGAAAGCGGCACGGTAGTATACAACCTCGGAACGGGACGCCCCGTGAGCGTGAAGGAGCTCGTCGACGCGTTCGAGGCGGCGGCGGGAGTTCGCATAGAACGCAGGATATGCAAAAGACGCGCGGGCGACGTTGCCGTGAGCTATGCCGACGTATCAAAGGCGAAAAGGGAGCTGGGCTTTGCCGCGAAACGCACCGTAGAGCAGATGTGCGAAAGCGCATGGCGCTTCGCCGCGAAGAAATAAGCAAAGAAGAAAGAATGCACGGTCAGGGGGACGGCATGGTATTCGTTACACTGTTTTTACGCACGGAGGATATGCATCTTTTAAAGGATGTGGGCCTGCTTCCCTATCATCTTTTTCGCGACAGAGGCGTCGATGCGTCCATAGCGACTTATAAAAACAGCGGGACTTATCCGTCTCTTGACGAGCTCGCGGGTCTGAAGCTCGATTTCGTAAAAAAGAGCAGCTTGGGCGCGATATTTGACGGGCTCGCATATCTTTCAAAAAACGCCGCTAATATCGACGTGCTCAATCTGTATCATCTGAATCTGTCCTCTTATTTCTGGTCGGCGTATTACCGCATGAAAAACAAGCGCGGTAAAATATATCTCAAGCTCGACATGGATCACTTCGATCTCGAAAGACTGAAAAAGCCGTCGCTCGTTCGCATGGTGAAAAACGCCACTCTGCGCCGCGCGAGTATCGTATCCGCGGAATCCACATTCATGGCGGACGAGGTGAAGGCGCTGCCGGTCATGCGCGGAAGGGACGTGCTCTTAACAGCGAACGGTCTGTATATAAAGCACAGGCCGATGATAAAGGACAAGCGCCGTATATTTCTCACAGTGGGCCGCCTCGGCACGGAGCAGAAGGCGACGGAGGTGCTGTTAGACGCGTTCAAACGCATAGCGGACAAATGCGAATGGAGCCTGCGCCTTGCGGGCTCGGTAGAAAAGGGCTTTGAAGAAGTAATAGCCGGCTTTTATGCCGAAGATCCGCAGCTCAAAGAGCGCGTGACGTTCACCGGGCTGCTCGGCAAAGAGGAGCTTGAGCGGGAATATGCGGACGCGGCGGTGTTTGTGCTGTCCTCGCGGTGGGAGAGCTTCGGGCTCGTGCTGACGGAGGCGGCGGCGCAGGGCTGCCGGATAATATCCACGGACGTGGTGCCTCCGCTCTCGGATATGACCGATAACGGGCGCTTTGGCTGTGCCGTCCCAGCGGACGATGCGGAGGCGCTTTCCGACGCGATGCTGCGCTTTGCGCAGGACTTTGAGCGCGGCGCCGGCCCCGCACCGTCGGAGATATCGGAATATACGCTCACTCGCTTTGACTGGAGCGATATATGCGGGAGGCTTTATGCGTCGCTCGCCGGGAATGACGGACAAAAAGGGGAGACAACGTGACAAAGAGCGCGCTTATAATACTCAACTACAACGACGCCGAAACGACTGTGAAGCTCATAGAGGCGGTTCGGGAGCATAAAAGCATAGATCACATAGCGGTCGTGGACAACT
>CAYVOZ010000059.1:0-8632 GCA_964453325.1 uncultured Christensenellaceae bacterium | reverse complement strand
GATATCCTCGGGCGGAAACCGGGGCTACGCCGCCGGCAACAACTTCGGCTGCCGCTATGCCATAGACAACTTTTCGCCGGAGTATCTTTTGATAGCCAACCCGGATGTGTGTTTTACGGACGGCACTGCGAGCGCGATGATATCCGCTCTCGACGCGGACGCATCGCTCGGCCTCTCCGCGCCCATAGTGAATCAGGGCGCTAACATATGGCGTATACCCGGCTTTGCGGGACTGCTCGAAACCATGCTGCTTTTAGCCTTCAACCTTGAGAAGAGGTCGATAAAGAAAAAACTCGTGAGCTCGGAAAACGTGACGGAGCGCATAGGCGTGGCGGAGGGCTCGTTCTACTGCGTGCGCACGAGCGCGTTCGAGAGCGTGGGCGGGCTTGACGAGCGGACGTTTCTGTACTGCGAGGAGAATATACTGGCAAAGCGGCTCGAGGACGCGGGCTACGGGCGCGTCGCGCTCACGCGGGAGCGATACGATCATCTTCACTCGAAGAGCATAAAAAAGCAGTACGGCAAAAAGGCAAGGGCTTTTAAGCTGTTTTATCCGAGCCTTAAGCTGTATCTGACGGAATATCTCGGCGCGGGAGGGCTGCGCTGCCTTATTTTCGACGCGGTCTACGGCTTTGCGTATTTTGAGCGCATGCTTTACGACCTGATAAAGAGGTTTGCCGGATAGCGGTATCGTCGATATCGCATATACCGGTCATATATGATATACTATGCTGCGGCATGAAAGCTGCATCACTGCCGAAGGCAGGACAAAGAGGTTACAGAATGGGAATAAGCGCTGTCATACTTGCTTATAAGGAGGCCGAAAACCTCGACATGCTGCTCCCCCGCATAAGGGAAAGCCTTGACGCGACGGGCGAGGAGCATGAGATCATAATAATAGATACGCATGAGCCGCTCGACAACACGGGCGAGATATGCGGAAAATACGGAGCTCTGTATTTCAATCAGGACGGCAAGGGCTTTGCAGACGCTTTCGTCTGCGGTATACGCCATGCCTCGATGGACAAATTTCTGATACTGGACGGCGACGGGTCTCACGATCCGGTCTACATTCCCGCCATACACAAGAAATTTACGGAGGAGGGCTGCGACCTTGTGATAGGCTCGCGGTATGTAAAGGGCGGCACGACGGAGGACAAGACCTCCTCCGTCATAATGTCCAAGCTTTTGAATTTTGCCTTTCGCGTGTGCATAGGCATAAAGGCGAAGGACCTTTCCACCGACTACCGAATGTACGATACCGCGCAGCTCAAAAACGTGGAGCTCGAAAGCGTCAACTACGACGTGCTCGAGGAGGTGCTTTTAAAGCTCAAGCTCAACAACAAGGAGCTTAAGATAGGCGAGGTGCCTATACACTTTAAGAAGCGCGTTTTCGGAGACTCAAAGCGCAGACTTATGGAGTTTATAGCGAGCTATATAGGCACGCTGTTTAAGCTTTTCGGCATGAGGATGAGGGCGAACAAGGAGTTTTTCAGAAATTTAGTGCTCTACGCCGTTTTCGGCGTGATCGCTGCGGGACTCGACTACGGAGTGTTTATGCTCCTAAAGACGTATACGCCGATAAGTACCGAGCTTGCCAATGTGGCGGGCGCGGTCGTCGGCTTTGCGTTCACGTTCACCACGAACACATTCCTTAACTTTAAAAAGACGACAAAAATACTGCGCAGGCTCTTAAGCTACGGACTCATCGCGCTTTTGGGCATGGGCATATCCACGGGGCTGCTGTCGCTTTTGGAGGGTACGATGCCGCTCTGGCTGCTTAAGGGCATCGTGCTCGTATTCGTATCGCTGCTGCAATTCATACTCAACAAGCTGATAACCTACAGGAAATAAAGGAGTCATTATGGAAACGGGTGTAGAGATCAAGAAGGAAGTAAAAAACGGTTTTCCGGCGAGGCTTGCCGCATTCGTATCGGAAAACAGGTTTTATATCATCAGCCTTGCCGCTGTAGCCGCGTTCTTTCTCGTAATGTACTTTAACGCGTTTTTGCGCTCGTTCTGGATGGACGATATTTTTCAGATAGACATTTCCGTGCAGGGCTCTCTTAAGGAAATGCTCGACCGCTGCCTCGTCGCCGACAACAATCCGCCGCTGTCGCACCTTTTGACTTATATATGGGTGCGTATAATGCCCTACGGCACAGTGAACCTGAAGCTTCTGAACATACTCATAACCTGCGTGGGCGTGTGGTTCTGCGCTCTCACCGGCAAGCAGCTCGGAGGCGAACGCACCGGCTATACCGCGCTGGCACTGTGCACTGTAACGAGCTCCATAGTCACGCTGGCGGCGTATACGTTCCGTCCGTACGGTCTGCTTTTTGCGCTCGGCGCGATAACGGTCTATGTATTCTTCCTCGGAAAGAAGAGCGATAAAAAGATAAAGTATTCCATACTTTACACGGTCTGCATGATAGCGCTCGCGTATACGCATTATCTCGGCCTTGCGATATGCTTTGTGCTGTTTGTATGCGACATCGTTCTGATGGTGAAAAAGCGCGAGCAGATATTTGTGATACTGACATATATCATTGCGGCGTTTGCGTTCATACCGTGGTTTTTTGCCGCTATCGACCAGTCTGTGATACGCGCCTCGGTGAGGACGCCTCTTCAAGGCTCGCTTGAGATGATCACCTCCGTCCCGATAGAGCTGGTGGGGAGGCTCGTTTTCTGGGCTTATATCGCCTCGGTCGTTATGCTTACGGCTGCGGCTGTGATAAAGAAGGACGAGCGCGGCGACAACAGACTGCTTTCGCTGTGCATGGCATATCTGCCGCTTGCGATGTTCATTTCCGTGTATATCGTCTGCCGCATGACCACGTTCTCCATGCTGTACCTGCCGCGGTACCTTATAGGCTTTGTACCGCCCATGCTGGTAACGGTGGCTCTCGGAGCCAACAGCCTGTTTGACCTGCTCTTTTCGGGGCGCTCCTTCGAGCGCATACTCAGGGTAACTGCGGCCGCAGTGATGCTGCTTTTTTGCCTGTATACCGGTTATATCACCGTAAAAGCCTCTCAGTCGAGCTATCTTGAGCCCTTTGAGGAATGCGCGGACAGACTTATACAAAAGGACGACATAAGGGACGACGAGACCTATGTTTATATCACGAACTATGAATCAAGAGCGGGCTTTGACTATTATCTGACGCATAAGGGCCAGCGCGAGGGCATCGATACGGGATGGTTCGTTCTGGACGAGAACGATCTTGCCGGCAAGGAAAAGGTCTATGTTGTGCAGCTGCACAGGAATCTTTCCACCTCGGACAAGGAGATACTGACCAATTACGGCTTCAGACTGCGGACCTCGGAGGGGGATCTGCCGATATTCGTATTCACAAAGGCCACCGAGGAGGAGCTTGCACAGGAGAGGCTGCTCGAGGAAGAGGCGGAGGCAGCTGCCAAGGCCGCCGCAGAAGACGAAGCCAAAGCCGGCTAAGGCGCGGCGGTGATGCGGCGCTGTATTTAAGGGGCTTTCTATGACAGACATACTGCTTGCAACATATAACGGTGAAAAATACATAAAGGAGCAGCTCGGCTCGCTATTGGCACAGACCTGTGAGGACTGGCGCATCATAGCGCGCGACGACGGCTCGACCGACGCCACGCCGCAGCTGCTGAGGGAGTTTTCCGCCGCTCACCCCGGAAAGCTGGAGATAGTCAGCGACGGAGAGAAGAATCTCGGCAGCAAGGGCAACTTTGCGCGCCTTCTGACGCTGTCGCGCTCGGAATATATCATGTTTTGCGACCAGGACGACGTATGGCTGCCCGATAAGATCGAAAGAACGCTCGCGCTCATGCGCGATACGGAGCAGGGACGGCCCGCGCTTGTACATACCGACCTCACCGTGACGGATAAAGACCTCAACACAAAGGACGGCTCGTTCATCTCTGCGCACGGACTTGACCCCCTGCCCGCGTCTGCGGCAGGGCTAATGCTCAGAAACTCCGTGACGGGCTGCACTGTGATGATAAACAGAAGGCTTGCAGACATAGCCGGGCTTCTGCCGGCTGAATGCCTTATGCACGATCACTGTCTCGCTTTGTTAGCGCTCACGTTCGGAAAAATGGGCTATCTTGACAGCCCGACCATACTATACAGGCAGCACGGAGACAATGCGGTAGGCTCTCATAAAAAGGGCTTTTTTATAAAGCTTAAAAGGCTTATCGATATTCCGGGCTATAAGGCGGCGCTCGTGCGTACGGGCGCGGAGACGGAAAGAAATATCTCTCAGGCCGCCGCAATATACGAAAAATACGCAGACTTAATGACCGGGGAGAATAAGCGCCTGTATAAGGAGCTCATCGATATAAAGAGCAAGAGCAGAGCCGGACGCATAAAAACGCTCAGGCGCGGAGGCTATCTGCCGAAGAGCGGATACGAGAGAACAGCGACGGAGCTTTATTATCTGCTCGTGAGATGACTCCTCTGTATTTTTGTGCCTTTGCACCGGCGCGCCTTGTTCGGAGCGGAAAAAGGTACGGAATAACGTGAAGCGCGTATCGGAAAGATCAATCCATCGAAACAGTTTATAAGACCGGTCCCAAGTATCGGAGCAATATTTAACTTGCGGTAAAAATCCCATCGGGCTATCATAGACGTATAACGGTTCAAGGAGTACGAATATGGCGAAGGGCTTGACTTTAGCGGGTAATATTATCGTAGATTCCATAAAACACATCGACAAATACCCGGGAAAGGGCATGCTGGTCGACATAAAGGGCGTGGAGAGAAGCGTCGGCGGATGCGCGTTCAATACTTCGGTCGATCTTAAAAAGCTCGCTCCTTCGCTTCGCGTGAATGTGCTCGGCGTCGTCGGAGACGACGACAACGGCAAATTCGCACTGGGGCTTCTGGAGGAAAGCGGGCTCGATATTTCGCGCATCACCGTTATTAAAGGCGGGTCGACCTCCTTTACGGACGTTATGCAGGACGATACCTGCGCAGAAAGAACGTTTTTTACGTTCGGAGGCGTGAGCGACGTATTCGACTATGGCTTTATTGATTATGACGCTATAGATACGGATATGTTTCACATAGGCTATGCCCTGCTGCTGAAGGGCATGGACGCATACGATCCGGAATACGGAACGCAGCTTGCGCGTACGCTCGCGAGGGTGAGCAGCATGGGCATAGAGACGTCGTTCGACGCCGTCAGCAATGTGCGGCCGGACGCAAAAGAGATAATCCGGGCGAGCCTCAAAAGATGCGACCGCGTAGTTTTTAACGAGATAGAGGCGGGCGCGGCTGTCGGATTGCCCGTGAGGGACGCCGATAACACGCTCATTAAGGACAACATAAGGCCGGTTTTGGAGAGGCTTATGGAGGCGGGAGTAAGAAAGGCCGCCGTTATACATTGCCCGGAATACGGCTTTGCCATGGACAGCTGCGGAGAGTATTTCGAGCGGGAGAGCTTAAAGCTCCCCAAGGGCTTCATCGCCGGTACTGCGGGCGCCGGAGACGCTTTTTGCGCGGGCATGCTGCTCGGCTTTCACGACGGCATGCCCATGTATGAAGCTCTCGGCTTTTCCGCGGGAGCGGCGGCGGCGAGCCTGAGACGGAGCGGAGGAACGGAGGGGATGACCGACAGAGACGGAGTAAAAAGACTTATAGAAGAGCTCGGCGGCTGAACAGACCGGTGGGCGGGAGAGGAAAGCCTCCGGAAGGGCAAGCACGGACGCGCGCCGCGGCTATAGCCGGCTGCGCATGCGATTTTTGCGTGTCCGGGAGGTACCGGCGCTGCGGAGAAAAAAAGCGCATAAGAAACGGCGTTAAGACAACATAAGAACGGGCATGGCCCACATTTTTTTCACCGTATATCGAAACGATTTAGTAAAACAATAATGCGATTATTTTGCTCAAGCGTATTGATGTCGGAATTTATCGATGCTATCATGCGAATGAAATCACGAAGACACAAGACCGTGATAAGTACACGGCGTCCGTATCAGATACGATACCGATAAACTCCGGGCAAAATACTAAGCAACATCGCCAAAAAAACTGAGGAGGAGAATGGTGGTCACTATTAAAGAAGTTGCGAAACAGGCCGGAGTTTCGGTTTCGACAGTCTCACTCATGCTGAACGGAAAACAGAATATAAGCGAGGAGAAGTATTTAAGGATACAGCAGGTAATGAAGGAGCTCAAGTACAGGCCCAGCATTATCGCTCAGAACCTTAAGAAACAGAAATTCCATATAGTCGGGGTCGTGCTTCCGTCGACCGAGGGGTATTATTCGCAGATACTCAAGGGTATCAACGACATAATGGATACGGAAAAGTACGACCTTATCATCAAGATAAGCGGGGACAACGCAAAGCGCGAAGAGGAGTATATCGAGAACATGATAGCGCTGGGCGTCTCGGGCATAATGCTCGTACCCTGCAATACCAAGAACATTGAAAAGTACAAGGAGTGGCAGGAGACCGGAGTTAAGCTCGTCTTTCTGGAGAGAAAGATACAGAATGTCGATATTGGCAACGTGCTGTTCGATAACCACAAGCTTATATACCAAAAGACAAAGCAGCTTCTCGAAAGCTATGCTCCCGAAGAAATGGCTCTCGTTACCGGGTATAACAAGTACACCAACGAGCGGGACTGTAAAGAGGGCTACCTCGATGCGGTGGCGGAGAAGTATCCCGGAACAGACGTTTCAAAGTTAGACGTCATAGAGACGAGCTTTGAGAGAAAGCGCATGATGCTCGATATGCTGAAGCATCACGGCAGCATGGACAGCCCCGTAAAATGCTATGTGGTCTCGTCCCTGAGGGTCGCGGAGATACTCGCGGAAATACAGGCGATCATGATGAGGGATACGGTCATATACGCCCTCGGCGGAGACGTATGGTTCTCATTCAGAGAAAGGGAGAACATGGGAGTCAAGGTGATCCCGAGAGACGCCATAAAGTTCGGGCATCAGGCGGCGGAGCGCATGCTCGATCTCGTAAAGAGCAAGAGCATGGTAGAGGTCAGGGACATACTCGTCGAAAGCAAGCTGTCCGCATCGAAGCGCGATATACGCACGATGCCGAAATACAGCTGCAAAAGGCCTCTCAAGGCGCTGCTTTTGCAGTCAAATGCCATGGACATTCTCTCAAAGCTGTCCCCGAGCTTCGAGAAGCAGACGGACATAAAGGTGGATTTCGATTTTTTGCCGTTCTACGAGCTCACGAACAAGCTTGCGGGAGACGCGGAGGCACTTTCGGAATACGACATACTCTGGGTGGATATGCCGCTCGTTGAAATGATGTCGAGACAGAAGAAGCTGTTCGACATGAGAGAGATGACGGAGAGGGACGACGAGGATATATTGGCGAGATTCCCGGAAGGAGTGCTCAAATGCGTTTTAAAGGGACGCCGCCAGATATACGGCCTGCCGATACAGATAGAGGATTCGCTGCTTTACTACCGAAACGACGCGTTCAGCGACCCGGATCTAAGGAGGAGCTTTTACAACAAATACGGCTTTGAGCTGCATGTGCCGGTATCCTGGCCGGAGTTCAACATAGTCGCGGAGTTCTTCGACCGCAGAGTCAGGCCCGAGTCCCCGTTCAAATACGGCACGGCGCTTTCTCTCACGGGACACGCGTTCATGGAGGAGTTCTACGTAAGGCAATGGGCCTTTAACGGCAGCATGTTCGATAAATGGCGCAAGCTGAGCATAGATTCCATAGAGAATCTGAGAGCTCTTAAGAATCTGATAGTGAGCTATCAGCATTCGCCGGAGGAATCGGTAAGCTACTTCTTCGATGAGACGTTCCAGGAGCTCCTGAAGGAGGAGGTACCCATGATAATGGGCTTCCCCGTGCACTATCTGCCGTTCAGACAGAAGGGCATATCTGAGCACATAGAGCACGATATAAGCGTGACGACCATACCCGGCGGGCATCCCATACTCGGCGGATGGGTATTCGGGATAAACGCAGTCTCGCAGATGAAGGACGAGGCTTATCAGTACATCAAATGGTCGCTGAGAGAGGATCTGGCAGTTACGCTCGACCTTCTCGGAGGAGTCCAGCCGACAAAGGAGACTTTTGATAACTCGCTTTTGCAGAACAATCTCCCGAGTCTGAAGATGATGGACGCCGACAACTTCTTTAACGGAATGAGAGAGAGCTTCAGAGACAATAAGGGCGGCCTGATCGACCAGTCCATAATTGAAAACAGTCTTAAGACCGAGATGATGAAGGCCATGCTTGGCGAAATATCGCCGGAGGAGGCGCTTAAAAGGGCGCACAAGGCGGCTGAAGAGCTGATAACGGTTTAGAAGACGAATAGGATAAATATAAGTGAGGTGCAAAAGTGAAAATAATCAGAAAGATTTTGAGAAACGACCTGATCAGCGTGATCCTGCCGTTGGTGATACTGTTCTTTATACTGCTGTTCGGCTCCTCCGGGTTTCTCTCGGCATATAACACCATATCGGTCTTGCAGACGGTATCGATATACGTTCTCATAGGCCTCTCGCAGATGTCAACGCTGTCGCTCGGACAGTTTAACCTTGCGCTGGGCTCTATGGCAAGCCTTACGGCGGTGCTTATGGGACTGATGATGCAGGTGCTCGGGATTCCGCTTATAGTGGCAGTGCTTTTGGGCTTTGTCATTTCCATGGTGC
>CAYVOZ010000058.1:0-14437 GCA_964453325.1 uncultured Christensenellaceae bacterium | reverse complement strand
GGTCTGCAAAAGACGAGCGGAGCCGTCATGCCCTGAGACGCCAGCGAGCCGGCGAGCCCGGCGTCTATTATATCGCCGCTGCGGGCTATAGTGTCGCCCGTCTTGATATCCTCCCCCGCTTTTACTATATTGTCGCCGCACTTATACGGCTTATAAAGAGTGACTGACTGTTTTGTGAATTTGGTGTCTTCGTACTTGCAGACCGCATCTGCTCCCGCAGGAACAGGCGCTCCGGTCAGTATCTTTACGGCAGTGCCGGCGGTCACGCTTTTGGAGGGAACACAGCCTGTTCTGACCTCCTCGAGCAGGCTCAGAGTGACCGGCGAAGCTGCGGAGGCATTTTGGCAGTCAGCACTGCAAAATGCATAGCCGTCATAGGCGGAACGGTCAAAGGGCGGAACGTTCTTTACTGCTGTGAGCTCCTGAGCCAGAACGCGTCCGCTGCATTCGGAGAGAGGCGCGGACTCGGCTCCGACAGCATTCATATATTCAAGCAGCAGCTCGCGCGCAGCGGTATATTCCGGTTTGCTCAGCATTCACATAATTCCTTTCTTCAGAACATTGGATCGAGCCGTAAAGACGCGGCAGTTAAAACGGTTTAAAAAACGAGTCTCCCTTGGCGTTAAGCACAAGGCATATATTATAATGCCGCGCGGCCTCTATAGCCGCTGTCGACGCTGAAGCCTTACTTATAAGAACCGTCACGCCGCACCGGGCGACTTTTTTTATCATATGACCGGATACCCGGCCGCTGGAGAAGACCGCAGCGCCCTCGGCAGTCAGTCCTTTTATCAGCATGGAGCCCACAGCCTTATCGAAAGCATTATATCTGCCTATGTCCGAAAACGCGCAGCTATATCCGTCCTTTGCCAAAACGCACTCGTGAACACCGTGCGTCCTATCATAAAGCTCCGTAGACTGTTCAAATATCCCTAAAAGCTTAAAAACAGTATCGGCAGTTATAACAGGCTTTGCGGGCAGAGGCCTTATCTCCCGTGAAACATGTTTCCCGGTCTCCGCAATGGCGCGCCTGCCGCTTTTATCGATATATAACGACGCGAGCTCGCTTATATCTTCAATATAGCCCTCGCTTATCAGCCAGCCCGTGCAGAGCTCAGATAGACTGTCCGGGGTACAGTAAAGCTTTACGGCAAGCTCTCCGTTCACAAAAAGCTCAAGCTCTTGCTCGCATGCGAGCGTGAGCGAAGCGTTTTCTTTGCGTCCGTCACGGGTGAAGCGCTCTCCTTCGGCAGTCAGGCAGGAGGCTCCGACCTCAAACAAGTTTTGTATAGTCATAGCTTTATCTCCCAAAAGGGTTTTCTTGCGGATGCAGGCAGGCTACCCGGGAAGCTTTCCCGGCTTCTCCGACCCGACACATCCGCTAGGCTGCATTTTCACAGATCTCCCTGTCAGTCAGCCCGCAGAGATATCCCCGTCTGTCTCATCTTAATAAATGTCTGCGGCGCCGTTCCTGACGTCCCATTTGACCAATTCGGCATTTGGGTCGGGATCGGTAAAAGAACGGATATTCGTTCCCCACCTCTATGTAAAACGGCTGTCTTTTCGTTTGCGGCCTCGGCGAGCACCTTGCTCATGACTTCCTCAAATACGCCGATGCCAGTATTACAGGACTCTGCAGGTATCAGTATATCTGTTTTTAAAGCAAAGTCAAGCGCACCGACCCCATAGGGGCGTGTCGGGAGTTGATTCTCAAAGGAGATAAGACGCACGCTGGCGACCCGTAGCTGATAACACTGACAGGGTGGGAGGCTTATGCGGTGAATATGCTGAGGCTTGCAGAGAGCGCGCTTCTTGACCAAAGAAAATGTATAATTTATCTTGCGTTGGGCAATTAATAGAAGTAAAATAGAAGAAAAATAGAATATAATTAGAGCTTTAACGGAGGAACGCCATGCAGGATATCATAAACGAATACCTTGAAAAATACTTGCCGAGAAAGGACATCATCCACCGTTTGCCCGTATCCATGCCTATTTCCAAGATTTGGCCGGAGCTGCAAAGGGCGCGGAGGGAGAAGTCCGAAAACCTGCCGCTGAACGCGATCGACGGCAGACCGTTTTGGTGGGTGCTGACTAACAGTATCGTATCACAGTCAGAAGAGGTCATTTCTCTCGCACGGCGGGAGATAGTTTTTGACCGTCCGGAGTATGAGGAAGCGTTTCGCGAGGCTGTCTTGGACGAGGCGGTGTATTCAAGCGTTATCGAGGGCGCCTTCACCACCAAAAAGGAAGCGCGGGAATTTATACATCAGGGTCGTTCCCCTAAAAACAAGTCCGAGCAGATGGTGAAGAACAACTATGAGGCGCTGACATATGTTCTTGAGCATATCGACGAGCCTATCACAGAGCAGACGGTATTCGATATATACGCGCTGGTGACGAAGGACACATTGGAAGAAGATGTTCCAACGAACGCCTACCGCAGCGAAAAGGTATTTGTGCGGTCCGGACGCGGCGAGATCGTCCATACAGCGCCCGACGCTGATAAAGTGCCCGATATGATGGCGGCGCTCCTTGACTTTATAACGAACAGCGAGCTTTCTCCTCTCATTAAAGCCTGTATAGCGCATTTCTATTTTGTATATGTGCACCCCTTTGTGGACGGCAACGGCAGAACCGCACGCGCGCTTTCATATATGATGCTCTTGCAGGCAGGCTATGACTTCTTCCGCTATTTTTCCATTTCCGGCGTGATAGCGGAGGAGCGCGCCAAATATTATAAAGCAATCAAGGACGTTGAGGATGACGACTTTGACATGACCTATTTCATCGACTACTACACGGGTATGCTTGCCCGCGCGGTAAAAGCTATGGAGGAACGACTTGTAAACAAGGTCGTTTTGGAGCAGACGATTGAGAAGCTGAAGGCGGCGGGAATGAACAGCCGTGTGGTCGAGGGCGCGGAATGGATACTCGCAAGCCCGAACAGCTCCGTCACCATCAAGGCATGGCAGAAGAAGTTCGGCGTGGTACTTGAGACGGCGCGGCAGGATCTGTTCAAGCTGGAGGACGCGGGGATAGTGAAGCGCAGGCTCGTTAAGCGGCAGTATGTGTTTGAGGTGAAGAAATAGGGCGATTTTTTGGTAATACGCAGCCGCCGATACTGATAATATCAGCGGCTGCGTTCTCTGCTATGCATGCATCTGTAAGT
Organism: uncultured Christensenellaceae bacterium; assembly: GCA_964453325.1. Classification (GTDB taxonomy): domain Bacteria; phylum Bacillota; class Clostridia; order Christensenellales; family Christensenellaceae; genus JAZRGP01. Next base: position 11,266 of record CAYVOZ010000058.1, on the reverse strand, counting down.
GCGACGGTATGATGCGCCATTGATCAGCTGCGCTTCTCCGGCAGCTTGATGTTGCTCCAACCCGAAACCTCGCATTGACCATCATCATTCCTACCCACAGCAACCACGGTGCCGTCGGACTTCAGCCCCACGGTGTGACAACCTCCCGTCACGACCGCCACGATATCAGTCCAGTCCGAAACCTCGCATCGACCATCACCTTTATCTCCCACAGCAACCACGGTGCAGTCGGACTTCAGCCCTACTGTGTGCCATTTTCCCGCCGAAACAGTATCGCGCTTAACTATATCGTCCCAAAGCGCAAAGCTTCGTTCCCGGGCGTCGCTGTAGCCGCCTGCTTTACCGAAAGCGACAGCGGCCTCGTATTGTTTTCCGGCGTCCATTAGCGCTGTGGCTTTGTTGTAATTAATCTCTAAAACCTTGCTTTCGGAATCCTTGTAATCGCCAAGCTCCGTAAACGTCGCTATTGCTTCATCATATTTTCCTGCATCCATCAGCGATACGGCACGATTATATTCATTATCCAGCATTGCGGCTTTAGCTTGATCTTTTTTTGCGGCACTGTCTTGATAATCCCCAAGCTCCGTAAACGCTACAATGGCTTCCTCATACTTTCCCGCATCCATCAGCGCCAAGGCATCGTTGTATTTGCCGCCCGGGATGATAGCCGTCGTCAGCAGGATAGTCTACGTCGAGCGGCATAAGCGTAAGTATCCCGTCGATTATTTCTGTGGCGCGTACGCCGTCGGCACGTACCAGCCTTATGCCGGCAGATGCTGCATTAGAGGCGGACGGATAAAAAGCGTCTCCTATAACTATGGTGTCTCCGTGACCCATTTCCGCAATTATCTTGAGCAGCTCCGGAGATAAACATTTTGGTATTCCCTTTAGCATTTTATTTGTGATCCTTTCCTAAGTTCATTTTCAGTATAGGTTTTCGGGGCGTTTTGTTTCAACGTGAAAGATGCCGCATGTATCATGTAAATGAGTACGGATTATTATGAAAACAATGTGATAAAAAAGCCTGCGCATAATACTGTTTTTACACAAAAAAACCGCCGTTTTGTGTCTGCGGCGGTCAAAACAGGCTATGAAAAAAAGTGCGTCGGGTCTATTCTTATTTCTTGTTGACGGGATATACCTCCGAGCCCCTGAGCTCGAGCGTGGGGGTGAGCAGCACTCTCTTTGTCGTGGCTCTGCATCTTTTGGTGCCTGCCATGCGGCTTATGAGCAGCTGGGCTGCTTCCTCTCCGACGCGGTCCCCGGGATTCTTTATCACACTGTAGTTTATGCTTTTGAAATCAAACATCGTAAAATCGTCAAACGTCAGGAAAGCGATGTCGGCGGGTATTTTCATTTCCGCTTCGTCGATCGCCTTGAGTCCGCCGAGGCCCATATATATGTTTGCGGAAAACACCGCAGTTATGGGGTATTTTTTTGCGAGGAGCTTCTTAGTGAGCTGATAGGCCTTTTCCTGATCAAATTCCGCAAAAAGTATAAGCTCCTCCCTCACGGTGATACCGTTGTCCTTAAGAGCCTGCAAATATCCGTTGAGCCTGTCGAGCCCCGGCTTGCAGGTGGTGGGACCGGAAAGTATCGCGATGTTGCTGTGTCCCTGCCTGATAAGAGCTGTAACGCCGTCGTATGCTCCCGAAAAGCCATCCACAAAAACGCCGTCCAGGTGTGCGGTGGATACATCCCTGTCCATCAGCACAACCGGCATCACCGTATCGTTTATCTCCTTAAGATACGAGGCGTTATACGACGCCGTCTGCGATGCGGGTACGATTATAAGACCGCCTACGCGCGTCTTCAGGATACCTATGTTCCGTATCTCTATATCCGATCTTTCCCGTGAATCGCATATTATGAGCTCCTTGCCGTTTTGGTCGGCTACCCTCTGTATGGCATGCAGGGCGTTTGCAAAAAAACAGTTATCATATTCGGTCATGATAACGCCTATCACATCCGCTCTGTCCTTTGAATTAAAGGCTCTCTTATACTTCTTCACGGTATACCCAAGCTCGGAGCAGGCCGCCTCTATGCGCGAGCCGGTTTCCCTGCCTATATAGCCGGAAGAATTGAGATAGCGTGATACAGTCGCTGTAGACACATTTGCTTTTCTGGCGACGTCCTTGATGGTGGCCATTATTCCCCCTTTAGCCAAACAGAAGCCTTAACAAAGCGTAACTATAATTATACTTGACCTGAATCAATTATAGTGCCTGAAACACCGCACCACAATATGTAACATAGCATAATATTCATATATGTTGCACAATATTTACACAAGAACGCCCTTACAGACGTGCTTTTCTCGGGATATCGGTCATGTTTATCGTTCTTAATCTGAAACATATCACAATATAGCGCGATACCGATACGGCTGCTCTGACTGCCAAAAAAGCTGCTGCCTTAATACAGTAAAGGGACCATAGCAGTTCAAAACCTGCTGCGGCCCCTTTTTTGGTGTTGATCTTTTCTAAGCCCGGCTTCGATACGCTGTCAGGCAGGCTTTCTTATAAACAGTATGCCCAGGCACTCGTGTCCGCAGTGGGAGGAAACGGTACAGCCCGCATTCGTATGTATGACCTCCTTAAAGGAACCAAGCTTTTTGACCTCTGCATCCACGGCGTTTGCAACAGAGGGATCGAGAGTAACTGTATAGGTGATAAAAATGCGGTCGTAAATAATATCATCGCGTTCGCTCAGCCGGTCGCGCACATACTCGAGCAGGACCTTGTCAAACGAGCCGCGGTATTTCTTTGCCACGCGCATCTTGCCGTCCGCGACCTCTATGCAGGGCTTGATCTTTAGCATGTTCGCTCCGAGCAGCGTGACTGCGGAGCAGCGTCCGCCCTTGCGCATATAATCGAGCTTGTCGAGTATAAAGCTCGTTTCCACGCGCGGGGCAATGTCGTTGAGCTCTGCGACGATGGCCTCCGGCTCTGCGCCGCTTTCGCGCAGGCGTACAGCCTCCATGACGATGTGACCGTTGCCGGTCGACAGGTTCTGCGAATCCACACAATAGACGTTTTTGAACTCTCTCGCTGCTTCGCACGCGTTCTGATAGCAGCACGAAAAGCCTGAGCCTAAATTGATGTGTATGACGGCGTCATACTCTGCGGAGAGAGAGGAAAAGAACTCGGCATATTCGCCGACGCTGGTAGCTGATGTGGAGGCCAGCTCTCCGCCGGCGTCGACATGGCTGAAGATATCGGTGGGAACGAGATCCACGCCGTCCGAATACTCCTTGCCGTCCATAATGACGTGCAGCGGTATAACGGTAATGTCGTTCTTTTCCACAAGCTCCTTGGATAGATCGCAGGTACTGTCAGAAGTGATTTTAATATTCATGATTCCAACTCCTTATATAATGCTCCAACATACCTTAACATATACAATAATAGCATATGACAAAAAATCATGCAATTCGGGTCACACTTCTTTTACAAATTTGCATGAAAAGCGGTGCACAGTCATTTAATGACAAAGCCCCCATATGTATTGACATACGCGCGGAGCGGTGTTATTATGTAGCCAACTTAATAAAGGTGTGTTCTTCGGGGCGGGGTGAAAGTCCCCACCGGCGGTATAGCCCGCGAGTCCGTTTATACGGATCGATACGGTGACGCGATATGCGGATCCCGTAGCCGACAGTCAAAGTCTGGATGAGAGAAGAGACAGATGCTTTTTTGCATTGTCCATTTCCGGGGATACGCCCGGAAATTTTCTTTTAAAGGAGATAAAAAGATGGACAATACGGAAGCGAGAAGAACGAAAGAGACGGCAGGCGCAAGGGTGCAGACTGTCGGCATGACAGAAAAGCGCAGAAGGCTGCTCACGATATGCTATATGGCGGTCATGACGGCGCTGTCGGTGGGCCTCATAGCACTGCTGCATTTCCCGATATTCCCGGCGGTCGCTTTTCTGGAATACGACCCCGGCGATATTCCGATAATGATATCCGGATATATGCTGGGTTGGGGCCCGGGCATGATAATCACGGCGGTGGTCTGCCTGTTTCAGGCGTTTCTGCTCGGGGGCAACGGTGTATACGGGCTAATAATGCACGTTCTGGCGACGGGTACGTTCGTCACCGTAGGCACTCTCGTGTATCACGCGAAGAAAACACGCACGGGCGCGGCGATAAGCCTCGTATGTGCCTCGCTTTCATGGGTGGCGGTAATGTTCGTTGCCAATATATTCATCACGCCGTTCTTCATGGGCGTGCCGCGCGACGTTGTATGGTCGCTTATGCCCTTCATACTCGCCTTCAACGCCATAAAGGCCTTCGGCAATTCACTCATAGTGTTCTTTATATACAAGCCCCTAAGAAGACTGCTCAACAGGCACGACCTTATAGCAAGGTAGGCCGTTCGCACGCGGGGGGTGCGACGCCTATTTAGCAAACAGCAAAAAAGAATACCGGTCCGTTTCATACCCGGACATGACTACAACAGACCGTCTGAGATTTTCTCCGACGGTCTGTTGCTTTAAAAAAGATACACCACATAATTTCAATCCACAGATCGCTCTGACTAAGCTAGTCTACATCATTCATATGAATTAGTTCGTCGAAATATAGTATCGTATGCAGATGAGAGCGTCATCTTCTATGTGGTGATTTATTCAGCCATTTCTATAAATAGTACTATTTCATAATAATTTAACCATCTCTGCATATACATGTTTAAAGAGAGGTGATTTAAAGTGGAGTCTATTCGTGGGCCGCCACGCATAATTTAGTCAATACTTATGACCATCAAGCACACCGCGCATATAGCCTATAAACGGGTCATAGCCGAGCGTCCATTGATATACGCCATCTGCGATCTCTCTTAAACGCCAATCCTTGATTTTTGAGCAGCGAACTGATACAGCTTTATTTTGCAGCATTTGCCAGCTGCCTCCTCCGTTTCTGATAATATCCGCAAAGCCTGCATCGACCACTGCGGGCACCGTATTTGACTCGATCACGTTAAATCTGTCATTTACCGTTTTAAAGCTCATGTCCTCTTCTTTTAACATCATGCTCCGGATCGTGCTAATGCAGCTGTCATTCAAAATGATCTCATCGTTCATGGATCTTGTGCTGAGCTCCGGTCCTATGTTGATGTCTTTATTCAAATAATTTTTCAGGACCTCGCGAGAGGCGTCGAGCATCGGATTCCTTGTCAGCATAGCATCATCCTGCATAACAAAACTCCATATGAATGCTTCATTAAACAGACCGTTGCGGTTGGCTCTGCCCGAAACCTGCAGAAGCGAAAACAAGGAGGACAGCTCACGAAAGCCGTTCCGAAAAGAAAAGTCCACTCCGGCCTCAACGCATGACGTCGCAACGAGCGTCCATTCCGTATCCTCTTTGTTTTCAAGCCTTGCTTTCACACGCTCTATGGTTTTCTTTCTGTCATCCGCCGTTAAAGCGGTCGATAAATGCTCCACGCAGTTTCTGCCATATGCTTGAGAAAAATCATTCGCGATAACCGCGGCGCTTTGAACCGTATTAAGGATCAATAGTCTGGGGCCGGGTACGGAATGTACCCATTCGATCAATTGCTTGCGGCCGATGGGCTTCGGTCTCCATCGGAATTCTACTCTTTGCTGCTCATATTGCATGAGCCGTTCGCGCAGTCCTGTATCGACCAGTTCTGCAACGTATGGCTGCTTCATCTTTACAGGCGCAAGGCTGTCAAGCAGCCAATACCTGACAAGTGAGCCTGACGCCAAAACCCAATAACAGCTCCATTCCTCGGCCAGTATATTCATCCAGTGCCAGGCAAGCGGCAGCAGCGTCAATGGCAGCGCGTTATGCGCCTCATCCAAAAAAACAACACTCCCCGGCAGCTCATGCAGCGGTCGCAGAGCTGCCGGCCTGTTCGACGCGAGAGTCTCGAAAAAGGCGACGGCAGTGGTAACAATAACAGGCGCGCGCCAAAGGGAAGTGAGGTATCTCGTGCCCTTGTCCTGAAAGTCCGCCTGATAATGCAGCTCCGCTACGACCTGCTCAGGATCCTCGCCCGGCAAAACCAGCGCCCTCCGATAGACATCCACCGACTGTCGGATTATGCTTGTATACGGCAGTATAACAAATACGCGTCTTGCATTCCGTGCGATCGCCTGCTTCAGCAAGTGAGCCATTATTGCAGTAGTTTTTCCCGTGCCGACCGGACTGTCGCAGGCAGTAAAGGAGCCCTTTGTTTTTGCATCCCGGCAGGCGTAGTACATATCCTCGCGCAAACGGCTGCGTTCGTCCTTTTTTCCGAGTGATAAAACGTATTTATCCAGCAAGTTCAGCCGTTCCTCCGCCCTTAGCTGCGGCAGCTCCTCGATTTCCGGAGCTTGTCCGTATGCCGTCGCGGTATCTGTATGGTCGGCGTCTGCAAGGCAGGAAAGAGCCATCCGGAAAAACACCGGCAGATCGCAGTCGAATGTTTCTTCACGCTTTCTGTCATCGGTTTTGAGGATGGCTGTCTGCCGTTCTATAAGCTCTTGTATTTCAGAATCCGTGTGGCTTCTCACAGCAACTTGATCGTCCCGGAATGCATTATCGCATTTTATGTTTTCTGATGCGCTGTCGGGCAGACCGCGATGATGCGAGTAAACTAAAAGCGCGGAATAATAGCTGCTGCTCTCCTTCAGAGCGGCGCTTCCGGCGTCCACATGGTTCCACGGCAAATGACGCCGGTTGTTATTCTCACTGTCATGCAGAGCGGCCTGATTTTCATCGTTTAGCTTTCCGAGATCGTGCCAAAATGCACTGCGCAACACAATGTCCTTCAGCTTTTCTTTGCATTTTACTGCATATTTTGCGGCTTTGTCTGCAAACCTTGAGGCTCTGTGAAGAACTCCGTCTATGTGCGAAGCATATGACTGCGGTGGGCTGTTCTCCTTTGCGCTGTGCGCAAGATATTCCATCAGCAGTTTACCAGATCGACGCAGCTATCCACACGCGAGCTCAAGCTCTCCGGCAGGCAAGTCTTGTCAGTATAATCTGCCCACGAGGCAGGCGGTCCTGATATATCATCGCGTATCTCAGGAGTCAGCGCGTCAAAAAGCAAATGATCCGGACAGCTTCCCAATAAGCTTTTGTGCTCAATATACCATGCGTGACGCAGACGAACGTCGGGACGGATCGCAGAACGGTTCATTTCGTAAGCGTGAGGGATCAGAAGCTTCATGAGCTCGATATCTCCCACCGTGCAGCCGGTCTTATGAGCATAATTCGGATTTACAAAAAACGGCATACAGTACACGCCGTGCTCCACAATGCGATATGCAAGCGGCGCCATTCCGGCATTTTTACCTTCCTGTACGCCTCTTTTATTGGTGTTGGTCCGCCTCAATATAGCTATAGGGGCAATTGAAACTCCCATCCCGAATTGCACAACGCCGGTTTTTATAAAACCCTTATCGTTTTTATCCTCTAAAAAAGTATTGCCGAAAACGCGCGCATCCCAATACTTTTTTACGAATTCGCTATCCATGAACTTCTTCGGGTCTGTTCCCATCTCGGACTTGATCGTCTTATTCTCCAGTCCGCGGTGTATCATAATGAAATAACGGCTCGGATCCTTACTGTATTCTTCGGGCAGCGCTTTAAAAAACGGAGAATCGTGGTCGTCCAATAATTCACGAAGCTTGCGCTTAAAGGATACCGGGGATATCTCGCCGCATCCATTAGGACGCTGACGCGGATCACCGTCAAAATCCGGATCGCCGTTCGGATTTGAATTCACGACCTCTATCACCAAAAGGCCTGTTGCACGCTTTATCTCGTTATCCATTGTTCTTTATCCTCCTTTGTTTCATCTGTTCTGTCGATTGCATCTTTGTCATTTGCATTTTGGCTTTTCTTCGGGAATGCAGCAAGATATCCTATAAACAGGATTGCTTTTTCTTCATCGCTGAATTTTTCCACCGGCCTCCATTCTTTATAGAGTCTTGTCGCTATGCTCTCTATCCGCCATAGCAGGACCCCTGCCCTACTGATCTCTCTTTCTTCTCCTACTATGTTTTTTGTACGGTAGGTTTTAGCCCATGAGATATAGGGGTTCATTCTTTGCTGCAGCACATGCAGCGTGCGAACAGGCGCTTCCGCCGCTGCCTGAAATACACCCGCGCCCGCCAGCTGAGCAGGCAGCTCTCCGTTGCGCACAACGCGGCAGTATAACGCATGCAGCTCGTCCGACGCTTTAAACAGCTGTCCGTATAGATACGCCAGGCTTTCCATATAATCATCCTTTCTTATACCTTCTCTATAGAGAAGCAATCCCATCAATGCAAGCATGTCCTTTATTTTCCACAGCACATTATGATCGATGTCATTCTTGGCAAGCCCGTTTCCAACAAACGCGCCTACTGTCATCGCCTTCTCGGACATGCAATACATATCGGCATTCACCGCAGCGTCACATTCCAGCAGAAGCTCGATTCCGTGATGCTTTGGCGCCGGTTTTAACTTGTCTGTAGCCAATTCGCCGTTCTGCTTCCAAAACCGGTTTAAGATATCGGCTGTGTCCAAAGGGAACGGCACTCTTGGCTGTCCGACCGTCATTACAGGAAGATTCCTGCATCCTTTTGTCCATGCTTCACTGCACTTCTCCAGCTCATGCGGGTCTGTCTGCCGGGTATATACGATCTTCGTGCGGCCATTGTCGATTTTTCTCAGAATAAATAGCTGTATCCCGTCTGCCCGGGAATCTGTGCCCGGCTTTTTTCTTTTGAACAATTCAGAGATGAATTGTCCCGACTTCTCTTCAAAGGTCGCTTCGTTTCTTATAGGACGGCCGAACATTTGCGTATAAGAGATATTGTTGTCGGCAAAGGACGCCGGATATGCGAACAGTATCTCCTTTACATCAGTATTGATCCACGTGATGTTTTTACGTTCCGCGCTGCCTATCCATCCGAGCGCGTCTTTCAATTTATCGCGCATTTGACCGGAAATAGGATAGCTTTCATTCTCTATCCTGTTATACCTTGTTTGACACGGCTGTCCGCGGAACATCGTCCGAATGATCACGGGAAATCCGCCTGCAAGTTTTACCTTCGGCATTGGTTTTTCGATAGGATTAAACGGAATACCGAATGCATCGATGCCGCATGCATCGGCATCGCCTTGTCCGGATCGATCGGCTGATATCAAAGCCTCGTTAAATGCCAGGGCGAATTTATTGCTGATTGCCGGAATTCCCATATCGATGAGCTTCGGCGTATCTAACGCAGCGGAAATCATGCCGTAATCATCGATTTTTCCATCCGTTCCATGATAAAACAAAATTTTCAGAGCCAGCGATACGTTTTCTTTTGCTTTCAGCATTCTGAAGACTTCATCTTCCAGCTTCTGATGAAAAACCTTTATGTCCGCCAACCGTTTGCTTTCACCGATCAATATCTGTATCGGCTCAAAGCCGGGCACTAATGCAGTCAGCTCTTCTGTCGTGTTTACCATTGATATCTTGTACTTATTCTTGAACTTCCCCTCCCAGTTATTGTTCCGGCACCAGCCCTTTATATCCTCGATCATCTTTGTGTCCAGCTCCTCCGGCCTTACAGCTGACAGCTTGTTCTTTATATCACTATCAGTGATCTTGTAAAGAGGCGCCAAATTCATGCATGGGTATGAACCTTGATTTGTGCCGTACTTTCTGAGCCCTGCTCCTATCTTTTCATTAACCGCGGAGATCCCGACTACTTCACCGTCGTTGATAAGAATGCGAATACACGGCGCGTTTTCCCTGATTTTGGGTATCGGCCCATATGTTCTGTACCAGCTCTGCGTTTTTATATCCGCCTGTTCAATAGCTTCTGCAAGTCTGCTCAATTCATTTATCACAGGCAATCACCTCTTTTCGGATAACTAATGATTCCCTTATGAATGCATACATTCATATCATATATTGCATTGTAACCGGAGCTGTACCCATTATGAAAAACCCCTCGCAGCATTGACGGTATCATTATATCCGGAAGAGTTGAGCATACCTGTGTCGTCTCGCGGAAAGGCCCGAAGTACGACGGCGTAAACTCGCTCCATCCCAGGAACAGCGTTGCGTAAGACTGACCGCGTTTTAGCCGACGGTCGAATATCTCCTGATAAGCATGTCCAGGTGAGGATGTTTTACGATCCCATTCCGCCGCCCTCGTTGGCAATGACTCTTTATTTGGATCTGGTATCACGTTCGCATAAAGGCGATAGCAAACATCCAGCAGTACGGTCGCATATAGCTGGTAGTTGTTGCTGTCCTTTATCAATTTGGTGCTTCTGAGAGGTCCGCCGTAGTTGGTAGTATAGGAGTGATACTGCGGTGCACTGCAAAGCTCGGCCTTTTCCGGTACCACTATAACAGCAGGCCCCCATAGCACACTCTCAAATATCCCACGAACAGCAGAGTAGGTCGGCGCCGGATAGCTGCACGGAGAATCACCGCTGTCCGGTCTTGTCCAAATTGCCGTTTTACCGGCGATTTCCATTGAAACAGGGTATGATCTGTTGACCATAACGGCCTCCTCTCACAATGACGGCATTCCTGTTGTTGAATAGTTAGAGCTTCACCAAAACACATACATTAGCTCTCGCAATTGGATTTTGTGCATACTGTTTCTGTAAAACTCTTTATGACATTAATGGGGCTTTGCTGTCGATTTCTCTACCAAAAACGGTTACTTTGTCATTATTTCCCGGTGCAAGTATTAATTAATACGTGAATATAAGTACATCAGCCTTAACAAGTGATGTTCGTGTTGTCCGTCTCGGAATAACGGTGTCGCTTCCTGACAATCCTGTTTCAAACGATCGCTAAAACACTTCCGCAAGCAATATGTTATCTGATAATTACATCATAGCATCAGTATATTATTCGGTTTTGTGCTTGTCAATGGATGTAAAACAATACGGCCTCTTTCCGAACATAAATCTATGCACCGTGTAACAAAGATAAAATTGAAGCATTTAACGATATTTGTGGTATTATACTTAATAAGAGTATATTTAATTTTTATTGTCCAAAAATTGATCGCCGCTTCGCTTTATGCTATGAATGTGTCGCACCCTTCGCGGGTGCGTGGATTGAAATCGGGATCCGGACGGAGGCCCGGCCTGCGCGGCGGTCGTCGCACCCTTCGCGGGTGCGTGGATTGAAATGGCAATCCGAACGTAAACGACGCGCAGGATCAGCCGTGTCGCACCCTTCGCGGGTGCGTGGATTGAAATGCCAACTATAAAACCTATGTCATAAACGTGGACAACGTCGCACCCTTC
>CAYVOZ010000057.1:9225-14754 GCA_964453325.1 uncultured Christensenellaceae bacterium | reverse complement strand
CCGTAACGGTGAGCTTTCCACCGCACAACACGCCATCCCCTTTGTCAGACGTCCCCCCGAGTGTGGCGGAGTTTGAGAGCGTGAGCGTGCCGCCGCAGTACATGCCGTAGGCGGTTTTTGACGTGCCTGTGAGGCTTCCGCCGTTTACCGTGACAGCCCCGCCGCAGCGTACTCCGTAGCCGGAGCCTGCCGTGATGTTGCTCGCGCTCGTTACGCGGCCGCCTGTGAGCTCCATGCCGCCGCCGATATCCATGCCGTAGGCGGAGCCTGTGGCGGCAAGGCTGCCGGCGCCGGAGACGGTGAGCTTGCCACCGCAGTATATCGCCGTGCCGGCGTTCGAGGTCACGCTGTTGGTGCTGCCGTCGGTAAGAACGATGGCGAGGTCGCCATTGGCGTAAATGCAGATGCCAACATGCCCTCCGCCCGTATAGCTGAAGTTTTTCAGCGTAAGCGTGGAGGTAGTGCCATCCGTGCTGAAATACGCATATCCGTCGGCAGGCAGAGCTGTGCTCGCCTCGTTTATGCCGTCCGTGGTGTATTCGCCGTTTGTCAGCTCCACCCCGCCAACATAAACGCTTCCCGAAGGCGCAGCGAACGCCACGGCAGGGATGAGCGTGAGCAGTATTGCCGCGCACAGCAGCGCACATAATATCCATCTTGTTTTCATATTTCCATCTCCTGTTTTTAGCAGTTAGCGGTTAGCAGGTAGCAGTTAGCTATTAGCGGTTAGCTTTTAGCGGTTAGCTTTTAGCGGTCGGCTTTCAGCAGCCGTTTCTTTCAAATAACGCGTGATCCCGTTTTCGCTCTGTGAATGTTACCCATTTATCAATGCGCCCGTGACGGGATCTGTCTGATATTTTGCAGCCGTGGCGTCCTGCGGGCCCCATGACTCATACGAAAGCCATGTGTGGCTCTTTGCTGCCTCCTCGGTCGTCATGGCAAAGTAGGTATAGGGCGGTTTATCGTAGCCGGACCCGGCGCCGTCCCAAAATACATCGAAATAATAGGGTTCGCCGTCCAGAGTCGCAACGTTAAAGCGGTGGTCAAATATATCGATTTCGTCCACCGCGCCGCCGGAGCCGGAATAGCAGGACACGCCGGAGCATCTTATACCCGCCATGCCGCACAGCACGCGGAAGGTGTCCGACCAGCCCATGCAGTCACCGCCGTAGCCCATCAAAAAGCCATAGCAGGTCGTAGCAGCGTGGTCCTGCTCCTCGGCAGTCAGCTTCTTAAAATCTCCCGACTGGGTATGCTCCCGTCCGTCGGCAAGCATCCAGTCATGGATAGCCTTGACCTTATCGTATTCGCTCATGCCGTCATTAAGTATCCCACCGAGTATTTCACTGCCGCGCTCATAGATATATGCCGCCTCGGGGAATTTCTCCGCGTCCGGCGCGACGCCGTATTTATAGCATACCGCCGCCCTTGTCGCGGGATAGATATACTCTCTGTCCGCGCCCTCGCCCTCTATCACGCCCAGCAGATAGTCTCCGTAGGGAGGCATGAGCCCCGCCATATCCGAGCCGCCGAACCAGTTGAGCGCCAGTATGCCCATACAGCTCTCATACGGTCTTACAAGCGCCGTCTCTCCGTATACGGGCGAATTGTATTTAAGCCATGTGTCCCACGGATTTGAAGGGTAAACGCCGATGCGCTCCTCCATAGAGAGCTTCTCGCTCTCCCCGATCGGCAGGCAGAAGTGCGCGGAGCCCTCGCGGGTCATAAGAAAGCACATGTGATTCGTAGGATGATTTATATAGTCGATTCCGGAATCAGCCAGATCGGCTACAAAATAATAAGGGTCTGTGGAGTTTTGCAGTATATAGCTCTCCCATACGCTGCACAGGCCTTCGCCGAAAACATCGTGCTCATGATATCGGATATAAGCGTCTGCAACAGCGGCAAGCTCCGTTCCGTCGCTCATTACCGCGCGCACGCTCGCGCCGTACAGACAGGAGAAGCCAAAGTCCACCGGCAGCTCCCATACGAGCCCGCCGTCCGTCTCCGTTACCCTTGCATCGGCGCGTGTAAAGGACTGCTCATTATATATCTCAACATAGCGCTCCGGGTCGGACACGCGATGCTCGGTCACAAAAGCAGTTCCCTCAAGGTTCATATCATTATTTATATTGTTCCAGGAGGAGGCGCGCTGCCCGATATGCACCGATACGCAGTTATCAGGCGTAGTGACGGTATAGTTTATCAGCGTGTCCATTCCCCATACGAGCTCCTGAGCGGGACGGTCCACCGTGACCGTGACCGCGGGAGCGGGCTCCCCGGAGGGTACGGCAGTCTCCGCCGGGACGGAAGCTGCGGATGCTGCTTCATCACCCGCGCTTTTACAGGAGGCGAGCATAAACAGGCACAGCAGCATCAGTAATACACGCATGAATATCCGTATGTTCTTATTCAAAGCCATAATTCTCCTATGCAAATACGACGGGTGCTTGAGTCTCACGCGTCTGATGATCACAGTATAGCATTATTTGAGCATGGATCGATAAAAGTCTGCATGAAAGGCGGGCATAACGACATGAATGGTTATTAGCAGTTAGCGGTTAGCTATTAGCGGTTAGCTGCTGACTGCTGATCTGCTATCCGTTTAAGAAATGCGTTGAGCATTTTTCCGACTTCTTCACATAAAGACAACGCATTTTGTATTTGTACGTCTGACATATATCCAAGCGACTCTGCAATCAGAAGCTGCGTTTCCAGTTCGGCCTTTGAGCCTCTGGCTATATAGAGGAACTGTGCCAATTCCCTGTCGGAATTTCGGCTATAGCCTTCAGCTATATTACTCGGGATCGAAACAGCAGCTCTGCGCATTTGATCGGACAGAGCATATGTCTCTTCCTTTGGCAACAGCCTGACCAGCCTGTATACTTCCGTTACAAGCTCCATAGCCTTTTGCCAAACGCTTAATTCCTGATAGTTTTTCATATTTTCCTCTTAGCTGCCCGCTAACCGCTGCCCGCTACTCGCTAACTGCTACCTGCTACCCGCTAACCGCTGCCCGCTACTCGCTAACTGCTACCTGCTACCCGCTGCCCGCTACTCGCTACCTGCTACCCGCTACCCGCTACCCGCTAATCGCTAACCGCTAACCGCTAACCGCTAACTGCTACCTGCTACCCGCTACCCGCTACCCGCTACCCGCTACCCGCTAATCGCTAACCGCTATTACCACTCCCGCCATGAACATATCGCCCTCTGTTTCTATCTGCAGCACGCCGCCGTATTTTTCACACACCGCGCGCACCGAGCCTATTCCGACGCCGTGACCCGTACCCTCCTTTCGGGAGAGATATGCGCCGTTATCTGTTTTCAGCGTTCCGTCAAAGCGGTTGTCCACGGCGAGCGTGAGGCTCGTCCTGTCGGCTCTGGCTCTTATGCGGATAAGGCGCTTTTCGGGCGGCAAATGTTTTTGCGCATCCACGGCATTTTCCAGCAGGTTGCCGAGCATCACGCATAGGTCAGGGTCGGAGACCGGCGTTTCCCGTCCTATGGAGAGCGTCGTTTCCATCCTTGTTCCCAGTATCTTAGCCTCGTCCATATAGTATAGCAGCACGCTGTCTGCGGCGAGGTTGCCGGTCATGGGCGGGACCTCCTCCACAAAAGCGGTCGTATCGAGATATTCCGTGAGCGCCGCGGTATCGCCGCTCTTTATGAGCGCGGAGATCGCCGCGCGATGATGGCGAAGGTCGTGCCGCATGCGCCTCACCTCGTCCATCTGCGTTATCATGCGGTCATAGTAGCTCTGCTGCATGGCGATACGGCGCTCGGTCAGCATGAGCTGCGCATTGGCGTCGGCAGAGGCCTGCATCGTCCGCATAACGCGGGTCGCGGCGGCATACACGCCGACTATGCCTATAAACATCAGAAAGCGGCTGAGAAGTATTATAAGCGTCATTTTCTCCGGCGCGGGAAATGTAAAAAGCAGATTCATAAACAAAAAGGAATAGCATATCACGCAGAGCTGAGAAAAAATGCGGTCGTTCTCCAGTGCGGAGAGCCTGTCGATCATGCGCTTCAGCATACGCACGCAGGGTACAAAGCTAAGCGCCAGCACGGCCGCCGAAACAATGACGAATATGAGCGGGTCGCCGTCAGGGGATATGACGCCGCGCAGATAGTTCGCGGTCGCCTCCATCGTCACGTCGTATGCCATGATGAAGGCATAGGACAGCGTATGCTTGGCGAAGGGTTCCTTTATAATGACGCAGGAGAGCAGATACATGAGCACCGCCATTGTCAGACGGTAAAACACAAACGGCACGCCCGGTATGCCGCCTGTAATGAGCCACACCCCACCCGATACGAGCGAGACAGCGGCAAGCACGGGGTACATTATGCCTGCCCGAACGCGGAGGTCATTCTGATACAGCCAGTAGCGCACGCCCGAGAGCAGCGCCGTCTGCAGCGAAACATACAGCACTCCCGCAACGCTGTGTTCCATGCAGTCTACCTCCCTCTCAGCGCCCGCAGCCGGTAGGCGGCAAGCTGATTTTTGATGTTGTCGCGCTCCCTCCGCGAGAGGGCGCACCGTTCGCCGTTATCTATCGTCACGCTGTCCTCGCCCACGCTTTGAAGGTGCCGCAGGGACACAAGGCAATAGCGAATGGGGCGGCAAAACCCGTCCTCGGGCAGCAGGGCTTCTATCGCGGAAAGCGGCACGGAGGTCTTGATGACCTCCGAAGCGGTATGCACGCTGCTGCTTCGTCCCATCACCTCGACATACAGTATATCGCGTATAAGGACCTCCCGGTACGCTCTGCCGCATTTTAACGAAACAGTCTTGACCTCGCAAAAAAGCGCGTACCATTTATTGAGCACGGAAAACAGCTTTTCATTGTCGTATGGCTTTACGAGATAATAAAACGCCTCCACATCAAAGGCGTCTGCGCCGTGCTCGCGGCTGGTGGTCGTGAATATGACGGCGCAGCCGGGGTCGGCGGCCTTGAGCCGCTTCGCCGTCTCCACGCCGGTCATTCCGTCCATAAAAATATCCAAAAAGACAAGGCCGAACGCGCCGGGAGTAAACGCCTCGCACAGCGCCTCCCCGCTCTCAAACTCCACTGTCTCCGAATCGAGCCCCTTTGCCGCGAAAAAATCCCGCAGCAGCGGCATGAGCCGTGCGCGCTCGGATCGCAGATCGTCGCAAATGGCTATTCGGAGCATACTGTCACCTCTGTTCATTTCGGATGTCTTTATTCGCCGGGCGGCCTTTATACCTGTCCGATAAAAACCTTAACAGCTGCATTATATGCGAAAACATGTATATATTCAAGCAAGGTACCGCGTTTCATTGTTTTAATAAGACCGACACCGTGCGCAGCATCAGCATGCCTAAAGACGCAAAGGGCGGCGGGCTTATGCTCTCGCCCGCCGCCCCATTAAGATAGCCCTGTCCGTCAGGCCTTCGACATTATCTCGCATACGCTGTTCGTGAACTCCACTGGATCCTCTATGGGCATGCCCGCTATAAGAAGCGCCTGATCGTAGAGCAGCCGCGCGTATCTGTCTATC
>CAYVOZ010000057.1:5508-9215 GCA_964453325.1 uncultured Christensenellaceae bacterium | reverse complement strand
CGTCCGTGCAGCCCTCGAGCGAAGCGAACACCGGGTGCTCCGCGTTTATCTCGAGCACCTTTTCCGCGTTGACCTTCTGCTCGGTCGGCATGGCATTGAGGACCTTTTCCATCTCAATAGACAGGTCGCTGCCGCTCACGAGGCAGACGGGGTGCTTTTTAAGTCTTGCGGAGAGGCGAACCTCCTTGACCTTGCCCTCGAGCGCCTTGGAAAGCTTCTCCAAAAGCTCCTTGTTGGCGTCCGTCTTGTCGCTTATGGTCTTCTTCTCCTCGTCGGTCTCTATGCCGAGGTCGCTGTCCGATACGGAGCGGAACTCCTTGCCGTCATAGTCGTGCAGCATCTTCACGGCGAACTCGTCTACGTCGTCCGTCATGCACAGCACGTCATAGCCCTTGTCGCGCAATGCGTCGATCTGGGGCAGAGCCGCCGCCTGCTCGACAGTCTCGGCGCAGGCATAGTATATATTCTTCTGCTCCTCGTCCATGTCCGCGATGTATTCCTTGAGCGTGATCTTCTTTTCTCCGGCGAGCGAGTGATAGAGCAGCAGATCCTTTAGCTGCTCCTTGTGCATGCCGTAGTCATAATACACGCCGTACTTGAGCTGCAATCCGAAGCTCTCATAGAACTTTTCGTACTTCTCGCGGTCGTCCTTTAAGAGCTTTTCCAGCTCCTCGCGTATCTTCTTCTCTATGTTCCTGGCTATGAGCTTGAGCTGGCGGTCGTGCTGCAGCACCTCTCTCGAAATGTTGAGGGAGAAGTCGGAGGAATCGACTATGCCGCGCACAAAGCCGAAATAATCCGGCAGCAGATCCGCGCATTTTTCCATTATCATAACGCCGTTGCTGTAAAGCTGCAGGCCCTTTTCGTAGTTCTTGGTATAATAGTCATACGGCAGCTTTCCGGGTATGAACAGCAGCGCGGTATAGGTTATAGAGCCCTCAACGTTGGTCCTTATTACCTTTGTGGGCGCTTCAAAGTCAAAGAATTTATCGCGGTAGAAGCTATTGTACTCCTCCTCGGTGACCTCGTCCTTGCCTCTGCGCCATATGGGTATCATGCTGTTCAGGGTCTCGGCCTCTGTATACTCCTCATACTCCTTGTCGCTGCCCTCTTTCAGGCGGGACTTCTGCATGTCCATCACGATGGGATAGCGGATATAATCCGAATACTTCTTTATAAGGGAGGAAAGCCTGTACTGCTCGAGATATTCCGAATACTTCTCGTCCTCGGTATCCTCGCGCAGATATAGCGTGATGACCGTGCCGCAGTCGGCCTTATCGCACTCCGTTATGGTATAGCCGTCCGCGCCGTCCGAGCTCCATTTGTATGCCTCGTCCGCGCCGTATGCGCGGCTCTCGACGTCTATGCGGCCGCTCACCATAAAGGCGGAGTAGAAGCCCACGCCGAACTGACCGATTATGTCGACCTCCTCGCCCTCGTGCGCCTCGCGGAAGGCCTGCGCGCCGCTCTTGGCTATCGTGCCGAGGTTGTCGGCGAGCTCGTCCTTGGTCATGCCTATGCCGTTGTCCGTTATTTTAAGGGTGCGCGCGTCCTTATCGACGTCTATTTTGATCTTTAATGACTCGCGCTCCACCTGTACGTCCTCGTTCGTCAGCGAAAGATACCATAGCTTGTCTATGGCGTCGCTCGCGTTTGAGATGAGTTCGCGCAGGAATATCTCCTTATGCGTATAGATGGAATTGATCATAAGGTCGAGTATGCGCTTTGATTCTGTCTTGAACTGTCTCTTTGCCATATTAACACCTCGTGTTCGTTTTAGTTATTATTTAGCACTCACCTCATTCGAGTGCTAACAATTGTATTTTAGAACGGTGCGGCGAAAAAAGCAATAGCAAAAACGCGCTGTGCAGCGATTTTTATTTTTGTTCATAAACCCGCCCGCATCCGGGCCACAGAAAAACCGGCGTCCGTGCGCAGCGCGGCTGTTTTTTTGTAGAAATATGCTTTTTACGGTCAAAAACACGCAAAAACGTGCCGAATACCTTGACAACGCGGGCGCTTTACAGTAGTGTTAAATAGGAACAATTTGTTTAAGGGGGAATGCGATAGTGGACAATATTTCTATGCTTATGAGCTTTTCACTGACGCGTCAGGAGGCGGTCATATATACCGAACTGCTTTCGGGCGACAAGATGACGGGCTACGAGGTCGCAAAGCGGACGGGCATATCCCGCTCAAACGTATATACCGCGCTTGCGGGGCTTGTGGAAAAGGGCGCCGCCGACGAGATGAAGGGCGACCCGACGTATTACACCGCGCTTCCGGTCGAGAGCTTCTGCGACAACAAGCTGCATGCCTTAAAGGGCCTGCGCGACGAGCTCATAAAGAGCCTCGTATGCGAAAAGACCACTGCCGACGGCTATATCACGGTGACGGGCGAGCGCATACCAGAGCGCCTGAGAAACATAATAAACGCCGCCGCCGTAAGGGTATATATCTCCGCGCCGGGATATGTATTCGACGCGCTTTCCGACGAGCTGAACGACGCCGTGGGCCGCGGTCTGCGCATAGTGGCGATATCCGCGCACACTCCCAACATCGTCGGAGCGCAGAACTATGCCTCCGGCAAGGAGAGCGCGCAGATACGCCTTATAGCCGACAACACCGCCGCTCTCACGGGCGACTATATCCCCGGCGACGACGCCTGCTCCTGCATGTATTCCGGCAGAGGCAGTCTCCAGAGCCTTATAAAGGACGCCCTTAAAAACGAGCTGAGATCTATATCCGGCTAAGACGCGTTTTACAGGAACACTAAAAACCGAAAGCGCATACCTCCGCGGCTATATGGCTTCGGAGGTATGCGCTTTTGATTTATGAACAGCTTCGTCTTGCCTGCTGTGTTTTATCTGTCCATTGTCTCCGCGATACCCTCGGGCATCACTTTTCTGCGGGCTATAAAGCAGAATACGAGCATGAGCAGCGTAAGCGCCGCAAACAGCACGACCTGAACAAACGTGCTCCAGCCCAGTATAGCCGTGCAATAATTTATAAGCATGCAGATAAGCGCGGGAAACAGCGCGTATACCGCTCCGACAAAGCGGTTATCCGCAATGCGCGTGGCAAATATCACGCTCGCTATAAATATCACCTGTATATCGTAGTTGAGGCCTGTCACGGGCTGCGCGGCGTTCAGCCTGCCGAGCATCAAAAGGCCTGCGAGGCACGCTATCACAGCCGACGCCATATATGCGGCGACATTTATAAAGCCCGTGTCGTTCCGGCTGCGCTCGTGTCTCGGCTTTTTAAGCGGCGTGAGCGCTATGAGCAGAAACGCCAGCGCAAACGCGGGTATGAATATGAGCAAGAAGGGCAGAGCGGGCGTTCTCGCAAAGGTCATGCCGTCCACCATGACGGGCATACCCTCGGATATTATGAGCGTGACGCCGTATACGAGCGACGCTGTAACTATCGTCAGCGGGAAAGAGGGAATGCGCAGATATGTGGCGAGCGCTCCGTTTATGAGTCCCATGACAACAGCCGCAATAAGCGCTGTCACTATGCCTAAAAATACGTTGCCGGACGAGGCGAATATCGCTATTATAAGCGACGAGATCCCCATCACCGGGCCGAACGAGAGATCGACGCCCTTTGCGCGCAGCGTCAGCGCCGCACCAAAGCCTATGAGCGCGTAAATGAAGAATGAGTTCAGCATTCCCTGAATACCCGCTATGACAAAGCCTCCCGAC
>CAYVOZ010000057.1:0-5498 GCA_964453325.1 uncultured Christensenellaceae bacterium | reverse complement strand
ACACCGCGATCACGATCACCGATACCAGAAGCAGCACCGCGGGAAGTATCACGCCGAGCCCCGTATTGGCAAAGCCCGGCTTTTCCCTTTCGGGAGTCGCCGAACGCCTGTCCTGTCCCTGTCCGGGCTCGACCGCTGCCTTTTCCGGCGTATAGCTCGCGGCATGGGCGTACTGTCCCGCCTCCGGGGGCTTGTAATACGAGCTCTGCACAGGCTCACTTGACTGCGCTTCCGTCCGTCTGCCCGGCAGCGTTTTTCCGCACGAAATACATACGACCGAGCCGTCGGGTATGTTAGCTCCGCAATGACCGCAAAACATTATCTTTTCCTCCTTATACTTTAAAAAGCTTCTTATCTCAGCTTGTCTATCCCCTGCTTTAAAAGAGCGATATACTGCGGGCTCGAGCCGCAGCAGCCGCCTATGTATTTTACGTTATACGCGAGTGCGGGCAAGGCGTCCGTCACAAAGGTCTGCGCGTCAAACTCCGCGCCGTCCTCGGACGGGAGCCCGGCGTTGGGCTTGAAGACAAGCGGCTTGTCCGTCAGCTCCGCAAACTGCGCTATGACCGGCACGGCCTTCTCCGGCCCGAGAGAGCAGTTAAGGCCAATAGCCTCGACCGGGAACTCTGCCAGCCCGTCGACTATGTCCTTTACGGAGTTGCCCATCATGGTCCTGCCGTTCGGGTCAAAGCTGAAGCTCACGAGCACGGGCAGCCCGTGGGAGCACGCCTCCCTGACCGCGATCCTGCCGAGCTCGATGTCCATAAAGGTCTCTATCTGTATAAGGTCCGCGCCGGCCTCCACGCCTGCGCGTATCTGCTCCGCGTAAATATCCGCCGCCTCTTCCTCGGTGAGGTCCCCGTACGGCTCCAAAAGCTCGGAGAGCGGCCCTACGGACACGCCCACTCTTGCCCTGCCCCCTGCCGCGCGCTTTGCTATCGTCACGCCCGCGCTCACTATCTGGCCGACGGTATACGGCGATTTTTTGAGGGATATCCTGTTCGCGCTGAAGGTATTGGCCTGCACGATCTGCGAACCCGCGTCTATATACTCCCTGCAAAGCTCCTCCACTATCTCGGGCTGCTCGATGTTGTATCTCCATACGTCCACCTGTTCTCTCGCCTTTGCCCAAAGACAGGTCCCCGCCGCTCCGTCGAGCAGCACTATATCGCTGCGCATACCGTTTTACCTCCGTGTATTTCAATTCGTACCATGATAAAATATACAGCATCAGTTTATATTACTCATGCGTCCCCGTCAATATTTTCTCTCGTGAGCTTCGCCTTAAAGCTTATCCGTCTCGGCGTCGGCAGAGAGTCGAAGCGTATTATATACGCGCCCTGCGTCTCGTCCGTGTCCTCCACCGTGCCGCCGCCCATAATATCGTGGGTTATCCTGTCGCCCGCGGCAAAGCGGACCTCCCCCGCCGTCCCGAGCCTGCGCTCGCTCGCACGGATGCGATAGCCCGCCTCGCTCACGAGGTCCTTCGGAAGCTCGTTCGTATAGTGCAGAACGCTCTTATCGATATCGAAGAGAAAGCGCGACGGATACCTGAACGAGCCGTCAAAGTTCCTGCCCTCCGCGTCCGTGAGAAAAAGCCCCTTCTCCGCGCGCGTCACCGCCACGAACGCAAGCCGTCTCTCCTCCTCCATCGCCTCTATAGTGGCGGTCTTCTTGGACGGGAACACCGCCTCCTCCATCTCGCACAGAAACACATACGGAAATTCGAGTCCCTTTGCGGTATGCACGGTCATGAGCTTGACCGCGTTTTTATCGTTCTCCGAGTCCATGTTCGAGAACAGCGCCACGCGCGTGAGGTAGGCCCCGAGCACGCTCTCCTCTCCGCACGTCGTCTCGTATTCGTATATCGCCTGCTTGAGCTCGGCAAGGTTGTCGAGCCGCTCCTGACTGCCCTCCGTGCGCAGCATCCTTTCGTATCCGCTCTCGTCGAGCACCGCGCTCAAAAGCTCGGATACCGGCATGCCCTCCGCGCACTCCGAAAAGCCGTCTATAAGCTTTAAAAACTCCTTTGCACGCGTGTTTTTAAATACCTCGTCCTCGGTGAGCGCGCGCAGAGCGTCGTAAAGCGAGCAGGAATGCGCCTCCGCATACTCGCGCAGAGCCGCCATGCGCCTCTCGCCTATGTTGCGCTTCGGGCGGTTGACTATGCGTGTAAACGAAAGGTCGTCGCGGTATGCTATGAGCCGCAGATACGAAAGCGCGTCCTTTATCTCCGCTCTGTCGAAAAACTGCACCCCGCTGTATATCGTATACGGCAGCTCCTTTTTGAGAAAGACCTCCTCTATCGTCCGCGTGACGTAATGCGCACGGTACAGTATCGTCATGTCCGAGAGCCTTGCTCCGCCGTCCGCGAGCTCCTTTATCTTATCCGCTATCCACTCCGCCTCGGCTATAGCCGTGGGCGCGTGATGATAGACCGCCTGCGGGCCGTCGGGAAGGGTCGGTATGAGCTCCTTCTTTATCCTGTTCTTGTTGGCGGATATGAGAGAGTTCGCCACGGAGATCACCTGCGGCGTGGAGCGATAGTTCTTCATCATCATCACCGTGCGCACGTCGGGGAACTGCTTATCGAAATCCAGCAGATACTGCACGTTCGCGCCTCTCCAGGTATATATCGTCTGATCGGGGTCTCCTACTATGAAAAGATTTTTATGATAGCCGCACAGCACGCGCATGAGCTTATATTGCAGCTCGTCTATGTCCTGATACTCGTCTATCATTATGTATTCAAGTCTGGACTGCCATTTTTTGCATATCTCCTCCGATTCCGAGAATATATGCAGCACAAATTTTATGAGGTCGTTATAATCGAGCCCGAAGCATTTTTTCTGCTGATAGAGATAGCCGTAGAATATGATATCGTCCGTGGCCTTTGCCTCGAGATACCTCGCCTTTAAGGCCTCTGTAGACATATCCGTGAGCATATGATAATAGTCCGGCTCCTTCACGGTCTTTTTTATCTCTATCATGTCGCGCGCGTTGGAAAACGTCATATGTCTGAGCGTGAGCCCGCGCTCCTCGTAGACTATGGCGAGCATGGCGTCTATGTCCGAGTTGTCGAGCACCAAAAAGCTCTCCGGGTACTGCACGGCGTTTATATCCTCCTGCAGCACCGTCACGCAGAAGCTGTGGAACGTGCTTATATACCCAGTGTCGTTGTCGCCCGTGAGCCGCCTTATCCTGCGGCGCATCTCGTTTGCGGACTTGTTCGTGAACGTCACGCAGAGTATGTTCGACGGCATTATGCCTATATCGTTCACGAGCCACGCAAAGCGCTGCGAAAGCGCGCGCGTCTTGCCCGAGCCCGCTCCCGCTATTACTCGTATAAAGCCCTCCGTCGCCGTTACAGCCTCTCTTTGCTCCGCGTTCAGCTCCTCAAGCATCGCCGTGTATCCTCCTTTAACTGCGTACGCCTTATTTTATCATATACGCCGTATGTCCGCAATTTTCTTGCGCTGCATGTATGAGCCCGCGCACAACAGGCACAATAATAACAATAATGAAATGCAGAGGAGCTGTATGAGAAAGGATCGTAAACAAATAGCCGGCGCCATAGCGGCGACCGCCGCGTCGGCCCTTATTCTCGGCGCGGCCGCGTACTTTTTCTTTACTCCGGTCGCGCTCGCTGACGAGGACAGGACGGAGCTCAGAGACAGCGGCGCGTTTTTCGACGGCATCAGCGTCGAGGGCGTCGATATAGGCGGCATGACGGTAGACGAGGCGAGACTTGCTCTCGCTCCGGTCGAGGAGAGCATGGAAAGGAGCGTCTTTCTCACGCTGGCATTTGAGGGCAGTCAATACACCGTTTCATCAGAGGATATGAATATAGCCTTTAACACCGAGGACGTGCTTTTTGATGCGCTCATGTATGCGAGAGAGGGCAATTATGCCGAGCGAACGCAAAAAAAGCTCTCCGCCGATGAGTGCGTGTTTGAAATATCGTATACTCTCGACGCGCAGGCAGCGGGAGAGCACGCCGCCGCGTTATGCGCACCGCTCGCTTTTCCGCCCGAGGACGCGGCTGTGACATACACTCCCACCGGCGAAGAAAAGTTCGGCTATACTCCGGAAAAATACGGTGTTGAGGTCGACACTGCCGCGCTTCTCTCCGCAGTGTCCGCCGCCTGCGGGACTCACGACCTTTCGCCCATAGACGTACCCTATAAGGCGCTCGCGCCGTCCGTCACGGAGGAGCTTCTTCGGTCCGTGACCGTGCTTCGCAGCAGCTTTTCAACATCGTTCGCGGAGAGTCCGTATAACGACGCAAACAGGGTATACAACATAAAGAAATGCGTAGAGCTCATAAACGGCTCGGATAAGCACTCCGTTCCCCCCGGCGGCACGTTCTCCGTAAACTCCGTGCTCGGCAAGCGCACAGCGGCCAACGGATGGCGCGAAGCACCGGGCTATACCGGCGGGCGCACGGTGGACCAGCCCGGCGGCGGCGTATGCCAGATATCGACCACGCTCTACTGTGCGGCGCTCTCGTCGGATATGGAGATAGTCGAGCGCACGAACCACTCCATCCCCGTGGGCTACAGCAAAAAGGGACTCGACGCGACTATAAGCACGGGCGGCCCGGACCTCGTCATAAAGAACAACACCGCATGGCCCTTATATATCTATATGTATGCGACGGACGACAAAGCGCTGCACTGCGAGATATACGGTTCGCCGTTCGAGGGCTTTTCGCATATTATGCTGGACTCGGAAAAGGTGCGGGATATCGAGCCGGACGGAGAAATGGTATATACCGTGGACGAGACTCAGCCCGCGGACTATGAGGAGGTATACATAAAGCGGCGCACAGGCTCGTACTGGAGAACATACAAAATATACATGGACGGCGAAAACGAGGTCTCGCGAAAGCAGGCCGAGCCCTCGACGTATAAGGCATACCGCGGCGAGACGGTCGTTGGCACGCCATGACAGCTTGCGAAAAAATTAACACATTTTGCCGAATATATATTGCGCTTTGGATATTTGTATGATACAATAGCGTTGCCCTATCCGGTAGGGCGTTAAAGAAATGGATAATTACGGGCATAATGCGACAGATCGCATCATGTACGGTAAAATTTCAAATGAATATTGGAGGATCGAACAAATGGCAATCAAGATCGGAATCAACGGCTTCGGAAGAATAGGCAGACTCGTATTTCGCGCTGCCTCCCAGAACCCCAACGTACAGGTAGTCGGCGTCAACGACCCGTTCATCGACCCTGACTACATGGTCTATATGCTGAAGTACGACACCGTACACGGCCGCTTCCCCGGCGAGGTCAGCTATGACGGCAAGCACCTTATCGCAAACGACGAGCAGGCCTGCATCTATGCCGAGAAGGACCCCGCAAACATACCGTGGGGCGAGTGCGGCGCGGACTACGTCGTGGAGTCCACGGGCGTTTTCACGACCACCGATAAGGCGAACGCTCACTTCAAGGGCGGCGCAAAGAAGGTCGTCATATCCGCTCCCT
>CAYVOZ010000056.1:0-15380 GCA_964453325.1 uncultured Christensenellaceae bacterium | reverse complement strand
CCGAGCAGCCTTCGCGTGTTCTCGTACCATGCCTTGTCCCGTCTCGGGTCGGCGCTCCACGGCAGGAATATGCGCTCAAACACCATACTTTTTACCCATACGTCCTCAAAAAAAGTGCCGCGCTGCATGGTGGAAAGCCCTATCACCCGCCCTCCGTCAGGACGGTTCACGGTAGGGAAGCCGGAGAGCCATATCTCCTCCGCGCTGCGCTGATATGCCCATTCGTCGAATATGATAAGATTGGCGGTGAAGGATCGCGCGGCGGCGGGGTTGCTCGTAAAGGCCTTGAATACGGAGGGCCGTCCGCCTCTTTTCGTTATGGTGACGCTCATCTGCTTTGCGTCCGAGATATACGGCGCGCCCTCGTCCTTTGCGCCTATGAACTCGTGCAGCTCCGCGCTCATGGCCGCCAGCCTGCGCACGAGCTCCTTTGCCTCTGTCTGAGTGCGCGAAAGCGCGACGACAGTGCTGCCCTCCGTGAAAAGCAGCGTATATAGGGCATATGCGAGCACGAGCCAGGTCATGCCCAACTGGCGCGCCTTCAGGATAATGCAGAATCTGTGCTCTGTTATCGTTTGAAGTGCGGCCTTCTGAGCGTCCCAAAGAAGAAACGGGCGCATAAGCCCGGGATGATCCACGTCCTCTATGCTGACATATTGTTCTATGAAATAGTCGGGGTGCTCACGGCAATAGCCGAGCTCGTCCGTTCTTATGCGCTCCATGAGCGCAATGGTGCTTACTCCTTTTTCGGTACCCGTTTCTGCTTCATCCTTTCCTCGTACTTTTTAAGTATCCGTCTTTCCTCGGGGGAAAGGGATATGAACGCGTCCTTATCGGTGCTTTCGGAAAATACTCCGAAGTATTTGCCTAAAAGCTCCATGGCGCGCATTTTATCCTCCATCTCGATGCGCACGCCCTCCTTTGTGGTCTTTACGCTCTTTATGGCAAACTTCAGCTCGTCGGAGAGCCCGTCTGTGTCGGAGTACAGAACGCCGTCCTCATCGCCGGATAGATGCGTTATTTGCGTAACGTCGGCAAAAGCTATGCTCGACAGTCCCCAGAGCAGCTTTTTCCGCATATCGGCATTGTCGGGAGCGCTCTTTTCCCGCAAGCCCCGGTCCACCGTGCTTTTCATATGTTATGACAAAACCGCCTTTATTCAGTTTTCCCTCGCTTTTTTCAGCTCGTTCAGATACATAAAAAAGCTTCTGCGTATCCGCTTGTATTGGCTCTCGCTGTAGGGGATATCCAGATACCTGTACGGAATATCCCGGCAGCATATATTTTTGAGCAAAAGAGCGGCATACTGACCGGCGCTCTTCTGCGCGGCGGAATCTATCATCCGTCTGTACTCATCGGAAAGACGATCGTATTGTCTGCAAAAATGCAGAAGCTCTCTATAGCGGTCATACTCTATTCCGAGACTTGCCAGCTTGGGCGCATACTGTCTCATTTCCGTACTCCCGTTTTTATAAGACCGCCGGAGCGTCGCCTGCCTGCTCCGTGTTTCTGCGGTCGATTATGGAGTCCGCGCTGACTCCGAGCGCTCTGCAGATCATTCCGAACTCGTCCGCATAAAGCTTTCTGTGACCGTGCAGCTTTGCGGAAAGGGTAGTCTCCTTCATGCCTATAGCATTGGCAACGAGTTTCTGAGTGACGGACCGCTCTCTTATAACGAGTTGTACAGTTTTGTAGATAGACATAGTGACCTCCAAATCAAGGAATAATTGAATTATCTACATGGTAACACAGGATTTCTTGAATGTCAAGGAAAATTAAAGAAAATTTGTAATAATATCGTTGACAATCAATAATATCTTGTATATTATGATTATCGGAGGGTCTCAAAATGAATTATGACAACGATAAAGAAGCAAAATACGAGATAGGCGGCGAGATAAAGAAGACGAGAGAGCAGAAGGGATATACCCAAAAGGAGCTTGCGGAGAGGCTGGGGATATCGAGCGCGCGTCTTTCAAATTGGGAGCTCGGCATAAACAGGCCGGATGTGGAGATGTTCGCGCGGATATGCTATGAGCTGGACGCATCCGCGGACGAAATGCTGAAGCTCACGGACGAAAGCTGCGTACTGTCGCAGGAGGCTCTTCAGGTCGCGTATGCATACGACGGAGCGATACCCGAGATACGCGCCGCTGTGAGAGCAATGTTCTCGCTCTGAGTATTATTTCCCGGGAAAATGAAAGTGCAAAAAAAGGCCGGCGCGAAATGCGCCGGCCTTAACAGTCACACTGTAATACCTTAGAACATGGGTATGACCGCTCCGCCGAATGTCTCGTTGATAAAATCTTTGACCTTATCGCTCATGAGTGCCTTTTTAAGAGCCTGTATACCGGCGTTGTTCTCGTTGCCTTCCTTGACGACGAGTATATTGGAATAGGTCTTTCCGGCCTCGGAGTCCTTGTCCTCGACTGCTATTGTATCGGTCACGGCGTTGAGCCCTGCCTCTATGGCATAGTTGCCGTTTATGACTGCCATATCGACGTCCTGGAGCGAGCGTGCAAGCTGTGCAGCCTCGATCTCTCTGATGTCAAGGTTTTTTGGATTTTCGGTTATGTCGAGAACTGTCGCGGTAAAGCTGGCCTCCTCGCTGAGCTTGATGAGTCCCTGAGCCTCGAGCAGCATAAGAGCGCGTGCTTCGTTCGTGCCGTCGTTGGGAACGGATATTATGGAGCCTTCCTTGAGCTCGTCAATGGAAGCGGTCTTTCCCGGATAAAGGCCGAACGGCTCGTAATGTACAGAGGCGACGGAGACGAGATGGGTGCCGTTCTCGGCGTTGAAGTCGGTCAGATAGGGCTGATGCTGGAAATAGTTGGCGTCTATCTCTCCGTCCTCGGTGGCGGTGTTGGGGATGATATAGTCGTTGAACTCGACTATCTCAAGAGTGTAGCCGTCCTCTGCGAGGACCTCCTTGGCGACCTCAAGTATCTTCGCGTGGGGCGTGGGGCTCGCGCCGACCTTGATGGTCTTGTCGTCCGCCTTGCCAGCGCAGCCCGTGAGAGCGGCGAGGACAAGAACGAGCGCTGCAACGATCGCTATTGTTCTTTTCATGTTTTTTCTCCTCTATATGTTTTAAATTTTACTGCCTATCTTATGCGCTTGTCCGAGCGCTTCATGACCCGCATGCCTATCTCCTGCAAAAGCTGTACGACGATGACGAGCAGCAGCACGGTGATGAGCATTATGTCGGTCTGATATCTGTAATAGCCGTAGTTTATGGCGATCGCGCCGAGTCCGCCGCCGCCGACAAAGCCGGCGAGCGCGGAATAGCCGAGTATAGTCGTGACGGCTATCGTACCGCCTGTTATGAGCGAGGGCTTGGCCTCGGGCAGCATGACCTTATATATGAGCTTGAACGTGGAGGTACCCATGGACTGCGCGGCCTCTATCACGCCGAAGTCCACCTCCTTGAGGGAGGACTCGACTACTCGCGCTATAAACGGCGAGGCGGCGACGACGAGAGGCACTATGGTCGCGGTGGAGCCTATGGTCGTGCCTGTGACGGTGCGCGTAAAGGGCATTATCGCGACGAGCAGTATAAGGAACGGCACCGAGCGCAGTACGTTGATAATAACGCCGAGTATGGCGTTAAGCACGGGTCTGGGCCTTACGCCGTTTCTGTCGCTGATAGTGAGCAGCACGCCGAGCGGCAGACCTATCACATAGGAAATTACCGTGGAAACGACGGTCATATAGAGTGTTTCGAGCACGCCTGTGCCCATGAGGTCAAGAATTTGTGTTATGGACATCGGGCTGCTCCTCTCTGTAGCTGATTTTTCTTTCGTCCAGATATGCCTTTATGCGCGCGACGGACGCATCATCGTCGGGCAGCTGCAAAAGCATCTGACCGTAGGCGCGGTCGTCTATGTTGCGCGTGTTGGCAAAGAGTATGTTCACCTTGGTGCGGCAGGTCAGCGTCATGTCGGATATGACCGGCTCAAACGACGAACCGCCGTCGAAGACTATGCGGATGCAGCGCGCTCCGAAGAGCTGCGTCGCGGTGTCGTCCTTCGGGAGTATGAGCTGACGTCCTGCGGAGGTCTGCGGCTTCAAAAATACGTCCTTTACCTCACCGATCTCGGCGATCCTGCTCTCGCTTATTATAGCGACGCGGCTGCATATCTGCTCTATGACCCGCATCTCGTGAGTGATGATTATAATAGTGACGCCCATGGAGCGGTTTATGCTCTTTAAAAGGCTCAGTATGGACTGCGTGGTCTCGGGGTCGAGAGCGCTCGTGGCCTCGTCGCACAGCAGCACGTCCGGATTCGTCGCCAGCGCCCGCGCAATGGCTACGCGCTGCTTCTGACCGCCGGAAAGCTGGGACGGATAGGCGTTTTTTTTATCGGAAAGCTGAACGATATCCAAAAGCTCGTTCGCGCGGTCCAGCATCTGTTTTTTGGGCATGCCCGCTATCTCTAAAGGAAAGCACACGTTTTTTAACGCGGTGCGCTGCTCTAAAAGGTTAAAGCCCTGAAATATCATGCCCATGGAGCGGCGGGCCTCCAAAAGCCCGGACTCGGAGAGCTCTGAAAGATCACTGCCGTTAAAGCACACGGTACCGGAGGTGGGGCGCTCAAGAAAGTTTATGCAGCGCACGAGCGTGCTTTTGCCCGCGCCGCTTAGACCTATGACGCCGAAGATCTCGCCTCTTTTTATGGAAAGGTCTATGTCCTTTAAGGCTTCGACATACGTGTTCTTGCTCTCGAAGGTTTTACACAGGCCTTTGATTTCGATTATATATCCACTGTTGTTCATTTCCGACCCCCCAACAAACTTGAATTATACCTAAATACGCATGTGCTTGTCAACATAAAGGGGCGTTTTATGCGTTTTTAATGCATTTTTACAGATATTGAGTTATGAGGAAGACTATGGAAAGTGGAGAGGATACGGGATCGGGAATAAATATTGCCGGAAGGGCGCTTTACAGCTCAAGCCGGGCTCTGTGCGCGGTGAGTATGGTTTTTATGCAGCCGTCGGTGACTGTGCGCACGGCCTGCTCGCTCTTATCGTTGACTGCGGAGCAGACGACGGGCATATCCGCGCCGTACTTTTCGGCGGCAGCCGTTATCACGGAATAAACGAGGTCGTTAAGCACTCCGGGAGCGAGCACCGCAGCGGATGCGAGCTCGATATACGAGCCCTCGAACGTGACGAGGCAGAGGCCGTATACGCCGTACTCGTCGAAGCAGACGAACGAGCACTCCGCGTCGAGAGCGTCGCCCTGCGTGAACGGACGCAGAAACTCGGGCAGCTCTTTTTCGCAGCAGCGCTGTATGCGCATAAGCTCATGTTCTTTAAGCTCGCATATGCGGAAAAGCGGCAGACGGCGGCGCAGCCGTATATTGCGATAAAAGCCGCCCTCCCTTAACCGCCCCGTCGTGCATTCGGCGCGTATGCCCTCGCGCGTTACGGTGAAGCGTCTGCCGGAAAAAAGCCGGTCGGCGTCGTTTAGCTCGCCGGACGGCAGAGCGTAGCGTGCGGAGATAACGCGCGCGCCGGTCTCCGCCGCGTGCTTTTCGAGCCCGGCGAGCAGGAGACTGCCGAGTCCCTGCCTGCGGCAGGAGGCGTCTACGTAAAGCGAGCGCAGTATGACGCTGCCGTCGCCGCGCATAAACGCCGTGAGCGCGCCCGCGCCGAGACCGTCGCCGTTTACCGCGCCTATGGCGGTCATATCACCGGGACGGTAAAGCACGTCGTCCCAGAGGCTTTCCGGTATGTATTGCTTAAAGCCGGAGAACCACTCCGGCTTTATTTTGAGTAAATAGCTCATTTTTGCTTACCTTTTGAATTGCGCCCCGTTAAAGCTCGATCGGACCTACGGGCTTGAAGACTCCGGCTCTGCGGTTCATTCGCCTTTGGATCGTTGAAGGACGCAGCGGCGTGACGGGTCTGCCGTCGAGGCCGGGACCGGGATTCCCCTGCTGTGTGGACGAAGCGACGGGCTCGGGAGCCGGCGAGGGAACGGGGGACGGTACGCGGGCGGGCGAGGGGGAAGGAGAACGCGAGCCAAGCTGTACGGAGCTGCGCGCGCCTGTCGAGCGCCCTCTCGGAGCGGTCCATTGTACGGGAGGCGCTGCGACGGGCTGCGGCGGAACTGCGGGCTGATGCGGACGCAGAGAGCGGAGCGGGTCCGCTGCGGGCAGTGTCGCAGACGTGGTCGGCGGCTGCCATTTATATCCCGGGGCCATCGACAGGGTCTTGGGCTTTGCTGGCTCCGCGGGTATCGCTACGTCTCTTCTGTACTGATCCACGCCCTGCGGAAGCGGCGCGGAAACGTCGTCTGCCTCGGCATAGCTGTTCATACCGCGTATTACGTGACGCTTCTGCGCGGACGGTGTGCTTTTGCTCATGCCTATGCTGTTTGCATCCATGAACTGAACTGCGGTGGGTGAGAACGCAATGTCCTTTTTGCGCTCGGCGACGAAATCCGGCCCGGCGTAGCCTGCCGCGGGTGTGGTCATCTCGTCCTTTGTCGCGCCGAGAGTGTTATACAGATGGCCGAAGGACTGCGCACCGGCCGCGACGCGCTGCTTCTCCTCGGGATCGGTTATGGTATCGAGATATTTTGGGTCAAAATAAGCCTTTATGGACGTTTCGTTCACCGCGTTTTGCAAAGACTGCGTCGCCATGACCATGGCTTTCTTTGTTCTCATATCGGTACTGGTGGCGCCCTTGTCAAAGAGCAGGGGATTTATAACTCCGAGCATGAACGAGCTCAATGCAGCGGTATTTGCCCCTGCAACGTCGCCATCCATTCCGCCTGCCATGGTACCCTGAAGACCTCTCAAGTATTTCATCAGACCGGGATCTGCTTTTACCATCTCCGCGATCTGTCTGGTGAACTCGGGATTTGCAGCCTCGTTCCCCTTTACCCTTGAGCCGGTCTTGCTGCCGGTGAAGTCCGGAGTGGGAGTGTTGGCGGGGATCTCGCCGCGAGCCTTTTTTGCCTCAAATTCGGCAAGCGCGCGTCTGCTTTCCTCTGCCCGCCGCTCTTTTTCCGCCTCTGCCGCCATTGCGCGGTCGCCGAAGGTACTGTTTTGCAGCCCGACCATGCTTTGCACCGTGTCGCCGGAGGCCATTCCCTGACCGAAGCCGTTCATAATGGAGTTTTGCTCGCTTGTCTCACGGAAGGCGGAGAGCAGCATTTTTGTCGAGGCTTCCTGAGGCGACAGAGGCGCGCCCTTGGCCGCAGCTGCGTCGTGAATGTCCGAAGTTCCCTTGCGGAAGGCGTCGCTGCTCTGCATCTGATGAAAGACTCCGGGCGCAAACGTATCGAACGCGGCGTCTCCCGCGGATCTTGTGTCCTCGGCCATGTATTTTTTTAAATTAGTTAACTTGCTTACTACCGCGTCCGAATTTATTGCTGCGGGTCTGGAGAGCCCGGCGTTGTGACGGGTCACGAGCGCCTGCTGCTGCGTGGCGTTGTGATGCGCCAGCTTTTCGCTTTCGTACTGTGTTTTTTCGGGTTTGTCCTTGTCCGCCTGTATCGGAGCGCTGTCCGTGCCGGCGGGCGTTATGGTCTCGCCGGAGTATACCGAGCCGCCGAGCGCCGCGGAAAGCCCTTCGCTGTCGGCCTGCGCCTCGAGGCTCGTGTCGGAAAGCACTCCGTCGACGCCGGGAGCGCCGTGCTGACCCTGAGCCTGATGCATTATATGCGAGAGCTCGTGACCAATGAGCGCCTGCCCGGTCGTGGATTCCGGACGGAATTTTCCCGGGGCGAAGCCCATCATATTTCCCTTCGCTATCGCGTTTGCGCCCTCGCTTTTAATAAGAGGGCTCTCGAATATCGTGACGTCGGAAAGGTCAACGGAAAAGGCGGACTGCATTTGCTCCCGCACCTGCTCGGGCAGATCGAGCTTACGCGTATCCGGTGAAGAGAGCGCGTCCCTGACGGAGGGTATGCGCGGCTTTTCGGATACGGCTGCGTCTTTATTACCGTTTCTTCTTTTTTCGGTATAGGTCTGCATACAAAAACTCCTTTACTGTGCGGCGGCGGATGGCTTAAGCGCCGGAAGGATGCTCAGCCGAACACTAACTCCGCGTACTCCCGCAGATCCGAGCGTACCACTACTATCTCGTTCTTTTTGAGCTCGTTGACCGCGGCGCGCAGAAGGTGCCGCATGTCTATGGGCTTTTGCTCACGCGCCGCCAAAAACGCCGCATTTGTGGTTATATTCTTTATGCTGCCGCCGGACACGTCGAAGCGTTCGGCGAGAAAATCAAAGTTTATGTCGTCGGAGAGAGGCGCGGACTTGGGCAGAAGCTTCTTATAGAGCATCGCGCGATAATCCGCGTTCGGCAGCGGAAAATGCACGACAAAGCCTATGCGCCGCATAAAGGCCGCGTCCAAATTCTGTTGAAGATTCGTCGCGAGTATAGTTATGCCGTCGAACTCCTCCATCTGCTGCAGCAGATATGCCGTTTCGACGTTGGCGTACCGGTCATGAGAGTCCTTTACCTCGCTGCGCTTGCCGAAGAGCGCATCGCACTCGTCAAAGAAGAGTATGCAGCTCGAGCGGCGGGCTTCTTTAAAAAGCGCCTCAAGGTTTTTCTCCGTCTCGCCTATATACTTGGACATGACCTGCGATATCTGTATCTTATACATCTCCATGTGCAGCTGATTGGCTATCACCTGTGCGCCCATGGTCTTGCCCGTGCCGGGAGGCCCGGCGAAGAGCATGGTCAGCCCCTTGCCGTAGCTCAGCTGCTCGCTCATGCGCCATTCGCCGTATACTATGTGACCGTAGCGCATATGATCGCAAGCCTCGCGCATGAGCTCCTTTTGCGCGGACGGCAGCACGAGATCGTCCCATGTATAGGCGGCCTTTACGGGAGAGGCAAGCTCCGCGAGCTTGTGTATTATCTGATCGTAAAAGCAGCGGTGCACCGTCGCGGCGTCGGCCGCGTCTGTGCCGAGAGCCTCCGCAATGCCGGTTATCTGACGGACGGCGCTCTTTATCTGTCCGGGCTCAAAGCGGAATTTGTCCGTGAGCTCCGTGGCGTCGGGTATCGCTGCGTCCCCGCGAAACGCGTCGAGGAGAGTGCTGCGCTCCTGCTGCGTCGTGGGAGGTATGTCTATATGTATGACGGTGCGGCCTTCGGAGAGAAGCGTGTTCTTATACGGCTCCTCCGACATTATGCATATGCAGCCGAAATGCCGCCAGCCCTCGAGCGCGCGGGCTGTCATTGCGTCTGCGGCGCTGTGCTCCTCATTCCCCGTAGGTTTTGGGAAATGATATAGGCAGGGCGAGCCGCCGAGCAGCACGGCCTCGAGCGCCGCGAGCCTTATGCCGCGCTCGGGCTCGTCCTTCCACAGCTCGAAATCCAGCATGGCAAAATTCGTGCCGAGCTCCCTTGCCGCATGCGCGAGCAGCAGCTTTTTACCGGAAAGAGGCGGCCCGGAAAGCATGACCGCGGTATCGTCCGGCAAGAGAGCTTTTTTAAGCTCGTCCTTTATCTCCTTGCGTATTAGGAGCGGCTCGGGCTCTTCTGCAAGCAAATTTGTAAGTCCCGCGGGATACTCCGGCCATGCGAGCGACAAAAATTCCCATACGCGCGGGAGCGGCCTGAGCCTGCCCTCCCTTAGCAGCGTATAGTCAAAAAGCAGCGCGAACAGGGAATCCGTGCGCAAAAACCGCTCGAGTCCGGATATAGTCGAGTCGGCGGGTGCGCAGACGCGCAGCGCGAGCGAAAGCTCCAAAAGCGTGCGCGATGCGTCGCTCTGCAAAAAAGCATATATCTGGGAATACTTCGGGTCGAGAGTGGGCGCGAGCGCGGCGGTGAATGCCAGAAGCTGATAAACGGACAGGGAAAAGGTATTATACAGCCATACGAGCGGTATCGAGCCGTTGCTTTTTTCGAGACGTGAGAGTATATATGAGGTATCGTTATCGAGTCCGTCCCGCTCCTCCGCGGTGGCGCGGTCAAAGAGGCGCAGCTCTGTATTTATTCCGAGAGAGGCTTCAAAGCGGTCAGCCGCCGTGCGAAACGGGGCGTCCTTGGGCTCGTTATGCGCGCTGTATTTATAGACGAGCCAAATACGGCTGTCGAGCGCCGCTAAAAGCTCTCCGAAAAGCTCGGTCTGATCCTTATAGGGAACACGCGCATGCCTCAATGACATGCCCTTTGGCGCGATCGATCCCTGCTCCATCCGGCACCTCTTTTAAAGATATGTCTACTGATATCATCATGCTTTAAAACACGGTCAAAGTCAATGATACGGGGATAAAATGCAAAAAATCGATGCAAAACGCAGAGTGTTCGGGGGCTGGCATAAGCAGCCGGTAAAAACGTCTGAGAATGATACTGACTTTGTACGCTTCAATATGTCCTTAAGCTCTGATGCTCTGTGTAAGCGATGTTCAGTACTGATCCAAAACATCGTGGTGTCCGACGTCAACGAGTATGATCATAATGCTGCCCTCGTAGAACCATATTATGCGGATATCCATATTGACGCTGCATTCAAACAGATCTGTCGTTCCCTGGATGCGCTTTGTTCGCAGCGACGGATGCATGGGGTTTTCCGAAAGCAGCTCCAACTTACCCATAAGCTGCTTTTTTTCATTCTCGTTCAGCTTCTTGAAGTGCTTACGAAATCTGTCTGTAAAGGTGAATTGAAACATACTTATTTCTCCAGCGCGTCAAACAGACTGTCGATGTTGGAAAAAACCGGCTGTGTTCCCTCTGTGATATTCGCCTTGATGCCGTCGATCTCGCTTCTTAACTCGTCGACATACTTTTTTGGGTATACAACAACGGGGATGAGCTGTATAAGGCCATCCTTTTCTACAACATCGAGCTTGTCGCCCTCCTTGATGCCGAGCTTTGTCACCACCTCTTTGGGTATAGTGACCTGTGACTTCGCGCGAAGCTCTGCCAACATATCCATTCACCTCCTGTATAGTGAGTAAGAAAGTAAGACTTTCTTACTATAGTATACCCATATTTAACGAGATATGCAACAGATTTCGGAAAGGATCGATGCCGGTTCAATGCGATAAACAATACGTCTGCATCCCTGCGAGTCAGTTTGCGCAGTATTTAAGCGCTATTCAATAAAAAAGCGTCTCCGCGATGCGCTTACGGGACGCTTGAATGCAACAAACTAGTTCTGCTGTTTAAATGCTGTGCGCAGCCCGGGCCGTCACGCCTTTATCTTTTTGCCGGTTATGACGGGCATCATGGTCTTTGACGCGCGATAGCTCAGATACTCGGGCTCTATGTCGCTCGCCTTGCTCAAAAGGGAAAAGAGCAGGTGTCCGCCTCCGCCCGCGCCTGTGTTGACTATCACGCCGAGCCCGTCCATGGCGAGATTGAGCCCGGGATCCTCGAAAAATTTTACGGTTATGGAATCGCCGTAAAAGAATATCTTTATCCTGCGCGTGCTCGCCGTCTCTATAAAGGGCATAAATATTTTGAGCACCGGGGTGTCGTCCTCGTCCGCTGCAAAAGCGCCGAGCGTGCGGACGGTGTATTTTTCCCCGCCGAAATCGAGAGTGGATTGAATATATCTGCCGAAGCCCACGGGTATGTCGAACTTCTGATCCGATTCCGTGACGAGCATATGCAGCTCGTCGCCCTTGAGCTCAAAGCCTATGCGGGATATGCCCATGGAGTGGTTGTTCTGCATGGCCTGTATGAACACGGGCAGCACGCTGCCTCCGCGGTCGGTCTTATATACGCTTCCGTCGAGCAGCCTGCACTGTTCAGCCGGCGGGAGCTGCCTCGAGCGCGGCTCCTCAAAAAGGTCAATGAGCGTGGTCAGCTTTTTTCTCGAAATAATGCCGAGCGGCAGTCTGCTTTTCGGACGGTAGCCGTCGCCGAAATAGCTTTCGACTATGCTCGTCATGTTGGATTTTGGGAAAAGCTCGCCGTTGCCTGCGTTTATGACGATAACGATATTGAGGTCGGGTATTATATAGGAGTTTTGCCCGAGCATGCCGTTGAACTGATAGGAGCCGCTGCGCTTGCTTATCCATATATGATAGCCGTAGCCGTAGTCGTTCATGCCGCGGTCCGAGCGTATCTGTGCGCGCGTCGCTTCTTCTATATAGCTCTCGCTTAGCAGCCGCTTGCCGTTCCATACGCCCTTATTTAAAAGCAGCTGGGATATTTTGGCAACGTCCTCGAGTATTATATACAGCCCCCATCCGCCCTTGGTTATGCCCATGGGGCAGGACTCCCAGAATACGTTGGTGATGCCGAGAGGGGCGAACAGACGCTCCTTTAAATAGTCGAACATCGTTACTCCGGTGAGCTTCTGGATTATCGCGGAGAGCATATAGCTGTTCATGCTGTTGTACATGAACTTCTCGCCGGGCTTAAAGACCATTCCGGATTCGAGATACGCCTTTACATAGTTGTCGTCGGTGACCGCGCCCGCCTCGCTGAAGCTGACTCCGCTCGACATCGTCAGGAGATGGCGCACGCGGAGCTCTTTTTTTCGCAGCGTGAACATGGACGGCACCTGTCCGGCAAAGACGTCGGTGACGAGCGTATCGAGAGACAGCCTTCCCTCGTCGATGAGCATGCCGACTGCTATGCCGGTTATGCTCTTTGCGAGAGAATGCGTGACGTGCCATATGCCGCGGTCATAGGGATACATCGAGCACTCCGCAATGACGCGGGAATTTCGCAGTATCATCACGGAATGCACTCCGAGATCCCTGCGGTCGGATATTTCCCGGATGAAATCGGCTAAAAGAGCGCTGTCCACACCCTGGGATTCGGGAGTGGCGCGCTCAAAGGGCTGTTCTATGGGCGACATGCTTACAGGCGTCGTCTTTTGCGGAACAAAAGGAATACAGCCGACAGGCTTGTCCTTCTTGCCCGACATCCGGAGCAGCAGCCCCAATACCTTTTGCTGTGATTTCAGTTCCATATATTCAGTGTCTCCAAAGAGGCTCTATGGCTTTTGGCTAAGCGATCAGGTCCGGGAACAACATCTCCACAAGACCGTATTGCTGACCCGATGCGAAAAACACTATTGCGAACACCGCGATGCATGCTCCGAGGCCTATTATGAGACCGAGACGGAATTTGGTTATGCTGACGGCGGCCTTGCGTCCGAGATAGTTGCTGCCGAGCATGAGTATAGCAAACACTATGATGAAGGCCCAGCGGAGTATGCCGTCGTCCTCGCCTAAAAGGCTCGACGCGCGCAGCGCCGCCCAGCAGATCACGCCGGATAATATGCCTAAGACGATCTGCAGTATCTTCATCTTTTTGGGATCCATGTCGTGCAGCGTGGCATAAAAGCCGGTGAGCTCGGGCTCGCCCGGAGCGTCAGAGACCGTACCCTCAAGGACTTCGGGCTCGTCACTGCCGTTTTCTTCGGCGGCGGGCTCTTCGGAAGCGGCAGCCATGATATCGGGAGCCTGCTCTTCCGCGGGAAATACCACGGTATGATCCTCTTCCTGCTTTATATTGTCGTTTTTTTCAAAATTGTCCATTGTTCGGATGTACAGTGCCTTTCTTATAATTATTCTTCTCATGCCATTATTGCATATACGGGAGCTAAAATCCACGTTTTTTTAAAAGCTTTTAAAAAACTGTTTATTTTTCATTTCGGTTTTGGTATTATATATTGGTATGCTTGGAAAGGTTGCAGAAATAGTTTACTCGAAACAAATATACAAACAATATTATTTATTATCGGAGGAACAAAGATGAAGGTATACGATGCGGCTCACATCAGAAACATCGCCGTGGCCGGACATGGCGGAGAGGGCAAGACGACGCTCGTCGAGACGATGCTGTGGAATGCGGGAGTGATCGAACGCAGGGGCAAGGTCGAGGACGGAACTACCGTGACCGACAGCGATCCCGAGGAGATCAAGCGCCACTTTTCTCTTATGACTGCCATCGCGCCCATAGAATGGAAGGGCAGCAAAATAAACCTCATAGACGCCCCCGGTTTCTTCGATTTCGTGGGTGAGACCACGCAGGCATATTACCTCGCGGACAGCGCCCTTATACTCGTTAACGGTCTTTCCGGAGTGGGCGTCGGCGCAGAGAAGGCATACAAATTCTGCAAGAAGAACAAAAAGCCCATGAGCGTGCTCATAAACCAGATGGACAAGGAGCATGTCGATTATAATAAGGTCATAGAAGAGCTCAGAAAGAAATTCGGACAGGGCATAACCCCCATTCAGATACCGATAATGGACGGTCTCGTATTCAAGGGCTTTGTCGACGTTATAGAGGACAAGGCGTATGAGTTCGGCGCAAAGGCCGGAGAGGTCAAGGAGATCGACGTCCCCGCAGCGCTTAAGGGCGAAGCGGAGTCCGTACGTGAGGCCGTTATAGAGAACGCAGCCGCCAACGACGAGGAGCTCATGATGAAGTACCTCGACGGCGAGGCGCTCTCCAAGGAGGAGATACTTGCAGGTCTGGCCGAGGGCATTCGCGAGGCCGACGTTATCCCCGTGTTCGTGGCGTCCGCGCTGCAGAACCAGGGCGTGCTCCAGCTCATGGACGCCATAAACGCATATTATCCCGCAGCGGATAAGGCCGCTCCCATGACCGCTATAGACTCCGCGACCGAGGAGAATGTGGAGGTGCTGCGCGACAGCAAGGGCGCGTTCGCGGCCCAGGTCTTAAAGACCATCGCCGACCCGTTCGTAGGCAAGATAAATATTTTCAAGGTATACCGCGGAGAGCTCAAGCCGGACACCGTGCTCTATAACGTGAACGCGGGCAAGGTCGAGAAGTTCGGCGGCATATCCATCATGTGCGGTAAGAAGGTCCTGAGCGTGGATAAGCTCTGTGCGGGCGACATAGGCGCGCTTGCAAAGCTGCAGTACACCACCACCGGCGATACTCTGTGCACTCAGAGCGATAAGGTACAGTTCCCGCCCGTAGTTTTCGGCGAGCCGTGCATATCCCTTGCCGTCAGCGCAAAGAAGCAGGGCGAGGAGGAGAAGGTCTTCGCGGGTCTGCACAGACTCGAGGAGGAGGATCCCACGTTCGTAATGTCCAAGAACTCCGAGACCGGCGACACGCTCGTATCCGGCATGGGCGAAATGCATATAGAGGTCATCTGCCAGAAGCTGAAGAACAAGTTCGGCGTCGAGGCGGCGCTTTCAGAGCCGCGCGTGGCATACCGCGAGACTATACGCAAGACCGCGGAGGCAGAGGGCAAGCATAAGAAGCAGTCCGGCGGCGCGGGCCAGTTCGGCGTCGTGCAGATACGCTTTGAGCCAATAACCGACGGCTCCGCAAACTTTGAGTTTGTGAACGCCTACACCTCAAATGAGGACAATTTTTACGATGGCTTTCACCTCGTGCCGAGCGAAAAGGCCGCGCTCGCGCGCATGATTTTTACCGATACCGGCGAGCACCCCGAGGCCGTC